>JAVRLK010000041.1:6451-10335 GCA_031961545.1 Thermoplasmatota archaeon | reverse complement strand
TTCTTTTACATTTCAGGTTCATCTAAGAAATATTTATTTTATTTAGCACTGGCAGACGTTTACATATTAATTGGAATAATGTTCACACCCTTCATAAGGGGCATATGGTCAGGATCCATTTTAACTTTCAGCATTTATTATCTTTTAGGAATTGCAATAACATTACCGCTTATTCTTTTTGTATACAAAATGAAAAGCATAAGATCCTACCTAAATGTTTCATTCATTTCAGGTTATCTGGCAATTGCAATAATAGATTTAGAAATTCTGCTTAGAATAATAATTTTTATAAAAACATATGCATAAAGAAAAGTATTTATCATAAAAAAATTAAAGATGAACAATGATCATAGTAAGGTATTCTGAAATAGGATTGAAGGGAAAAAATAGAATTGTTTTCGAAAAAAAATTGATGGAAAATATTGAGAAGCAGCTCAAGAACAATGGTTATGATTCAAAGGTGACAAGGATCCATGGCAGGATATTTGTTGAAACCCGGGCACCTGAAATTCTTTTAAGGAATGTCCTTGGTATTTCATCCTTTTCCAAAGCAATTGAAAGCTCTCTCGATATTAATGATATTTTCAATGCAATTAAGGAAATTATAAAGGATAAGGATTTTTCAAGTTTCAGAATTTCAACACAGAGGATCTGGAAGGAATATCAATATAATTCAATGGAACTTAATGCAATTCTAGGAAAAATGGTGAAGGAAACATTCAAAAAAAATGTTAACCTTGAAAACCCCGATCTTGATATTGGTGTTGAAATTTACAAAGACAGAGCTTTGATTTTCACAGAAAAAATTCAGGGTTTTGGCGGTTTGCCAGTTGGTATTGAGGGGAAGGTTATTTCTTTAATAAGCGGTGGTATAGATTCACCTGTTGCCGCATTCCTCATGATGAAAAGGGGAGCTCTGCCTATATTTTTACATTTCAAACACAACGACGAACAGGAAAAGGCTGTCAGGAGAATAATAAAAAAACTTGAATCCTATTCACCTGATCCTTTAGAATTGATAGTTGAGGACCATAGATCCCTTCTTGAAAATATTTTACAGAATTTATATCAATCAGGTTACGAAAACTGGACATGCGTTTTCTGCAGATACTCAATGCTAAAGAGAGCGGAGGAAATTGCGAAAAAATACAATGCACTTGGCATTGTTACAGGAGAATCCTTGGGACAGGTTGCATCACAGACCTTGAGTAACATTGCTGTTGAAAACCTTTCTGTTAGAATTCCAGTTTTCAGACCATTGATTGGTTTCGATAAGGTGGAGATAGAAAAGATAGCAAGGGAAATAGGAACATTTGATTTATCAAAGAGTGGTGGATGCGGATGCCCATTTTTACCTAAAAGGCCAATAACAAATGCATCAATAGAAAAATTTATGGATCTTGAGAAATTCGTTTTCAACGAACCTGTGAAAAAAATTAATATTGAGGATTTGAATAGGAACATTTGTTGAACATGGATGCAATATCATTGTTAAGCGGAGGAAAGGACAGTACTTTTGCCCTTTACATAGCATTGAACCAGGGAATTAACGTGAAAAGGACAATAACGATTCTCCCACAAAAGGATTCTATGATGTACCATGCTATAGAACCACATATGGCTAGAGTTATATCATCCTCAATTGGCATAGAGAATGATATTTATGGATTATCGGATAATCCAAAAGATCTTGAGATTGTATTAAAAAACTATGATGAAAAAATTGTAATTAGTGGAGCGATTGCATCTGATTACCAAAAAACGAGAATAGATAGAATATGTGAAAATCTCAACAAGATACATTATACTCCCTTGTGGCACAAGGATCAGTTTTTGCTGTTAAGAGAAATTCTAAATGCCGGCTTCAGATTTATATTTGTTGGTGTTTTTGCTGAAGGTCTTGATAGATCATTCATTGGTAAAGAGTTTGATGAAAACATGCTCTCAAAATTAAGATCCCTTTATGCAAAATACAAAATAAATCCATCCGGTGAAGGGGGTGAATATGAAACACTTGTTATTGATGCTCCAATAATGAAAGAAAGGATAAAAATTAAGAATTATGATATAATATGGAAAGGTGAAAGTGGATACATGGACATAAAAAGATATGTACTCAGAAAAAAATAAATAAGTTTTTTCAATTGAAGAGTTTAGCGGGTGTAGTGTAGAGGTTAGCACAGGAGCTTCCCAAGCTTCTAACCCGGGTTCGAATCCCGGCACCCGCATAGGGAAAAATTGATATGTCTGATTAAACATATTCCCATCTATGATTCTATCATTCTATGGACCATCGGGTTCAGGCAAAACTGAAACAATAACAAGGGTTATAGAATATTTCAAAAATAAAAATTACAGTATTGCTACAATAAAGCACATTCCCCATGAGGGTTTTTCAATAGATTCACCTGGAAAGGATACTTGGAAATTTTCAAATTCAGGATCAAAATTGACTGTTTCTTCTTCAATTGGTGAAGTATCATTCATTTTGAAAAGAAACATGGATCTAAAAGAAATAATAAAAATGATAAATCTTTTTGGTGAATTCGATCTTATTCTCATTGAAGGTTACAAAAACGAACCATGGATAAAAAAGGTTAAGTTTGGAAATGGTGAAACAAAGGAAAATACTGTTATGGAATACAGGGATTTTGATTCATTGATAAAATACATTGAACATGAAATTGAAATAGATAAAATAATGAAAAAATTACCAAACTTCAACTGCGGTGAATGCGGTTTCAAAACATGCAGGGATCTTGCAGAAAAAATCTTGAACAAAGAAAAAGATTTCATGGATTGCAGGTATTATAATCCTGATGTTTTCATGAACATATATGTGAACAACAGGGAAATATACCTGAGTCCATTCGTCCAGAATATTGTAAAGAATACAGTAATTGGTTTGCTTTCATCACTTAAGGGTGTTGGAAAAATAGAGAATTTGGAATTAAAAATGAAATTTTAGGAAAATTATTTAACCATCCAATCTATTTGTTCAAATTGGGTGAAATTATGAAAGTTTGGCTGGTAAAAGATATAATGTCGGGTAATATTTTGCAGCTGGACAAGGATACAATAATATCAAAGGCTGTTAAGGAAATGATTGAAAAAAACATGTATGCAATAATTGTGCTTGATAACAATTCACCTGTTGGAATTGTAACTGAAAGGGATTTTACAACAAAGCTTCTTGCAAAAAACATGGATCCCAACAAGGAAAAACTATCTTCCATAATGAGCTCCCCACTTATAACAATTAAACCCGATGAAAGTGTTGATGATGCCGCAAGGTTGATGGTGAATAAAAAAATAAAAAAGTTACCTGTAATGGATAACAGCAAGGTAATTGGTATTCTAACGGAAGATGACATAATAAGGATCGCACCCGATCTTATGGTTCTAGCAAGACAGGAGGTAACAGACTGGAATTCCGAAATAGTAAAATGGCTAACATCAGGATCAGACAAATCCGAGGATCCTGTGAACCTTATATGGGATGTGAAGGTGGAGGGAAATGTTATTATAGCCGAGCATCCAAAAATACCTTTTGCACTACATGTTATTGTTGGTAACAGATTCGTAAGGCTGAATGTTTTCACAGGACTTGAAACAGCACTCCTTGAACCAATTCAAAGGTTGGATATTGCGAGAAAATTGCTTTTCCTCAACGATAGAATAAACCTTGTCAAGTATGTAATAAGGGGAATAAATGAAGAGATCGTTTTAAGTTCTGAACTTGACCTTGTTTCAATTACAAAGGAAGAATTCAATGATGCTTTAACTGGTCTAATAACAGCTCTGTTCATGATGGTTAAGGAATTCAAGCTTGAGGAGGAATTCAACAGACAGGTAACTGAGAGAATAATTCTTATGGTAAAGGA
>JAVRLK010000041.1:2655-6351 GCA_031961545.1 Thermoplasmatota archaeon | reverse complement strand
TAGGAGGTGATCCATCCGCAGGTTCCCCTACGGATACCTTGTTACGACTTAACCCTCCTCGCCGACCCTGGGTTCGAACCTGCCTGACGGTCAGGGCCTCACCCAGAACCGACTCGGATGGTTTGACGGGCGGTGTGTGCAAGGAGCAGGGGCATATTCACCGCGGACTGTTGATCCGCGATTACTACGGAATCCACCTTCATGAGGGCGAGTTACAGCCCTCAATCCGGACTACGAACGGGTTTCGGGATTACCTTCCTCTTTCGAGGTCGGAACCCATTGTCCCGTCCTTTGTAGCGCGCGTGTAGCCCTGAGGATTCGGGGCATACTGACCTACCGTCGACCCCTCCTTCCTCTTCCTTAGCGGAAGCGGTCTCCCTAGAGTGCTCCCATTCCCGAAGGAATAGGTTGGCAACTAGGGATGGGGGTCTCGCTCGTTATCACACTTAAGTGAATGCCCTACGGTACGAGCTGACGATGGCCATGCACCACCTCTCCAGCTGTTGTTCGGGTAAAGTCTTCAGCTTGACCCACATACGCTGGTCTCCTCAGGTGAGTTTTCCGGCGTTGAATCCAATTAAACCGCACGCATCCTCCCGTTGCGGTGCTCCCCCGCCAATTCCTTTAAGTTTCAACCTTGCGGCCGTACTCCCCAAGCAGCCCGCTTAACACCTTCGCTCCGGCACGGCCTGCTCCCGTAGAACAGGCCACACCAAGCGGGCAGCGTTTACAGCTAGGACTACCCGGGTATCTAATCCGGTTTGCTCCCCTAGCCTTCGTTCCTCATCGTCGGAGCCGTTCAAGCCGGACGCTTTCGCCACAGGTGGTCCCTTTGGGATTACAGGATTTCACTCCTACCCCAAAAGTACCTCCGGCCTCTCCCGGTCCCAAGCTTTGCAGTCTCCCCGGAATTCGAACCGTTAAGCGGCCCGATTTACCCAGGGATTTACAAAGCCGACTACGAACGTTTTAGGCTCAATAAAAGCGGCCACCACTCGAGCTGCGGGTATTACCGCGGCGGCTGGCACCCGTCTTGCCCAGCCCTTATTCCACAAGCTTTTTAGGCTTGTGAAAAGCCTCCCCAAAAGGAGAGGCACTCGGGTTCCCCTCGTCGCGCTTTCGCGCAGTGCGAAGGTTTCGCGCCTGCTGCGCCCCGTAGGGCCTGGGTTCGTGTCTCAGAACCCATCTCCGGGCTCCCCCTCTCAGGGCCCGTACCCGTCTTAGGCTAGGTGGTCCGTTACACCACCTACTACCTGATAGGCCGCAGACTCACCCTCTGGCGCTTGCGCTTTCAGTATTCAAGCCTTCCAGCATTGAATACCTATGGGGTATTAGCCTCAGTTTCCCGAGGTTATCCCCCACCAGAGGATAGATTATCCGCGTGTTACTGAGCCGTGCGCCGGTGTCTTGCGACCCCATGACTCGCATGGCTTAGTCGGAACCCGATAGCAGTGGCCTCCGGCAGGATCAACCGGTGTTATAAAAGGGAGTATGGTAATTATTGGCCACAGGTTTCACCCTTACTGCCCATGTTGGATTTGAGAGTTCCTCAGTTTTTCTCAAATCCCCACTTTATTGGCAAATGCTGAACTGTTTCATTCATTATTAGGGAATTACTCCCTAATCCTGAAACACACCGTTCATTTGCCAATGGGTAAAGAATTGTAATAATGTTCCGGTATATAGTTATTTCGCCAACATAAATTTGATAATTTTGAAATTATAAAAAAATTTAAACTATTGGAATATAAAGAACTTGTCCTGGATAAATTGTTGTATCGTTGAGACCATTTGCATCCATTATATACCAATAATAGCTTCCATCACCATAGGCCAAATAGGCAATATCCCAGAGAGTATCACCTGGTTGAACAGTATAATAGTATCCCTGTGTTGGAGAACTTGTGTAGGTAACATTTTCTGGTTGAAGATAAAGAATTGTGCACCATCCAACTGTGCCATCGGAGAAATAAACAGGTACCCAAACATAGCCATCATTATCTGTCATTTGACCAAATTCAATTGTTCCAACAGTACCATATGGTTCCTGCTTTATTATTGTATAGGAGGTACCCGGACCTGTTCTAACGTTTAAGTATGATGCTGTAACATATACTGTTGAGGATGGCCAGTAATTATCATTTTCAGTATAATATCCAGAGGGCCCGAGAGATGTGAGACCCTGGACAGCTGACCAACCAACTGTACCATCAGAATAAGTTATCGGTGCCCAAATGTAACCATTATTGCTAACCTGTGAGCCAAAATCTATTACTCCCTGTGCTCCATAGCTTTCAGTTGCAATAATAGAGTATGATGTCCCTGGCCCTGTTCTCACATTTATTGAACTCCATACTACCTGAACAAGCGTCCCAGGAATAAATTGATTTGACAAAGCTGTGAATGTTATAGGTTGATTAACATTCATTCCATTAACATTTATTGTTCCTGACGATGGATTTGCCGTATACCCACTAACATTACCAACACTGTATGAATAAGAGCCATTAGGTTCACTGATACTTATTGTGTTTGTACTTGATGAATATGATACAGTAATTCCCGAAGAGTTTGTTACATTAACATACCATGTTGTTCCTGATGGTAATCCGCTTTCATTGAACGTTACTGTGTATGTTGTTTGTGTTGTTCCGGAATATTTAAAGTTATAAAGAAGAGACCATAGATTTTGTGAGGAGGGAAATCCGCCCTGCTGATTCATTGACCATATACCAATACCTTTTATGCTGTTCTGCTCAATATAATTTATTCTTTCACTCATTTGACTTTCATTGAAGGGCGCATTTGTGTTTGGATTTGTTGTGGAAAGTAGAATTACTATCTGATTAATAGATAGATAGTTTCCAACAGCGTTTAATATTGACGAAACAGCTGATTGAAAACTATATGTACCTGAAAAATAGCCTTCATAACACATTGGCATAACATAATCAACATTTATTGTTGTATAGGGATGATAGAAATAGTAGAATAGTTCAGATGTGGGAATACCATTATATGCAGGTGTTATTGCAACAGCAAGTTTTAGATTGTGTGTATGTAATGCATTTGCAAAGTTATTCAAAAATTCAATAAAATTATATGCATCACTCTGTGTAAAATCAGAACCTGATGGTGGCTCAAAATCTATGGAATAACCTTCATAACCGTTGTTCAGTGCATAGGTTATGGCGGAATTAATAAATTCTGTCTGAACACCACTTACATTATTTATTAGATTTTCAACGTTTGTTTTGTTATATTGTAATCGTTTACTATCATTGGCCAAGCAGCAACGCCCAAAGATTGCAACGTTGATGTGACACCTTGATCACCAAAGTAGTTTAGAGAGCCATTAGAATTAAGGTCAAAGGCTTCATATTGTAAACCATTTATAACGTTTTTGTTGTTACTTATATCCTGACTATAACCACTATAAACGGGATATAAATATGGCATTACCACTTTTTGAGAAGAAAAAGAATTTGATGGAAAAAAGTTTAGTGTTTTAAAAACTTCACCACCGTTGATAGTTATTGTTCCCGATGATAAATTTGGTGTGTATCCGCTCACACTTCCAACACTGAATGAATATGATCCGTTCGGTTCACTGAAACTTATTGTATTTGTGCTTGATGACTCTGTTGTTCCTGCAAGTGTTACTGACCATGTTGTTCCTGATGGTAATCCGCTTTC
>JAVRLK010000041.1:0-2555 GCA_031961545.1 Thermoplasmatota archaeon | reverse complement strand
CCTGATTTACATTCGCTCCATTCACTGTTACTGTTCCTGATGAGGGACTTGCTGTGTATCCATTAACATTACCAACACTGAATGAATATGAACCATTGGGTTCACTGAATGTTATTGTATTTGTGCTCGATGACTTTGTTGTTCCAGCTAAAGTTACCGACCATGTTGTTCCCGATGGTAGTCCGCTTTCAGTGAACGTTACTGTGTATGTATGAGATACAATATTTTCTGATGCCAAAACGAAATTATATGCATTTATAGAACCCCATCCCACAACAAGGCTATAACCATTTTGGGCACTAAACATACCATTTGAGCCATTCGCTACAAAATAGAATGGTTTTGCTGACGCATAGCTTCCATTCACTTCTGCCTGCCCTAATTGATACACTAAAGGATCTATAAATCCATAATTACTGCCCGTATAATAATCCATTACTGCAATAACTCCAGCAGCTAATGGAGATGCAATACTTGTGCCCCAAAGTTCCTGCCAGCCAGAAGTACCATTGGAACTGGTGATCCAAATGTACATATTTGCTCCCACTGCAGCAATATCTGGAGTACCTCTTCCAGATCCCTGTGCTGTTATAACAGAGTTTGCTTGAGAGCTAGATTTTTGCCAGGAAGGTTCTGGATAAACGCTGCTAACCCCTCCCTGTGATCCATCTCCAGCTTGTGGGGTATTGTACCATACTGATTGACTCTGGAATCCAGTGGTACCAGTACCATTCTGGGATGGAGTACCTGTTAAATTTGCCTGAGTACCTCCAACTGCCAGAGTTCCATAGGTATTAAATCCTACAGTTGCAGGAAAACTGGGAGATGCATTGCCAGTATTTCCATCATCACCGGATGATGCTAAGACTGTAATACCCCTGGCAGCAGCCTCCTGTTCATAGGAATTCCATGTAGAATCATTTGTATCTCCACCTCCCCAAGAATTTGATATAGCCACAACATTATTAAGTGCAGAAGGCGCACCACTTGGTGGACTGAGTATGTCTGCAAATGCAGCATCAAGCTCTTCCTCAGGTCCACCATTGGTGGATCCGGGTCCGTAAACTTCAACCACTGTAATACCAGGTGCCATACTGCCCACCATCTCTAGATCAAGTGTGCTTTCATAATTTGCCTGGGTGGAATCATTTGCCGCAGAAGGCCCAGGAGGGGCTGCACCTTCAATAGGATAACCAATTATTGTTGGTTTAGGTTCATTTGATGGTAAAGTCAGGTTAAAATATGTATATATATCGGATGGAACAAATGCTCCAACTTGAGAACCATTTGAGGCCACACCACCCCATAGTATTGTAGCTACTGTCAAATTAGTTGGATAGCCTTTCTGATACAATAAATTCAGTTGATATGGAACTTGCAAATCAGATCCATAAAGTATTTGAGTGCCTCCGCTGACTGTGAAATCTGGTTTTATGCGCAAATCAAAATGAGCCCTGTACTGGTCACTCAATCCTACCACATTGATCACATCATTGGCTATATAAGAAGGTAGATACAATGGAGATACAGGTGCATAAAATTGAGAATTTCCACTTTTCAAATCATATAAGTTTGTATGAAAGGCACTTTCATACTGTGCTACGGAACCATATAATAATATGGATACCCTGTCATTGTAAGTACTGACCTGCAAACCATAAGATTCAAAATAGTTCACAAGTAAGTTGTATGTGGTTATACTTGGAGAATACTCATTTGTGAATTCTTGCAGTGTAAGATATTTGTGATAATAGGGGGAATTAGGATTTTGTAATTCAGCAAGAAAATTTTGCAATTGTTCACTGTTTCTGAAAGGCAATGTTACCAACACATACAATTTTTTATTTGGGTCCAAAGGCTTAATTTTTATAAAGTTACCCGAACTGATTACTCCTCCGATACTCTTGGGCAACATAACTAATTGCACATTCAAAGTATTAGCTTTCGTTGTGTTCGGGGATGTTGCTTGTACAAATGTAGTTAAAGCACTCGTTAGAAGAAACAGTGTTATTGCTAAAACTAAAACCAATTTTAGATTTCTATGCCCATCCATCTAAACACCCCTTGAGTATTGACATCATGAAACAAAATGACAAATTTATATAAATATCTTTCTAAATGCCAGAATTCCAGCATGAACAACAGATATCAGATACACACAAATAATGTGATTTTATTATAAGGTTGATCAAAATAAATCCCCACAAAGCAATGTAAAAATCTTAAAAATTTTCAACAAATTTCAGTATTCTATATACGAATAAAAAATATTTCAACCTCAGTGAAAGGCAAAAGAAATATCAATTAATTTTAGAAAAATTTATTTTGCATTCCACAAGAATGCAGAGGTAAAAAAATTACGTTTTTGAACTGCCAAAAAATATAGGAAAAGGGAATAAAAAAGATATTAAAAATAATGAAAAATAATAATGTCTGTTGAAGGATATTATATACCTTTTAACAATGTGTACAAGATTGGAGAATGTGAATTATAACATCCTTTGGAAAAAAATGCAATAAGTACCATCCTCTATACGTATAAAAAATAGAAAAAA
>JAVRLK010000040.1:0-10387 GCA_031961545.1 Thermoplasmatota archaeon | reverse complement strand
TCTATTGATTTTATTCTCTTTTCTATTTCTTCAACTGGAACACTTTTGTTTATTTTAATCTCCTCTTTTCTGACCATGATAAAAGATATTAAATAATAGTATAAAAAGTTTTGCGTTTAACTATAAAATCTGTATGTAGGATGAATAGGAAACTATACCAGGGTATATCTTTGTTATCAATGCGGACATTATGAACTGGACAATCGCCGCAACAAGGACATAGAGAACAATGTAGACAACAAGCTTAAGCATGGATTTTCCCAGGTTGGTTTTTATATTTTCTTCCATAGGATGAATATTTAAATGAGTGGATATTAATTTTTCCATACTTTTTAAATACCTTTTTAACATTATTCATTTTTATGAGAATTCTTGTTGTAGGAGGATCTGGATTCATAGGAAAAAATTTAATAAAAAGAATTGCAGAAAAGAATGAAGTTTATTATCTATCGAGAAAAAGAGCACCTGAAATTGATTCAATATCAAAATTTGTATTTGGTGATATAACAAAGAATGAAACGCTAAAAAACCTGCCTGACGTTGATGTTGTTATTGATCTTGTTGCAGTTATTAAAGAAACAAAAGAGCAGGGACATGAGGATGTAAACGTAAAGGGTGTTAAAAATCTTTTAAATGCCTATAAGGGTAAAAAAATTAAATTTGTTTATTTTTCGGCAATAAATGCGGATATTGGTAAAACAAAGTATTTCCAGACAAAGTTCATGGCAGAAAATATGGTTAAAAA
The DNA here is from genome assembly GCA_031961545.1 of Thermoplasmatota archaeon. GTDB lineage: Archaea > Thermoplasmatota > Thermoplasmata > Thermoplasmatales > ARK-15 > JAVRLH01. The sequence continues at coordinate 9,642 of JAVRLK010000040.1, read as the reverse complement.
TTCAGGTTTTGATTATTTGATCATAAGGCCATCCCTTGTCTTTGGAAGGGATGATTATTTCACAAAAATTGTAAAAAAGGTTTCAAAGTATGGAATTTCAATTAAATCCGGATACCTATGCCCTGTTTATGTTGAGGATCTTGTGAGCATCGTATCAATTTTAATTGAAAAGGAAAATGGAATTTTTGAAATATCTGGGCCTGAAAAATTAACACTGAAGGATCTGGTGGATATTGTGAGAAAAAATAGTGGTAAAAAAGAATCTAAAATTATTCCTGATGGAATTTTTAAAATTATTTTACCCTTCCTCTCCTTCTCAGGAATTATTACAAAAGAACAGTATTACATGCTAAAACTTGATTTCTGCAGGGATCAAAAGATATGGGAATATTTTGGAATAAAACCGAAAAAATTTTCTGAAATTTATGAAAAAATATAAAAAAATTAATAACTGCCTGAAAGGTTGTTCAAAATTTCCTGCACAACCGCTGGATCCTCAAAGTATGAAATTCCACTGCATGTCAAATTATCAAGGAAATAGGTGTGAACATCATCAGGAAATGTGTAAACATAATTGTAATATACATTCGTGGCAGATGAATAATCCACAACACCATCGTTATCATCATTAAAGAATATGTATCCCCACCATGGGTCGTATGTTCCAATATATACTATGAACGTTGTTGAAGGATAATTGTTTATTGCATTGATCATGTTGTTCTGAAGGTTATTGAGGAAAGAGGATCCTGGGTCCATTTCATCTGCTTGATAACCAACAAAAATGTCAAGGCCCAGATATGAAGCGATGGATGCAAATGGTGAACCATTGAAGGGTGAAGCTATGTAAATAACATTCACAAGGTTAACGTTGGGAATTTTAAAATTTTCAAGCATGTAAAGGGTGACAAGTCCACCCATACTGTGTGCTACAATATCAAGGTTCACAGGACCCATGTTTCCGAAAATTTCTGTAAGTGCATATCCAAGTTCATCTGCCACATTTTCTATTGGTGTGTTCTGTGTTCCATAGAAATTTGGATCCGTGAAGTTTAAGCCATTGCTGAATGTAATTGAGAAAACACCGTAATAGGAAACGAGACCAACAATGTATCCTTGGTTGACAAGTGTTTGATAAATATTCACTCCTCCCAGCCAATCATTTGCTGCGTATGATCCATCCATGCTGTATCCATGGATCAACAGAACATATGTTGGTGGTGAAGAATGGGCTGCAACTGTTCCAAAAGCAATGATTACAAAAAGTATACCAATAACAATTGAGAGAATTTTACTTTTCATAATTTATGAATCATAAATGCATTATTTAAATTTTTTTCTAAAATAAAAATTTGTTTTTGTAATATTTTTAAAATTAATTCAGCTGAAGAAACTATTTTATTTAATGTTTGATCTTGATTACATGATGGATGAGATCAAAAAAGAAGAAGTGGAAAAATTAAGCTATGAGGAAATAGAAAAAAGAATTGAAACGGACATTAAAAAAGGATTATCGAATGAAGAATATGAAAAGAGAATAAAAGTTTATGGATACAATGAGGTTGTTGAGGAAAAAAGGAATCCTTTAATCTCTTTGTTAAAAAGGTTCTGGAATCCAACAGCCTGGATACTTGAGGTTGCAGCAATTTTAAGCTACTTTTTAAATGAAATTTTTAACTTTTATATTATTTTAGGATTGGTTTTCGTTAATGCTATCATATCCTGGATAGAGGAGGGAAGGGCAAATAAGGCACTTGAGATTCTAAAGAAAAAGCTCCAGGTGCAGGCGAGGGTTCTGAGGGATGGTAAATGGGTTGTTGTTCCCGCAAGAGAAATTGTACCCGGTGATATTATAAGGTTAAGGAATGGTGATTTTGTTCCTGCGGATGTAAAAATATTTGAGGGTGAGGGTGAAATAGACCAGTCGGCAATCACAGGTGAATCACTGCCTGTTACAAAAAAGGTTAATGATGTACTTTATTCTGGTTCAATTGTTAGAAAGGGTGAATTTTCAGGCATTGTTATTTTCACAGGAACAAAAACATATTTTGGAAAAACAGTTGAACTGGTTAAAGTTGCAAGGCCAAGGCTCAGGGTTGAAAGTGTAATAAACAGGGTAATAACGTATATGCTCATAATTACAGTAATTTTGATAGGAGTTGCAATAGCTGTCACATTTATAAGGGGAGAGAATGCTTTACTTTTAATTCCATTCTTTCTTGTTCTCATAATTGCTGCAATACCAATAGCCTTACCTGCCATGTTCACGGTTAGCCTAGCTATTGGTGCAAGGGAGATGACTTTAAAAGGTGTTCTTGTAACAAGGCTTGATTCAATTGAAGGCAGTGCAACAATGAACGTTCTTGTGAGCGATAAGACAGGAACACTAACAAAAAATCAGCTTTCAATCATTTCTGCTGTTGGAAAAGACATGGATCCCGATACACTGATTTTATTCGGTGCGCTCGCTTCCCAGGAGGCAAATCAGGATCCAATAGACCTTGCTTTCATAAATTATGTCAGGGAAAAGAAAATTAACGTTGAAAAATACAGGATTGAAAAATTCATACCCTTCGATCCATCAACAAGGAGAACGGAAGCATATGTTTCAACGGATTCTGAAAAATTTACAGTTACAAAGGGTGCCTATGATATCATTATGGATTTATGCAACGAGGATAAAAACGTAAGGGAGAAATTCGACAAGGAAATGGAAAATTTTGCAAAGAAAGGTTTCAGAATTCTGGCTGTTGCAATAAAAAAAGAAAAATGGAGTTTTGCGGGAATCGTGGCCCTCAGGGATCCACCCAGAGAGGATTCCAGGGATCTGATAAAGGCATTGAGGAACCTGGGTATTAAGGTTAAAATGCTCACCGGAGATAAGCTGGAAATTGCAAAGGAAATTGGGAATGAACTTGAGCTCGGTGAAAACATAGTGAGCATGGAGGAAATTAAAAAGATAAAGGATAAAGATGCAATTGAAGCATCAAAGATAATGGCCCAGGCTGATGGATTTGCAGAATCCTACCCTGAGGATAAGTACATAATTGTAAAATCATTGCAGAGTTCTGGTCATGTTGTTGGAATGACGGGTGATGGTGTGAACGATGCACCCGCATTGAAGCAGGCAGATGTTGGCATTGCAGTTAGCAATGCAACGGATGTTGCAAAGGGTGGAGCGGCTGTTGTTTTAACCCAGCCAGGTTTAAAAAATATTGTTGATCTTGTAAAAACAGGAAGGGAGGTTTTTGAAAGGATCTATACCTGGATATTAAGTAAAATATCAAGGTTGTTGCAGGATGTAATTTTCGTAACACTTGCTTTGATAATAACAGGTTACCTTGTGATGAATCCACTTGGAATGATCCTTCTTCTATTCATGTTCGATTTTGTTACTATTAGTTTATCACTTGACAAAGAAAGAATAAAGAATTCACCTGCCACCTGGGACATAAACCATCTTGTCAAGATAGGATCTGTAATCGGTATTGCCATGGTTATAGAATCATTCCTTATGCTTTACTTTGTCTTCAACTATTTCCATCTTTCTCCTTCACAATTACCCACATTCGGTTTTGTTTACATATTGTTCACAAATCTCTTCAATGTTCTTAATGTTAGAGAAAGGAAAAACTTCTGGGAAAGCAGGCCTAACAAATACATGATCATTCTTATAATCATTGATATTGTCGTCGCTTCAATTCTTGGAATAATAGGCTTGCCAACTTTACCACCAATACCAGCAAATCTGGTAATAATTTCTTTACTTTACACCGCTTTCCTATACCTGTTTGTTAACAATTTTATAAAAATTGGAGCACAGAAAATGTTTGGTTTTTCATATTGATGGAAAAATCTTTATATTATTTTTTTATATCAATATTCATGGAGAGGATACAAAAAAGCCTGCTAATATTTTTGGTGGTATTCATTCTTGTATCTTCATTCATTCCAGTTGTTTCCTACGCAGGAATTTTTAAAACAACAGTTGATAAAAAATCCCCAGCGGTGGGTACATCAGGTGCTTTTGCATTCGTTTCAGATTTCCTCAATGGTGGAAATTATGAAGATTATGGATGGCAGATGATTGGAAAGGGCAGTGCAATAATAACAAACAAGGTGAACTATTTTGGCGAACCATCCATCAAGCTTTCAAAAAATACGGTTCTGGTTTCTAATAAAAATGTTATACAGGGTGATAATTCATTTTCATTCCAGGCCTTGGTGAATGGTAGTTATGGTTTTATTTCAATAGTAAACAGTGAAAATCAGCCACTGTTTTCCATAGGTGTGAATGGGAAAAACATTTATTTTGGAAATACACCACAAACTGCAAAAATAATAGGAAAAGCTCCAAGTTCAGTTTATCCAGGTAACTGGGTTTATCTCACAGCCTATATTTACAATTCTAGCACAAACAAACAGCTCAGCTGGACCATGCAGCTTTTTGTTGATGAAACAGACAGTGTATTTGCAAACATATCTGTTCCTGATGCATATGAATATGCAGGAATAATGATTTCAACCCTTAATGGCATTTCATATTTCACGGATATAATTTTCACATCATATCAGATACCAATATATTATCCGGGCTATAATCCAATGATGGGTTACGGTCAGGGATCAGGCTTGATAGTCACATTACTTCCGCCATTCACAGTTATCCATGCAAACATGATTTTGCATAACTGGTCTGTGCCTGAAATGGGAATATTGAGCTTCCAGATAAATGTGATGAACTATTATGGTACAACAAGATCAACGGGTGTTGGATTCTTCCAGCTTGGTGTGGATATTGATCCAAACGGTACAATCTCGCCATGGTATGTTCCAGGAAAGAACATGGTTGCTCACTATTTCCTTAATTCAAGCAGTCCTGCTGTACAGCCAGGTTTTCCCACGCCAGATAATTCTCTTCTCAGTTTGAACATCATATACAATGTACAGAATAAAACAATTCTCTTTCAGATAATTGATTACAACGCATCTCAGCAGTACAGATACTGGAATGCAACAATTCCCTATAACGGATCTGAATTCTATTCAACCTACACACAGCTTGAATTTCAGCCATCATCATCCTATCCAATACAGGATTACTATTTCAATGGTACAATGTTCAACATATCCTATGGTGATTCATTGAATTCATTAACACCATTGAATTCAACATATATGCTTCCATTCACACTCGATGCACCAACAACCTGGTGCTTCACATACTACAACAATAATATTTCAGGATATTCACAGATTTCATCCTGATTTTGAAAAATAATTTAACAAATTTTTTATTGTATAATATGCCGGTATTGATATTATTGATATAAAAAGACCTGCGAAGAACATTATATCCGGGAGAAAGAAATAATTTGAAAGAATGCTGAAAATTGTTGCCATCAGTGGCTGTGCCCCTCCAATAACAAGGACAACAAATGCGTTAAATCTACCAATCATTTCGTTCGGGACAACCTTCAAAAATATTGCATTCAATGGTATATTTAGCAAAGATACAAAGAATCCCAGCAAAAATGTTAAAAGGGGATCAATGTAAACAGATCTGCTCAATGAAATAAAAATCATGAAAATTCCCAGAATGAATATAAAAAAGCTTAAATAAAGGCTGTTTTCAAGTTTTATTGCAATTCTGTTCCCATACAATGCACCCATAAGACCGCCAACAGGAAATCCTATTATAAAGAGTGTGTAAAAAAATGAGTTTGATTTTAAAACAAAGTAAATCAAACCGGAACTGTAAACATCAATGGATATGAAAAGTCCGTTTATAACAAGTACAACAAGAAGGAATGGAACGAATCTTTTAAGGAATTTCAGAACATCACCATAGGTGTATTTTTCAAACACCCTCTTATTAGATTCATATGGTAAGTTGAAGAATACCGAAATTAAAGATATTGAAAATATTATGTAGGGAAAATAGTTTTTAAAAATTATTGAAACACCACCAAGTACAATACCAACAATACGTGAAAGGTTCATGCTTAGTTGCATGTATGCTGAAGCCTGTCCATAAAGGTTTTCATTTAGAATTTCCTTTGTGATTGTCTGGAACGCATCAAAGGTTATTGATGAACTTATTGATGATAAAACATCAACAATGTAAATTAAAACAAGATCATTGGAAAATATAAGAAAGGAATATGAAAATGCAAGAAAAATTGTGGATATAAATATTATTTTTGATCTGTTAAATTTATCAAGCAGGTATCCTTCAGGTATGAGAATTATAAAATAGCCGAGCATTGAGAATGCGGGGATCATTCCTGCAAGGAAAACGGATTTATAACTGACCGCTATTATCCATATAAAATAAACAGCGAACATTGATGATGAAAGAAGGATTAAAAATTCAGCAAGCCAGAACCTTAGAAATTTTCTATTTTTAATTAAACTTTCATCATTCATTCAAATTTCTTTAATGAATATTTATTAAAAAATGTTATGAAAAATTTAATAAATGTGGAATTAAATAAGTTATTTTATGAAATTGCGTTTCATTGCAATTCTGATTGTTATCATTGCAATACTAGGTTTTGTTGGACAGGATTTTTCAGTATTGAATCCATACAACGGTGTATGGCAAACTGAAAGCAATGTTGTTTATAAAAATGAAACATTAAGCATTCCTGGTTTATTCTCAAATGTAACAATTTTTATGGACAATCAGGGGGTTGCGCATATAATAGCGAAAAACGACCATGACCTTTTCTTCATGCAGGGTTATTACAGTGCGGAGAACAGACTTTTCCAGATGGAACTTCAGGCTCTTGCAGCATCAGGTAACCTTAGTTCCATAATAGGTGAAAGTGCTTTAGGCTCGGATATTGCCATGCATATGATAGGCATTCCATTCATTGCCCAGAAAATATTGAACAATTACAGGGAAAATTTTCCACAGTATTATGAAATTTTGCAGTATTACTGTGATGGTATAAATGCATACATAAATTCAACAAGCTCCTATTCACTCGGTTTTAAACTTTTGAATATGAAACCATTTTTATGGTCACCAATACTTGTTATAGACTGGAACCTCTATATGGCATGGTCACTTACAACAGGAGCAATTGAACCACTTTTATCCTCATTATTCTATGCTGAATTTGGTTACAATCAAACAATGGAAATATGGCCATTTTATCCATATTTCACTGAAAATCTCACACTGGTTCCGGGTAATGGTGAGGTGAACGGTTACAGTCTTGAAAGTCAGGGCATAGATCCAGATTATTTATGGTCCCTGAACTGGTATGATCAATGGGCGACAGGTGTTGATCCATCATTTTTAAAAAGTCTTGAAAATTTAATTAAATCCGCAATTTCAAACATATCGGATCCATACCTTTCACAGTTCCAGTCAACATTGAAGAATTCTATTGGAAGCAATAGCTGGGTGGTTACATCTAAGCTAAGCGCGAACGGTCATCCTATGCTTGCAAACGACCCTCACCTACAATTATTTGCACCATCACTGTGGTTACCCATGCAGCTGAAGGATCCCAATTACAATGTTACTGGCTGGGATCTTGTTGGCGTTCCGGGTATTCTTATAGGGCATACGGAAAATACAGCATGGGGATTAACAACGCCTGAAGGAAACAGTGCAAACGAATACCTTGAAATTTTGAATGAAAACAATTACTTATTCAATGGAACATGGCATAAAATAGAGATTGAAAATTACACATTGCTTGGAAAAGAATATTCTGTGTATTTCACAAATAATGGTCCTTTGATTTCAAGAATTGGAAATTTTGGTGTTAGTTTAAACTGGGCAAATGGTGATTTTGGTTATGATCTTGTGGCAGAACTCATGCTCGATAGATCAAACAATTATTCTGATATGATGAACGCTCTCCAATACTGGGGGGCTCCACCACAGAATTTTGCCCTTGTTTCAATTAACCATGCGGGTTATATTACAGCTGGTACATACCCAACAATAAGGGAAATTTTACCTGATGGAAAAAGTGTTCTTGTTGTTGGATCAAGATCCATTCTGAATGGATCCCTGTATGAATATGAACCTTATGGTAAGGTTCCATACAATTATCTTCCCCAAACAATGGATCCATCAAGGGGTTTTGCATTTGCACCAAACCAGCCAACGGTTGGAAAGAATTATCCATACCCGTTCATTGGTGGTTACTGGGCATCAGGTGGAAGGGCAATGGCAATCTATTCCTACCTTAACGGTAAGGATAATTTAACAATACAAAACATGATGACACTGCAATCAAATCTGACAGATTACTGGGCAAAGATGTTCAAACCCTATATTGTTAATGCTTTGAAAGGAATGATCATGAATAATACGGAAAATCAGGCATTCAATGCCCTTGTTTCCTGGAACTGTAATGCAGATTTAAACAGTACGGGCATGACAGTTTACTGGTATTTCCTCAGCGAACTTTATAATCTTAGCTTTGAGAAAATTTACAGTGAACACAACCTTTCTGGATTTATTTTACCATACACAACAACAATAATTTATCTGGCAAAAAATGATCCCGATTCATTCTGGTTCAACGGAAATTTTACCCAAATTGCAAGGGAATCTTTCATAAGGGAAGTAACATTTCTTTCAAAGAATATTGGAAACAATGTGAGTGAATGGGAATGGGGAAAGGTACATGTTCTTGAAATTTACAGCCTGACGGGTATTCAATCTTTATCCATAGGTCCCATACCCTTCTACGGTGATGATCATACAATAAGTGTTGGTTCTGCACCCTATAATCTTACAATGTTGTTGATTGTCACCGTTTCATCATCACTGAGATTTATAGCCTGTCCGGGTAATTCAACATTTTATGGAATATTCCCCGGTGGTCCAAGTGAAAATATACTGAGTGCATATTTTTCAAACCAGCTTGAAATGTGGTACGATCATGAGTATTACAATCTGGAAAATTACAGGGTTGTGGCGGTGATGAACTATGAATAAATATGTAAACACAATTCTATCAATTGTCTTATCCTACATATTCATAATTTTATTTTCAACACCCATAACAGCGATTTTTGCATCCATCCCTCTTTACATTTTAAGACCTAAAAGGGCTTTTGTTGCCGGTTTAATAATAGGATTTTTCGTTCCCGTAACAATTTACGCTATGTATCCCTTGAACCTTACAGTTAAACTTGCATCAATACTTTCACCCATAGTTGGCATGCCAGGAATTGTTATTCTCTTCCTTTATCCATTAATCTATGGGATCCTCATGGCACTTTCCGCCAGCCTCTGGTCAGGTATATATGAAAGGTCCGTGAAACAATTTAAATAATCAATCCTTTTTATTTTTTGAAGAATGAAATGCATAGTTTGCGGTAAGAAGGATGCTGTAATTGAAAATATGTGCCTTGATTGTTATATGGATAGAGGAAATTTTATTAGACCACCTGAAACAATCATCCTTGGTATATGTCCAAAATGCGGATCTGTTAGAATTGGCAAACAATGGGATTATGAAAAGAATGAGGATGAGGCGATTCATAGTATTATTGAAAAGAATACATCAGTATTAAGGGGAAATCCGGAATTTGATTTTACATTCTCAATCCATGAAAATTCAATTGTTGTTGAATACATAATAAAAATAATGGGAAGGGAAAAGC
>JAVRLK010000039.1:0-10440 GCA_031961545.1 Thermoplasmatota archaeon | reverse complement strand
GAATAAAAGAAAAAAGAAAATCTGTTAAAATTAAAAAAGAAGTTTTTAAAAGATTATTTTATATTTTTTATTAAATTCAATATTTTTTCAGCCTTTTCTTCAGGGGATCCTTCTATGAATTCTTTCTTTCTTGCTGGTGGAGTTGTCTCTATGAACCTATTAACGAATGTATAGGATCCCTTTAAACCAACAATATTTTCATCAAGTTCAAGATCCTTTGCGTTCCATACTTTTAATTTAAATTCCTTGTCAGCCCATCTCTTCCTTCTGAAATCTGGAAATCTTGGCTGGTTTATTCCTAGTTCTATGCTCAGAACAGCAGGCATTGTTGTTTCCACATATTCATATCCACCTTTTATTGTTCTCTTTGCAATTATTCTATCATTCTCAATTTTCACATCCGAAACAAAAAGAATCTGTGGTAAATGCAAAAACTCTGCAATTTGTGCAGGAACCTGTCCAAGACCAGCATCCGATGATTCCTCACCCGTTAGAATTAAATCGTAATTTCCAATCTTTTCTATTGCTCTTGCCAGCGTGAGTGCTGTTGGATAACTATCAGCTCCTGCAAAAGCCCTATCTGATAGAAGGTAGGCATCATCCGCCCCCATGGCTATACCCAGTTTCAAAAAAGGTTCAAAGAACATGGGGCCCATGGAAACAAGGATAACATTACCACCATACCTGGATTTAAGCTGTAATGCAAGTTCTATTGCATTTTTGTCAGCATCATTTATTTTATTTTCAGCCTTTGATCTGTCGAGTGTTTTTGTAACAGGATCAAAGGTAACATTTTCTGTCTGTGGAACAACCTTTACACAGACAATAATGTTTCTCATCTTTTTCCCTCCAGTTTCTCCACAATTATTGGTAAAATTTTAGAAAGATCCTCAACAATGCAATAATCGGAATAATTAAAAATGTTGGAATCCTTGTTTATATCTATAGAAATAACGGTTCCGCATTTCTCAATACCTGAAACAAAGTGTTCGGATCCGCTTGATCCAAGAATAATTGCGATTTTTGAAGATAAAGAAAGACCCGTTGAACCGATCTGGATATCCCTTGGGGCCAGACCCCTGTCAGCTATGGGTCTTGTTACACCAATATCAGCGTTAACACGTTCAGCAAACCTTTTTGCAAGATCCATCTTATCCGCTGCACCATTACCAATTATAACAACAAAATCGGATTTACTGATATCCTTGAACTCCTTTCTTACTTTTTCCTTCACCTTTACCCTTGGCTCATTAACGTTAACTTCAATGATCTCAACCCTACCCTTTCTGTTTTCATCCATTTCCATCTTTTTGAAAACCCCGGGTCTTACTGTTGAAATTTGTGGTCTTTTTTTGTAGTTTACTATTTCAGCTATGAACCTTCCACCATAACCAGGAACACCAGTGTACAATGTTCCATTCTCATCTATGTCAAGCGTTATTGCGTTTGCTGCAAGACCTGTTTTTAACCTTCCCGCAAGCCTTCCCGCAAAGTCCCTGCCCCTGTATGTTGCACCAATCAGAATTATTTCAGGTTTCCTTTCATCAATGATTGGTGTAATTGAATTAACATAGTTTTCCGTATCATATTCCTCAAAATATTTATTCTTGAGAAAAATAACATTATCCGATCCGAACTTTATTAACTTTTCAGGTATATCCATTGTATCTTCGCCGAAAATTATTGATGTTATTGAAACATTTACTTTCTTTTTTATTTCATTGATTCTGCCAATGATTTCAAGGGAAACATCCTCAATCTCATTCTTATCGTGCTCAACAAAAACCCATGTATTTATCATTCAATCATCTCCTTCATCAACTGTGCAAGATCCATTACCTTCATGTTCATGTTCCTTGTTTTCACGCTATCCCTTATGTTCATGTTGCAGTATGGGCAGGCGGTAACAATTATCTGTGCATTCGTTTCCCCTGCCTGATCTGCCCTTATATCCGAAAGCCTTTTTCCCTTGAACTCAAGGAACATTCTGTTTCCACCTCCACCGCAGCATAATGAAAGGTTACCATGATCCTTCATTTCAACAATTTTGAATCCTGCAGATTTCAACATATCCCTTGGCTCATCTATGAATCTATCATCCCTGCTAAGTATACAGGGATCATGGTAAGTTACAGTATTACCATTTTCAATTTTTTTGAAATTTATTTTTCCATCATTCCTAAGTTTTTCAAAGAATTCAGCGTAATGCATTACTTCCATGTTTAGACCATATTTTTTATAATACTTTTTGAACATATTTGCACAGTGTGGTGAAACAGTAACAATGTATTTTGCACCTGTGCTCTCAAAATCTTTAATGTTCTGAAGGATCAATTCCTCAAGGAATCCAAGTTCACCTGCATTTTTTAACGGTTCACCACAGCATCTTTCTTCGTTTCCAAGTATGCCAAAGTTTACTCCAGCCTTGTTGAGTATGTAAGAAATAGATCTTATTGAATCGTGCTGTGATGGATCGTATGCTGCCTCACAGCCAACATAAAGTAGAACATCCACACCTTCTCTTGCATTTCTTATTCCCATGCCTTCTGCCCATTTTGCCCTTTCATTCTTTTTACCTCCCCATGGGTTACCGTTCTCAAATATGTCCCATACAACCTTTTCAATTTTTTCTGGGGCATTGTGTTCCTGAAATGCCATTGCCCTCAAAGCAACAATTGTATCAACAATTTTTACACCCCTGGGACAGGATTCCTCACATAGCTTGCATGTTGCACATGCCCATAGGTTATCGTAATCGTTAATGCCTATCTGCGCACTCCTCATCAATCTTCTAACGTTTATTACATCACCCGTATAGGATGTTATTGGGCATGTAACAGTGCATTCACCGCACTGGAAACATTCCACCGTATAATTATTCAGAAGATCTCTAATTCCCTCCAACATACTTTCATTTATACTTATCATTTTGCTCCCCTCAGCTTTTTGGGTGTGCTTTCAATCTCCTCCTTGGGTAATGTTTTAATATAATCATCAAGTTCCCTAACAAACTCTGCAAACCTTATTCCCTCCGCAGCACTGATCCACTTTAACCTTAACCTTTCAGGATTGATTCCTCTGGCCTGTAAGTATTTTCTCCACCTTTCAAACCTCTTTTCCGTATCCCTGTTTGCATAGTTGTAATGGCAATCACCAATATGGCAGCCTGTTACGGCAACAACAGCAGCACCCCTTTCAAATGCATGCATAACAAGTTTCTGAGAGATCCTGCTTGAGCACATGACCCTTATTATTCTTGCACTTGTTGGATACTGTATTTTCGATATACCTGCAAGATCAGCACCTGCATATGAGCACCAGTTGCATGTAAAGACTATAGCCTTTTTGTCTGGATCCTTTTCCGTAGCAGCATCTATCTGTGCGATAATATCCAGATCAGTGAAGTTTGGAATCGTTATTGCATCAACAGGACATTCTGCAACACAGTCACCACAGCCCTGGCATAAAGCCGGATTGTGTTTAATCCATTTTGTAAGTTCGCCTGTTAATGCACCGTATGGACAAACATTAACGCATCTCATGCATTTTATGCATTTGTTCAGGTCAATCTGTGCCACGATTGGTTCCTTCTTTATTCTATCCTTAAAGAGAATTCCTGCTGCTTTTGATGCTGTTGCATAACCCTGTACCATTGCCTCATGAACATCCTTTGGACCCTGTGCTGTTCCTGCAAGGAATACACCTGCAATTGCATTTTCCACAGGTCCGAGCTTTGGATGAAGTTCGAGGAGAAATCCATTTTCGTCCTTTGATAACGTGAGCTGTGAAAATACCTCATCATCCCTTGGCTTCAGACCAATGTTAAGAACAAGAAGATCTGTAGGTATTGATAAATCCTTATCCGTTAAAAGATCCCTGAACTTTACTTCATTGTTCTCATACCTTATAACGTTCTGCGGTAAACTGTCCGGGTCATACCTGAAAAATTGTACACCCATTTTACTTGCTTTCAAATATAAATCTTCAGCGTACATTGAATATGCCCTAATGTCTTTATAAAGAACCCTAACATTTTTTCCGGATTCCCTTAACCTTATAGCTTGATTTATCATTGTTGAACAGCAGAACCTTGAACAGCCCATACCGTTTCCCCTTGAACCTATGCATGAAACTATTGTGACATTTTTTTCCTTAATATTATTCATATTCTTTTCAAGGTCCAGTGATGTTATTACCTTCTCATTGTTACCATATCCAAACTCATTTGGAATATAGGGATCCGCCCCTGTTGCAATTATCAAAGCACCGAAATCAATGGATGATTTATCCGATAATATTGCATTGAAATTACCAACAAAGCCTGAAATCTTTTCAATTCTTGTTGAAAGGTGTATGTTCACACCAACTTCCCTTGCCTCATTAACAAGATCATCAAGCAGGGACTTTGGATCTATTCCATATGGAGCCAAATCGTTCAATTCATTAAGCATTCCTCCAAGTTTATCGCTCTTTTCAATAAGGTGAGTTTCAATACCGCTCTTTGCAAGTGCTATTGCTGCACTCAAACCTGCTGGACCACCACCCATAACAATTGCCCTCTTTGTTACAGGGAATTCAAGATCCTGCAGGGGTTTTAGGTACTTTGATTTGTAAGCGGACATGAGAACCATTTCATATGCCTTTTCAGTTGCTTTTTCTTTCTCATTTTTATGAACCCATGAATCAAGGTTCCTTATGTTCGGCATTTCCAGGAAATATGGGTTCAAACCTGCCCTCTCAAGTACCCTCTGAAATGTTACACCATGTGTCTTTAATGAACAGGCTGCAATTATTACCCTGTTGATATTATGTTCCCTAATCTTTTTGACAATATTATCCTGCGTACTGCCAGCGCAGGTATACTTGTTTTCTTCAACATAAACAACATTTGGAATGTTCTTTACCCTTTCAGCAACCTCCTTAACGTTCACAACACCTGCAATGTTTGTACCGCAATCGCATAAAAATACACCAATTCTTACTTCATCTGATAATGGCAACGGTTCGGCCTTTTCTGTTTCAATCCATTCCCTTTTCTTTATGTATTCCTGTGCTGCTGCCGCGGCAGCCGATGCCTCTGTTACACTATCTGGTATATCCTTTGGACCTGATGCACATCCAGCAATAAATATACCTTCCCTTGTTGATTGTATGGGATTTTTATACTCTGTTTTGAAGAATCCGTATTCGTTCAATTCAACACCTAGAACATTTGCAAGTTCCTTTGTTCCCCTGCTGGGGATTGATGCTGTTGCGAGAACAATGGCATCAAACTTTTCCTCAACTATTTCTCCCGTATCTGTCCTTTCATACCTTACCTTTAATTCACCATTTTCTCTCCCAACGAACCTTGGCCTTGTCCTTATGTATCTTACTCCCTCCTGCTTTGATCTTTCAAAGAATGCATCAAAACCCTTTCCGTATGCCCTTATGTCCATATAATGAACTGCAACATCCTTAACACCATGATCCTTTGCCTGAATCGCCTCCTTTATTGAATACATGCAGCAGGTTCTTGAACAGTATGGAACGAACCTTTGATCCCTTGAACCGGCACATAAAACGAAAAGAAGTTTTTCAATATGCTTTCCATCGCTTGGTCTTACCAATTCACCTTCTGTTGGACCTGCAGGATTCAACAATCTTTCAAATTCATATGATGTTAATATATCAGGATCCTTTCCGTATCCGAACTCTGGCAGAAGTTCGGGGTTTAGGAGATCAAAACCCGTTGCAACGATAATTGCACCAACATTAAATTTGTATGTTTTTGGTCTCATTGAAAAATCTATCGCATTGGGTCCGCATACCTCTGTGCATCTATTGCATGGCATGTAGTTTGGTGGATCGTTCAGACAGGTGTCAATATCTATAACATATGTGTTTGGTTCAGCCTGTGAAAATGGTGTGTATATTGCCTTCCTTGCAGCAAGGTTCATATCAAATTCATTTTTCGTTAATTGGGGACATACTTCAACGCATAAACCGCAAGCTGTACATTCACTTGTAACAAACCTAGGTTTTTGATAAACCTCCACCTCAAAGTTTCCACCATTACCCTTAACATTTTTAACCTCCGCAAGCGTTAGAACAGTAATGTTAGGGTTATGCATGACATCGCTCATTTTTGGGGCCTCAATGCAGATTGAGCAGTCAAGTGTTGGGAAATTTTTGTCCAGTGCTGCCATTTTACCTCCAATTGCAGGTGATTTCTCAACAAGTATAACCTTGACACCTGCCTCTGCGAGATCCAAAGATGCCTGAATACCTGCAATTCCACCACCAATGACCATCACTGTATCATTCATTGTAACCACCACCGTAACCTATTTCAAATGCCTCAAGGTTTATTTTTGCATATTTTGGGAATCTTTTTCTAACAGCATTCATTGCCGATTCCTTTGAAACAACATTTGTTTTTGCAATGAATGCACCGAAAATTATTATGTTCATTCCCCTTGGATTCTTTATCCTTTCTGCGATCCTTTTCGCTTTTACTGGTATGACTTTGTAATCCTTTACCGATGAATAATCAACAAGATCACTGTCAAGAAAGATCTTTGCATTTTCTTTTAAGAATGGTATGTTCACATCAAGTCCTTCCTGTGATAGTGTTATCAAATAATCTATGCCTGAAATTAAAGGATAATCGATCTTTTCGTCCGAAATTATAAGATCTGCCCTTGACCATCCTCCTGTAATGTATGGACTGTATTCCTCAGTCATTATAACTTCCTTTTTATCCTCAACAGCACTTTCACCTATTAGATGACCAAGTGTGATTATTCCCTGGCCACCATAACCATAAACCCTAATTTCCCTTTCCATTTATGGTTCCTCCATTGCTTTTCTTATTAATTCCCTTTCAAGTTCAATATATGATGGTCTTGTTTTATAAACAAATTCACCAACAACTATGGGCTTTTTACCTGTGAAGTCAAGTTCTATTTCATCAAGTTTTGCATTGTTGTCCTGTATTGAATTGTTAAGGAAAAATTTCATTTCATCCAGGCCCTCGGGAAAATTGTTAAATTTACCAAAATTTGGTGGACATGGTGAAATTACCTCTATAAAGGAAAATCCTCTTATCTTCATTGCCTTCATTATGGATTTTGTTAACTGTCTCACATGTAAAGTTGTCCATCTTGCAACGTATGATGCACCCAGTGATGCCATAATGTATGGTAGATTGAATGAATGTTCAATGTTCCCATAAGGTGTTGTTGATGTTTTTGCACCCTCGGGTGTTGTTGCTCCATGCTGACCACCGGTCATACCATAGTTGAAGTTGTTCACGCATATTACAAGAAGATCCATGTTCCTTCTTGCAGCATGTATTATATGGTTTCCGCCAATGTTGAATAGATCACCATCACCGCTTATTATTGTTACCTGAAGATCAGGATTCGCTATCTTCATACCAGTGGCAAAGGCAACAGCCCTACCATGGGTTGTATGATACGAATCAACGTTTGCATAACCGGGTAATCTGGCCGTGCATCCTATGCCTGAAACGAGTACATGGTTTTCAAGAGGTATATCAAGTTTTGATATTGCATCAACATAGCTTTTCAAAACAATACCAAGGCCGCATCCAGGACACCATATATGCGGGAACCTATCACTCCTTAAATAAACATCCTTTGGATGTTTTATTTCACTTTCAATCATTTCACGTACCTCCTTACTGTTTTCACCATCAGGTTTGGATCGGGTACACTTCCCGGCGGGAAGTTTATTTCCTCAACATCAATTTTCACATGTTCCCTTACAGCATGTGAATACTGGCCGAAGTTTATTTCAGGAAAAAAGATTCTCTGTACCTTTTCACTCAAAATTTTTATTCTCTTTTTTGGAAATGGCCATAGTGTTATTGGTCTGAAAAGACCCGCCTTAATGCCTTCAGATCTTAGTGTTTTTACAGCCCTTGTTGCAGATCTTGATGTTATACCGTAAGCTATGATCAAATATTCTGCATCATCAACCATGAACTCTGAATATTCGACAATCCTATCCTCGTTGTTCCTTATCTTTTCAACAAGATGCTTTACCATTGCCCTTTCAACTTCAGGATCGTTAGAAGGATAACCTCTTTCATCATGCGTTAAACTATCAATGTTGTATCTGAAACCCCTGCCAGCAATAACCATTGGTACATAGTCCCTTGAATAATCATGCACCTTTCCTATGGGATCTGGATATTCCCTTACCTTTCTTTCAATGATTTCATATTGATCATAATCCTTCACTATCAGCTTTTCAGACATATGACCTATAACCTGATCTGTCATAACAAAAACCGGCTGTCTGTAAATTTCAGCCGTATTAAATGCCTTAATTGTTAAATCAAACATTTCCTGAACACTGTTTGGTGCATACGCTATTGCCTCATGATCACCATGTGTTCCCCACATGGCCTGCATGACATCACCCTGACCAACCCTTGTTGGTAAACCCGTTGATGGTCCTCCCCTCATTTCATCCACAACAACAACGGGCGTTTCTGTAATTATTCCAAGACCTATATTCTCCTGCATAAGTGAAAATCCCGGACCTGATGTGGCTGTCATTGCCTTTGCACCAGCATTTGATGCACCAACAATTGCCGCCATGCTCCCTATTTCATCCTCCATTTCAATGAAATGCCCTCCAACCTGCGGTAATCTATAACTAAGCCTTTCCATTATTTCACTTGATGGCGTTATTGGATAACCAGCATAAAAGTTCAAACCCGCTATAAGTGCACCTTCTGCGCATGCAAAATTTCCATTCATGAAATATTCTCCGGGCTTCAGCAACTTTTTGTTCATTCCTTCACCTCCTCAACAAAAATTGCAAAATCTGGACATATTGCCTCGCACATACCGCAGGCAACACAGGCATCCTCCTTACCTTCCCTAATTTTTGGAGGGTGGTAACCGTTCTTGTTAACATAGTCAGATTTTTCAAGAACTTCTTTGGGGCAGAACGTCCAGCAATAGCCGCATTCCTTACACCTTTCCTTTATTATGTGTACCCTTCCTCTTGGTATTTTGAAAGCATTTTTATTCACAGGTTCCCTTGGTGTAATATAAATTTTTTCAGAAAATCTTTCCAAATTTATCATGTTTAATCCAATTTTATTTAAACGAAAATCCAATATTTAAGATTTTTTACATTAGATAAATAAATTCTAAAAAATAGTTAATTTTTTTAGAAAAATTTAAATAAGCTTTATGAATTGTTTTAACTGTATGATATGTGACAATTGTGTTTATGGAGGTCTCGTCGACAACCATATAATTTGTTTGTTCAGAAGGAGTGAAAACTTCGGAGATGTTATTTTCCAGGGAAAAATAGAATGCAATAATTTCAGGAAAAGGAAAGATGAAATAAGGAATTTAAGGATAAGTTATCTCTGGTGCGATACATGTAAAACAACGGTATTCCCTGATGATATTGAATTACATAAAAATCACAAATTGCATATGGATGTTGATATGGAATATATTTCTAAGTTTTCAGAAATTATACTTTACGGTGGTGATTGATCCTTAAGTGATTGTAAAGCCCTTAAAATATCTCCCCTTGTTATTATACCAACAACATTGTTGTTCTCATCAACAACAGGTAATCTGTTCACCTTACCTTTTCCAAGTAACTGAATGGCATCCTCAATACTGTCATCCGGCTTAGCAACATAAACCTTCTTCTGCATTACCTCGCTTACCTTTTCCTTTCCCATTGATTGGTAAATTTCAGTGAACTTTTCATATGGTAATGCTGTCACCCTCGGTATTTCAATAATATCGAAGGGTGTCGGAACGAAAATCCATCCCTGCCTTTTGTATGCCATATCAAGGTAGCTTAAAATATCCCTCTGCGTCAATATACCAACAAGCTTTCCGTTAACAGTTACCGGTGCACCTCCAATGTTGTTTTTTACAAGAATTTCCATTGCCTCCTTTATTGTCATGTCCGGGGATAAAGTTATTACATTTTTTGTCATTACATCCTTTACCTTCATCTCTTCCTCCTCCTCAACTCTATAAGAAACAGTTTATCCCATTCAACAGTATGCTTTATTTTCTTTGATGATAAGAATTTACTTAGTTTTTCCGTCACATACCTCGTTTCCTCACAGGGAACAGCCTTGTCCCTCACAACAATTAATTCCTTCCTATCATTCTCTATGAAATAGAATCTTAATTTACTCTCCCTGTTGTACCCCTCCGGTTTCCTATTTTTCTTAATATCTATCATGTTTTCGTATAGAACAACTTCTGGAATATTCATTTCATTTTCAACAATCTTTGCCTCGTTAATAAATAACCTGAAAAGATCTGGATAGATCTTTGCAAGATCCTTCCACTCCAACTTGCTATCGAATATTATATGGCCGCTGTATGCTTTCATCAAATTAAAAGTATAAAATAATGGTATTTATTATTTTCCCATTTT
>JAVRLK010000038.1:0-10620 GCA_031961545.1 Thermoplasmatota archaeon | reverse complement strand
TGAAAATTTAAAGAAAATACTGTATGTTATGGTTAGATCAAATTAGACATGCGGAGAATCTGATTCCTTCTTTGTGAAAATTCTGTTAATAAAATTTATAAGAAGCTAAAATCCTTCTATTACTTTAAGTATACCATCAAGCCTTGGGTAATCCACTATAACAAAAACATTTTTTCCCCTTTCATTCTCAACGATTTTCCTTGCCATGTATTTTTCCCTTTTTTCCTCCATGTTCCTGAAACCTTTTAATTTGTTGATTTCCCTATCCCAGAGTAAAGAAAATTCCTCCGCACTTTTTGCCTTAAAATTCATATCCCACAATTTCCCCTTCCTCAATGAATGCCTTAAAAGCTGAAATGTTGTAATTTCTTTAACATATAAATCGGAAAATTCCTTTTCGTCCATGTCTATTGCCTCAACAGGTATATTCCTTTCAATGGCAATTCTTAAGGCCGTTGTAAATGATGGTACGGGCATCTTCACCTCACCGAATTCTTTTAATTTCATTCCGTACATGATCTCATAATCGGATAGATCCACCTCAAAAGGTTCCTGAATATATTTTTTAAGACCTTCAAGATCTTCCTTTGATATTCCAAGCATGATTAAATCAAAATTTTTTTCACTTATTATGGATTCAACATCCATACTTTCAGATTTAAGACCCCTTACTGTTCCGTATATTGTATAATTTATTCCATTCAAATTTAATTCAACAATTTTTTCCATTCTGGATCAACAATAATTTCTCATTTTTAATTCTAACGTTTAACTTTTACAGTAACTTTTTATTGGGCATTTTTCACATGATTCTTTATTCTCCTGAAATTCACCATTCTCAATTTTTCTTATAATTTCTTTAATTTCATTCCCGAATTTTTCCACATCACCTTCACTGAATCTATACTCATCAAATTCGTTAAGATCTACGTATGCTACAACGCATAGAGGTATTTTTCCAAAAAGTCTCTTATAGGCATAAGCGTATGAAAGTAGCTGTTCTCTATAAATTTCTTTTCTCTGCCCTGTTTTGTAATCTATAACAATGGGATTTTCACCCATTATAAGTAAATCAAACCTGCCCCTGAATATGGTACCATCCACATTCAGGTTGAATGGATATTCCCTTTTAATATCCTTACTCTCTTTCAAAATGATTCCATACTTACTTGATAGGAAATTTTTTGCCTTTTCAACGATTTCATCCGAATATCCTGAAAATTCCTCCAGCTGAAAATCAAAATTTTCCATCAGTGAATGAAATTCAATTCCCCTTCTTGCACTTTCACTGATTTCAGATCTCTGAGATAACATTTTTGTGAAGTAATAATACCTTGGGCACATTTTATAGTTCTCTATGTCTGATGTACTTATGTACGCAAGTTTATTTTTTTTCCTTTCCACAATTTTTCTTTCCGGAACAATGTTCTCATTTTCTCTTCTTATTTCACCTTCCTTATAATCTTTAATTATATCTGTTCTATCCATAAAGCTTTTCAGATACTCACCATCCAGAGTCTGTAATATTTCCTTTGAATAGCTATCCCCTTTGCTATTCCCTCTGGAGTCGAAAATTGAAAAAAATAGTAAATACTTGGGCCTTGTGAATGCAACATAAAGTATTCTCATCTCCTCTCTTTTTTTATAATCATTTATTTTATTTTTTATATTCTTGAATTCCTCTGTAACAATATCCTCAATGTTAAGATGAACACCAAATTCCCTGCTCATAAAAAGTATATCATTATTTTTTGTAAACTCCCCGGGTATATCGGCAACAAATACAACAGGAAATTCAAGACCCTTGGCCGAATGGATTGTCATTAACCTTACACTGTTTTCCTTTGGATCTGTAAGTGGTATTGTGGAAACATTCTCTGTTTCCTCAACCATTTTCATTTCCTCAATAAATTTTTTTATTGGAAGAATCTTTTCCTTTTCAATCTCCCTTGTTAGGTCTATGAACTTATAAATGTTCAGATAACTCTGTTTTCCATTGTAATCACCGATTACCTTTTTATCAAAGTTTGTTTTTTTAAGGAATTCATTTATTATTTTATCCTTCGGTAAATTCTTCTTGGATTTCAATTCCTCAATATCCTTCATGAATTTTGAAAAGCAGGGCGATTCACGCCCGTTCATAAAATTAAAAATGTCACCATAGCTGCAGTCATATGCATTTAAAATTATTCTCATAACCCTGATATCATTGATGCTAAAATCATCCATGGAAAGGATCTCTAACAAATCTTTTAGTACATTAATTTCCCGTGTCTGGAAAAAGCTTTCCCTATCAATGAAAGAATACCTTATTCCCCTTTCCCTTAAAGCATTCGCATATATTCCCATGTTTGTTTTTGACCTGAAAAGTATTGCAATATCCCCTTCCCTAACCTTCCTTGAAACACCACCATCCCTTATTTCCATGTTGTTCAAAAGGTAAACAATAGCCTTACCAAAGTATTCAGCCTCCTCCTTCCTTCTTTCCCTTGCGGTGTTCTGTTTAAGTTTGAAAATATAAACACCCCCATTTTCTAGATCCTTTTCAATTGGTACCATTTCAATGTATTTGAAATCGGGAATTTTTTCTGAAAAAAGTTTCTGGAAAAGTTTATTTGAGAATTTTATTATTTCAGGAACGGACCTGAAGTTTTCATTCATCTCCTTTTTACTGAACTTTTGTATTATGCTCATAATTGCTCTTGGCTCAGCATCACGCCATTCATAAATACTCTGGAAATAATCGCCCGCATATATCTTCCTTGCCCTTTCACCTATCATTTCAATTATTTCCTGCTGTATGTAACTCGTATCCTGATATTCATCAACAATTATGTAATCGTATCTATTCTTCCATTCACTACCAACAACTTCATTTTCAAGAGCGATTTTTGCATAATAGAGAATATCATCATAGGATAATACACCCTCATGCTTTTTTTTCTCTTCAATGTTTTTGAAAAATTTTTCGAATACTTTTTCAAGCGATTCTATAAATTTTCTATTCTCTTCATTCTCCTCAATATCAACTTTTTCAATCTCTTTCTTTGTTTTTTCAACTGTCCATCCCATTACCTTTGTTTTTTCATATAGAGTGAAAAGCAAATCCTTCAATCCACTCCTCCTTCTACTTCCTCTCTGCCCTTCCACATTAATGAAATTTATAATGCTATCAATGATTGTTGAGTCCTTATTTTCAATTTCCTTCAGAACCTCCCTGAAGGTTTCATCCATGATCCTTTTAAGAGAGGGTTCATCTCCAACACTATAATCAGGATTTATACCAAGGAATATGGATGAATCTTTAAGTATTCTATTACAGAAACTGTGAATTGTTGATACATTATCCAGGGGGCCTATGTAATGATATTTTTCCCTGAGTTTTGAAAGCAATCTTTCCTTTAACTGTGTTGCCGCCTCATCTGTGAATGTTATAATAAGCATTTTTTCAAGGGCCTTTTCAACACTACCAATCTTTTCAATGATTTTCAATGCAGAGCATACTAGAACGGTTGTTTTACCAGATCCCGCCACAGCCAGAATTGATAAATTTTCCTCTCCTGCACTTTCAACGATATTTTTCTGTAAATCGGTTAGATTTTCACAATCCATTCATACACCCCCGCATATGTAGTAAAATTCACATTCATCACAATTTCTTTCATCATCCGTTTTGGCAAAATTGTAACTTTTTATTTGATTTATGATTTCAATAATTTTTTTCTCAACCCTTTCACGAAAATCATTTGAAAATAACTGAGAATTATTTTTAACATAATCACTGAAAGGTGTTGCTTTATATTCACCTCCTGTCACATAAGCAAGTATCCATTTTTGATCCTTCTTTTTCAACTTTATTGGAAAATAATATGCAATCTTTTTATTTTCCTTAATTGCCATCATATATATTGGAAGGGCCAGATCAAATTTGGGATCATTCACATTTCCTTTTTTTATAAAAATATCCTGAATTGATGAAAATGAGGAATATTTGTAATCTATTATAAACGTTAAATCCTTCCAGGAATCAACCCTGTCAATTCTGCCATGCAATATGTTTCCTTTAAGATTTAAAGTAAATTCCATTTCAACATATTTCACCTTTCTATCAGGTAAAATTGAAATATCCCTTTTTATTGCATTTACAACATCTCTGACTATTGTTCTTCTATAAATGGCATTTTCCTCAAGTTCCGGATACTCATTAAGGGCAATTTTTTCAACCTCATCCTTAATGTCAAGATTCTTTATTTCATTGAGATCCGTATATTTTGAATAAAATCTTTCAAGTATTCTGTGTATTCTATTCCCTAAATCCTGTGGTGAAAATGGTTCAACAGGAACACTTATGCCCAGGATCAAACGGTAATAAAATTTCATCGGACATTCCTTGTAAAGGTTCAGGTCTGAAGGAGTTAGGGCCATTCTATTTATCCTATCCTTAATTTCATCGTTTATTTCAATCTCTTTTTTCATTACTGATCCATTGTATTCAAATATCTCAGAATCTCTGAATATTTTTTCTTTCATTACCGTTAATTCTGATGCTTCAATTGTAACGTTTTTTCTCTCAACTTTAAAAATATCCATGAACTTTTCTATCAAGTATGATTCAAGAACCCTTTTACCGTCATCGTTGAAGTATGAGTATGTGAAAATTATGTTTTCTCCATAGTTGATTGTTATGAGCAGTCTATAGAATTCATAGTTCTCATGAATAACATATTTTCTGTAATATACACCACTTTTTTCCCTTATATCTTTTCTGAATATTATCGGACCCTTGTATGGTCTTGGAAATTCATCCTCTGAGACACCTGAAACTATTATGGTTTTTGCAGTGTTTAGTGGAAGGTTACCAAGATCTATAACTTTTACAACATTTCTGAAACCAAAATATCTTCCGAATGTGGAAATGGTTGAATAAATCTTGAAATGCTTCAGGGCAAGTTCATTTGAGAAAGGAATTATGCCGAGGGATTGAAGAATCTCATAATCATTCTTAAAAGACATTATAAATTCCCAGATCCTGTGTGAATGCTTTATGTATTCATCCTTTTCAATATTTTTCTTCATCAAATCTTCAATTATTTCTACAAGAATGGATACAAAGGATTCAATATCTTTTATTTCTTTCTCCTTAACAATGTTTTCTGCTATTTCAATCGCTTCACTTATCACCGGTAACCTTGATAATTTCTGCCTTGATTCAAGGAAATACGGTATTTCAAATTCAGAAAATACCTCTTCAACCATGCTTTCGTATTCCTTGATATCTGGAAATGCAACAATAAAATCACCAAAGTCATCACCATTTGATATTCCATCAAGTATTACTTTTGCAACATACTTCATTTCCCTTCTTTTGTCAGGTGCTGAAACAACAGTAATGCTGGACTTCTTAACATCCTCACCATATTCACAATCCGGTTCAATCCTTTCCCTTAAAATTTCATAGGGTTTACCTGTTCCAACTTCTGTCAAAAAATAGATTTCATGATCCTTTCTCAATGTTTCAATGAATAGCTTAAGAGTGGGACTTATATAATAAAAATTCGTAAGAAAAATTTTCCTGTAATTTATTTTATCATGCTTTTCTATCATTTTCATTATTAGTTCAGGTCTGCTGTAAAAATGCACTATTTTATTATCAATTTTTATACCATACCTCAATTTTTCAAGGTAATTTGAAAAATTCCTGTCAAATTCTAAAAAGAATTTATCATCAATTTTTATTCCCTGGGCAAGAACAGATTCCTTAATTTCCCAGTATTCCTCAAGAAGAATTGTTATAAAATCCGGATTTCCGTGCAGATCTGAATAGTATGAAAGACCCTTCAAAGATTCTTCAGCAATTTTCCTTTCCACAAACCTTGGTATTGTGGATGAATTTGGGCCTATAATATTTAAAGCAAGTGATTCAAGCGTGAACATTCTTTCAATCGGTATTTTATCAACTCCATCCTTTGCAAGGGAATTCTGAAAATTTCTGATTATTATGAAATCCGGGAATATGAAAATTGAATCCTCATCATTAAGATTTTCCTTCAAAACATTGTAGGCATTCCCATGTATCAGGTTTATCATTGTTTAAGAATAAGGTAAATTGAAAATAAAAATTTTCTGAGAGCCACCGGAGGGAATCGGACCCCCGACCTGCTGATTACAAGTCAGCCGCTCTACCGACTGAGCTACGGTGGCATTGTTGCAGTGAAAGTATTTGTTTTTTAAAAATTTTTCTTTCCGATCACAGAAAGGTTAAGTATTATTTCTTAATTTCCATGTTGATTGTTATGGCGCAGGATCTTTCAAAAATAGGATTGAAATTACAGCAAAACACAAAACTTGACCAGAGAATGTCAAAAATAAAGTATAAAATCATGGTTATGAGTGGAAAGGGGGGTGTGGGAAAAACAACAGTTTCCGTGAACCTTGCAGTTGGTCTTGCAAACAGGGGCTATAAGGTTGGTTTGCTTGATTCGGATATACATGGGCCTGATGTTCCAAAGATGCTCGGTCTTGATAAAAGCCAGCTTACGGGTGATGAATCGGGAATATACCCTGTTGAATATTCTGAAAATTTGAAGGTTGTATCAATTGGCTTCATGCTTCCAGAGGAGGATGCACCAATAATATGGAGGGGATCATTGAAACACAAGGCGATTCAACAATTCCTTGAGGATGTTATATGGGGTGAGCTTGATTTCCTTGTTGTTGATCTTCCACCTGGAACCGGTGACGAACCCCTGAGCCTTGTGCAGTTGATAAAGAATGTAACAGGTATTGTTATTGTGATAACACCACAGGAGGTTGCACTTCTTGACGCAAAGAAGGCAATCAACTTTGCAAAGCATGTTAATGTGAGGGTACTTGGAATAATTGAAAACATGGCAGGGGATATATTTGGTGTTGGCGGTGGGGAAAAGGCTGCAAACACTTACAATGTACCATTCCTGGGCAGAATTCACCTTGATCCTGAAATTGTTAAATCAGGGGATAGCGGTGTTCCATTCATGTTGAAAGATGGTAACACTAAAGAGGAGTTTGATAAAATAATTGAAAATATTCTTTCGCAGATAAAATCATAATTTTTCAAAAACGGTGAGGAATCTCACAAGACTCCTGTGAACGTTTATCTTATGCATTTCAATGATCCTGAATCTATCAAGGGCAGGGAAGGATAAACTCTTTTTCGGCAGAAAAAGTGAAACATGACCATGGGGTTTTAGAATTTTATAAAAGGTATCGAACATCCTTGAATACAATTTTTCCAGTGGTTCATAATATGTTGATGATGCCCTACCATAGGGAGGATCAGTTACAACCGCATCAAATTTTTCAAAGTTTATTGCCTCTGAAAAATCACCCTGATATATTTCTGCATTTAAACTAAAATACTTCAAATTCTCAATACTGGCATGAAC
The DNA here is from genome assembly GCA_031961545.1 of Thermoplasmatota archaeon. Classification (GTDB taxonomy): domain Archaea; phylum Thermoplasmatota; class Thermoplasmata; order Thermoplasmatales; family ARK-15; genus JAVRLH01. Next base: position 3,196 of record JAVRLK010000038.1, on the reverse strand, counting down.
CATTTCAGGATCCCTGTCCATGCCCACAGATTCAATGCCCATGGATGCTGATTCCATTATAATGCTTCCCGTTCCACAGAATGGATCTATTATTCTCATCCCTTTTTTTACCCTTGCCATATTCACAAGCAACCTTGCAATCTTTGGTTGGAGTGATGTGTTTGTTCTGTAGGGCCTTTTTTCAATAACCCTTTTCATAAATTCCCTGTTAGCATTTCTAACATTTCTAACAATGAACATGTTATCCATTTCAATGAAATAGATAATTTCCTGAGGATTTTCCAGAGAAACTTTGCCATTGATTTTTTTACCAACTTCCCTTTCAATTTCCCTTGTATCTTTATCATGCTTTGAAAAGTTCCTGTACCTTACCATGAATGTTTTTCCATCAAGATCCATTTCAATTTCATCAAAATTTTTAATCTCCTTGTAAAATATTCCAGCCCACCTTGCCATTGATGCCCTTTCAATAACAGGATTAATGCTTCTGCTCTTTATAAAAACAATAGGATACTTTAATTCAAATGAAAAATCTATGGATTCACCTTCCATTATGGCTATTATTTCAGAGAGAGGTAATGTTTCATGCTCCTTTGAAAGTTCCACAACAAACATCAATTACATCCAGGATAAAGAACAGACAACAAAATTATCCTCAATCCTGATGAAATTTTTACATTTTTTACATTCCTTTACGGGTATTATATCATTGTAAAGGGGACAAAAAACCTCATTATCCTTAATTTCCCTGTACTTTGGTGCAAGTACTTCCGGGCTCTTTCCTCTTTCCATTTTCAACACCAATTGAAATAAGAAAAAAGAATTACATAAATTTTTTCTCCATGATCCTTTCAGCATTTTTAATTGTTTGTTCTATTATGAGAACTGTTGTAACACTTCCAACACCGCCCGGAACTGGGGTTATCATAGAGACCTTATCCTTCAAACTTTCGAAATCCGCATCCCCAACTATTTTATTTTCAACACTGTTTATGCCAACATCTATTACAATGGATTTTTCTGTAACCATGTTTTCCTTCAGGAAGAATGGTTTACCAACTGCCACAACTATTATGTCCGAATCCCTTGTTTCATTCTCAATGTTCAAAGTTTTACTATGACATATTTTTACTGTTGCATCCCTGTTCAGGAATAGCATGGCAAGAGGTTTTCCAACAACAGGTGTTCTGTTTATTATACAAACCCTTTTACCTTTCAGATCTATGCCAGTTTCCTCAATGATCCTTATAACAGCCTTTGGTGTAGATGGCACATGATCCTCATTACCGAGCATTAATAATCCAAGGTTTAAAGGGTTCTGACCATCGGCATCCTTTTCAGGATCTATATTCATAAGTATTTTTGTTTTATCAAGATGCTTTGGTAAGGGCATTTCCACCATTATGCCATGAACATTTTCATCCGCAGATAATTTTTTTAGTAAATCTATTATTTCATTCTCACTTGAATTTTCCGGCAGGGTGTGAATGTATCCGTCCATTCCAAGGCTCTTTAACTTTTTTATTTTTGAATTTGCGTATATTCTTGATGCCTCATCGTTACCAACAAGAACTGTATGCAATGTTACCTTTTTACCATACCTTTTCTCAAAATCCCTTGCCCTGTTTGAAAGATCCCTTTCAATCTTTGAGGCTATCTCCTTTCCATTTATTATCATATTTCATGGCATGCATTTTCAATATTTTATTTTTGCATATTCTTTATCCTTTCAATTAGTACCTTTGCTGCAACGTTTTCACTGTCCATGGTGAGTATTCTCTGACATATTTCAAGTGCCTTTGAATAATTGCCCTTACCAAACTCATCAATTGCCTCAGAGAAAAGTGTTTTGAAATCCTCACTTATTTTTATTTTAACCCTTTCCTCTAGTGATTTAATGAAAATCTGGAGATCATCGTATTTTTCAGGTATTTCCAGATTTTCCCCCAGTGCATCAAGCAATTCCCTTGCCCTGTTTTTCAATTCTTTTATTTTCTCATCCATCTCAATGGAATCAAGATTTTTTAAAATATCCCTTGCTTCAAAATCACCCGGATATTTTTCAATTATTTCCTTTAATTTTTCTCTTGCTTCATTGTAATTTTTTTCTTCAATTAAAATTTTTGCAATCAATTTTAATGCACTTAAATCCTCAATTCCCTCTATAATTTTTTTTGCATTCTCATAATCCTTTGTTTCAAAAAATATATCAGCCTTCATTATTTTTGCATCCTTACTGTTTTTATCAATTTCCAGAACAATATCAAGACATTTGTTTGCATCATCAATGTTCCCCTTTTCATGGTATATTTTTGCCTTTGTTAACCATAGTTCTGGATCCTTTTTATCAATTTCAATGGCCCTATTTATTTCCAGCAATGCTTCATCCAGCCTTTTTAAAAACAAAAGAAAATTTGAAAATTCATAATGTGCAATTTTGTTATTCTGATCTATTTCAATTGCCTTCAAATATGCCTTTTCTGCATCACCGTATTTGCCCATTCCTGAAAGAATTTTTCCAAGCATGAGCCAGGGTTCATAAATTTCAGGTGATATTGATATTGCCTTAAGAACATTATCAAGTGAATCATCAAACCTTTTCATTTCAAAAAGTATTTTAGATTTAAGCAATAAACCATCTGCAGTTTCCTTTATTTTTAAAGCATTATCAACATATTCCAATGCCTTTTCATAGTTACCGGACTTAAGAAATTCCTGGGACCATTTAATGTTGCTTTCAATTTCACCAACGCTTGGTAAAAATGTACCCTTTTCCTTTTCCCTTTCAATTCCAACATCATAATCCTCAAGCATCTTTCTGAAACCATCTCCGTTAACAAGTAAAATATCATGCTTTGTTCCGAAAATTATTGCATCTGAATCGAAGGATCCTGTTGTAACAACAACCCATTTTATATCCTTTGCATTTAAATCCACGAGATCCCTGAGATCCTTTTCGTTGACTTTATCCTTCCTAACGAATATGAAAAGGTAACGTTCTTCACCTGGCAAATTTGAAATGGAATCAATGGCAACAACGTTTTCCCTGGAAACTGTGTTTGTGATCTTCAGACCCATGGCTGTAACCAGTTCATTACATATGTTTGTGAATTCCTTTATATCCAATGATTCAAGATTTTCCATCATTGTTTTTAATTACTTCCACAATATTATATTTTGCTATTCTAAAATTTCA
>JAVRLK010000037.1:0-11222 GCA_031961545.1 Thermoplasmatota archaeon | reverse complement strand
TTATTAATTTTATAGCTTTTATAAACCCTGTAACCGATATAAAATAGAATTAAAAGACCTGCTATGATTATATAGATATCAAGACCAGAAAAGAAATGTGAAACAAGATCCCATTTTTTCCCAAGTGTATAGCCCAAGTAAGCTAGAAAGGAAGACCAGATGAAGCTACCAATGAATGTGTATAATGAGAATAACCTTATATCCATCTCAGCTATACCGGCAGGTAATGAAATGAATGTCCTTATAACAGGTACGAGCCTTGTTATGAAAACGGAAATTTTACCATACTTTTGAAACCATCTTTCTGCCCTGTCGAGTGTTTCTGGTGTGATCAAAAAATAGTAACCATACTTAAGTAAAAATTTCCTTCCACCAAAATAACCTATGTAATATGCTATTAAAGACCCAGTAAGACCGCCAAGGGATGACATGATTATAACAAGAAAAATATTCAAAATTCCCGTGAATGCAAGGTATCCTGCAAATGGTATAACAATTTCTGATGGAACAGGAAGCATCATGCTCTCAATGGTCATGAGAAAAAATATTGCAACATAACCATAGGATGAAAGAAAATTGATTATCAATGAAAAAAACCATTGCACTATACTCATTGTCTATGAATAATTAATACCTATATTTAAACAAATTGGCATCATTAAAATTTTTTATTAAGAATCCTTTGATAAAAAATCCTGAAACAGGTTTCAGTTAAAAAATTTTTAAAAAAATTTAGAATTCTGGAGGAATATTTTCAAGGACAGGCCTTGATTTTATCACACCCAGCTTTCTGTATTTAACATGTTCAGTCATCATACATTTGTCCATGACCACCTTTATTCCATGGGCTCTTGCTATTTCTGCAGCCTTTTCGTTTATAATGCCCTCCTGCATCCAGAGTACCTTGACATGTTTTTTTATTACATCGTCCACTATTTCAATCACCTTTTCACTTGGCAAAAAAACATCAGCAACATCTATTTCATCAGGTATGTCAAGTATTGATTTGTATGATTTCAATCCACCTATAACATCAGCTGTTGGATTAACAGGGTAGCATTTGTAACCATGGCGCATTAGGTATCTCATCACGCTTCTGCTTGGTTTTGTCCTGTCCTTTGATGCACCGATAACAGCAATCGTTCTCGTGTTTTCCAGTATTTCTAAAATTTCATCCATTCCATTTAACCCTCCAGGAATGCTTTGTATGCCTTATATGTGGACCATAGATCAATTTTGCTTACAAGCTCGAAGGGTGAGTGCATGCTGATCAGTCCAGGTCCCATGTCCAGAACAGCCATACCATATTTTGCAAGGTATTTTGCAACCGTTCCTCCACCACCCTCATCAACCTTTCCAAGCAAACCGAACTGGTAAATAACATTGTTTTTATCAAGTATATCCCTTATCTGTGCTATCAATTCAGCCTGTGCCTCGCTTGCTCCATACTTCCCACCTGAACCTGTATACTTTGTTATAACCGTTCCGAAACCTGCCTTTGCAGCATTGTTGAGATCATGAACCTGCTTGAAAATTGGATCAACAGCAGCATTAACATCAGCACTTATGACAATGGATTTATGCATGATGTCAAGGAATTTTCCGTATGAATATTCTATTCCATAGAGATCGAGGATCTTTGCAATTATGATTTCAACAAGGTTGCTCTGGGCACCAACGTTTCCATCACTACCTATCTCCTCCTTATCATATAATAAAACAATGCTGTTGTTTTTATTTTTCTTTGATTCCAGTATGGCCCTGAAAGCAGTGTAGGCGCATATTCTATCATCCTGTCCATATGCACCGATCATGGATCTATCCAGTCCAACATCCCTCGGCTGGTGTGCGGGAACGATTTCTATATCTGCTGAATAAAAATCCTCCTCATCGATTCCATATTTTTCTTTTATTAAATTCAGGAATGATTTCTTCAACGGGTTCTTTTCCTCCTTTCCATCCGGTATATGTGAAACTATGAATTCCATGTCCTCCCCTTCAAATGCCTCCAGCAATTTCTTTTCACCCTGCAGTTTCCTAGATAAATGTGGTAAAAGATCAGGGATTGCAAAAACAGGATCATTTGAATCTTCACCAATGTTTATTTCAACATTTTTTCCAGATTTAGTAACAACAACACCATGTATGGATAATGGCCTGCTCATCCACTGATACTTCTTGATTCCACCATAGTAGTGTGTTTTCATAAGAACTGTCTGTGAATCCTGATCCTCTATTATTGGATTAGGTTTTAGATCCAATCTAGGTGAATCTATGTGCGCTGCAATGATCCTGAAACCGTTGTTAAAACCTGTATCGTTTATTTCAATTATTCCTATTGCCTTTCCATTTTTTACAAAATAGTATTTTCCACTTTTTTCTCCACTATCAATGTTTCTATAGCCTTTTGATTCAAGAATTGATACAAAGTATTTCACTGCTTCCCTCTCTGTTTTCACCTTCCTCAAAAATTCCTTGTATTCTTCGGCAAAATCAAACACATTCTTTTTTTCATTTTCATCTATCCTCAACCATCCGCTCTTTTTTTCCATACATTTCACCTCTCTATTGAGATTGATGCGTAACCCACAACCTCCTCCATTGGAAAAACATCACCGCTCGTTGCATATTTTAATAATCTTGCCTTTCCTTTTGTTGCCATCATTGCTGTTGCCATGGGCCCGTAACCGCAGGCTGTAACATTGTATTCCTCAATTGCACGATAGAATGATTTAACATCACCAGATAAAAGAAAATTTATTGCCTTCAGATCCCTCTCATATGCACTTTTCTTTGGAACATAGTGTGAAAAATCCGATGATGCTATAACAACAACATCCCTTTCACTTATAGCATCATGTATTATGCCTGAAAGCTCATGGGCAAATTCATAGTCCTGGGCCATCATGACGATTGGAACGAACTTTATCTCCCTTTTAAAGAATTGCAGGAATGGTAACTGCACTTCGATTGAATGCTCATAAATATGTGCCTGAATATCAACATCCACAATACCCTTATGTATTAACCTTGCAAGATCCCTGTCTATTTTTGCAATACCGTATGGTGTCTGAAAATCTTCCAGTGCGATGGAAACCATGGATCCAAGGCCCGTATGGTTCGGTCCTATTATAATGAAACTTTCCGGAAAACCGTCCAGGGCAAGTTCATGGTAGAAGTTTGCTGCAACTGGCCCTGAATAAATATAACCGGCATGGGGAACAACACCGCCAAGGATCTTTCCCTTTCTCTCCGGTGAAAGTGATGGAACTTCACCTGGTCCAAGTGGATGTGTAAACGATTCAATTATTGCATTATCAAGATCCTTAACCCTATCCGGATAGAACTGCCCTGCAACAGCGGGTTTTCTCATAGGGGCGCTTCGAATTCTTCTACCTTATGCTGGAATTCATCATAACTCTTTATGATCCCCTTTGCAACCGAATATTCCCTTGCCATTAGGTAATAAACAAGAGCAAGTGCCTTTCTTCCCTTGTTGTTTGTTGGGATAACAAGATCGACGAATGATGTTTTGTTGTTTGCATCACACATTGCAACAATAGGTATTCCAACTTTTACAGCTTCACTGATTGCCTGTGCGTCGGTTATTGGATCGTTTGCAAGAAGAACATCAGCCTCCATGTAATTTGGTAGATTGGGGTTTGTCAGGGTTCCCGGTATGAACCTCCCAACCACAGCCCTTGTTCCTGTGATTTCAGCAAATTTCTTTGCTGGCTGCTGCGCATACTGCCTCTGTGCCACAAGCAGGACCTTCTCAGGTTCGAACCTTGCAAGGAACCTTGATGCCATTCTTATCCTTTCATCAGTCTTTGATATATCAAGTATGTAGAGACCATCGGCCCTTATCTTGAATATGAATGGCACCATGTGTTTTGATTTCACCTGTGTTCCAATCTGAACTCCAGCCTTAAGGTATTCTTCCTCAGGTACCAACAATTCTGCCATATTTTTCATTCCTCCAGTTCTTCCTCAATCCTTATTAATTGGTTGAGCTTTGCTGTTCTTTCACCACCAATTGTTCCCGTTTTTATATGATCAGCACCAATGCCAACGGCAATATCGGCTATGTAATCATCCTCAGTTTCACCGCTTCTGTGTGAGACAACTGTTGAATATGCAGATTCCTTTGCAAAACTTGCTGTTTTAAGAAAATCTGTTAATGTTCCAATCTGATTTGGTTTTAAAAGAATTGCGTTTGCGGCACCAAGATCAACACCCTTCCTTAATCTTTCAATGTTTGTAACAAAAATATCATCACCAACTATCAATGATTTTGATCCTATGTCTGATGTTAGTTTTGCAAACCCTTCAAAATCGTTCTCATCAAGAGGATCCTCTATGAAATAGACCTCATATTCCTCGGCAAGCTTTTCCACATATTCAATCTGCTGATCCCTTGTCAACTCCCTGTCCCTGTATTTATACTTCCCATTCACATAGAATGAACTTGCGGCAAAATCTATTGCAGGATAGATCTTATATCCTGTGGATGATCTGAAATCTTCAATAACTGAATGAAGTATTTCAAGCGCTTCATTATCGCTGATGGATGCAACCCATGCCTTTTCATCACCCAAACCAAGGGAAACGTTGGGTAACTTTTCCCTCAATTTTTTTCCAACCTCCCTGTGGATCTGGGCGTTTGTGAAAATTGCATCCCTTACCTTCGGTGCAAATGTTATAACAAGAAATTCCTGTATCGTTGTACCATTTATTGCATGCTTTCCACCGCCGATTATGTTTCCAACGGGTACAGGGATCTTTCTATGAAAAATACCTCCTATGTAAAGGTAGAATGGTAGACCAAGTGAATCTGCCGCAGCCCTTGCGTTTGCTATGGATATTGATATTGCAAGATTTCCACCTATTGTTGAGAAATTATCCGTTCCATCCATTTCATGGAGGAGGGAATCCAATCCCTCCTGATCAAGTGAATCAAAACCTATGATTTCATTTTTAATTTTTTCATTGAATATCCTGATTGATTCATCAATGCCCTTGAGCGGATAATCCCTCACCTCATGTTCTCCCTTGCTTGCACCGGCAGGTGCCATTGCATAACCTATTCCTCCATCGCTTGTGAATATTTCAACCTCAATTGTCTGATTACCTCTCGAATCAAGAATTTTTCTTACTCTGGCATCCTCAATTATTGTCATTGTTTCACCTAAATTTCATCATTTATTTAAATTCTTTTTATGTTTTATTGCAGCTTGAGCTGCTGCAAGTCTGGCAACAGGTATTCTGAATGGTGATGCTGAAACATAGTCAAGACCGATAATATGGCAGAATTCTATTGATGAAGGATCTCCTCCATGTTCACCGCATATTCCTATTTCAAGCTTTGGATTTGTTTTTCTTCCCTTTTCCTTTGCTATTTTCATCAATTCACCAACACCTTCCCTGTCAAGGACTTCGAATGGATTGTTTTCAAGTATGCCCAGTTCAATGTATTTGTTCATGAACGTTGCCTCAACATCATCCCTGCTGAAACCGAATGTCATCTGTGTTAGATCGTTTGTTCCAAAGGAGAAGAAATCCGCATACTTTGCAATTTCGTCCGCAACAAGGGCACCCCTGGGTACCTCAAGCATTGTCCCAAACATGTATTTTATTCTTCCCTGTGATTCTTCTTCGGCTACAGGAATAAGCCTTTCCCTCAGTATCTTTATCTCATTCCCTATTCCAACAAGCGGTACCATTATTTCAGGAATAACATTCTTTCCCTCCTCTTTCACCTTCACCGCTGCCCTTATTATTGCCCTCACCTGCATCTCATATATTTCTGGATAAACTATACCTACCCTTGATCCCCTGAAACCTATCATTGGGTTGAACTCAGAAAGTGCCCTGACAGTTTTCAATACCTTTTCCTTTTCGTTCAATTCTTCAATAAGTGAATCCATTTCTTTGAGTGATTTTGCATCCTTCAATTTCATCTTTATTTCATTTATTTCATTTGTTAGATCAATTTCCTTTGGCAGGAATTCGTGCAAGGGTGGGTCAAGAAGCCTTATTATAACAGGATAACCATCCATTATCCTGAAGAATTCAATAAAGTCATTCACCTGCATTTCCAGTAATTTATTCAAGTATGATATCCTTTCTTCCCTTGTTTTGCTCATGATCATTGCCTGCATTATTGGTAATCTGTCCTTACCAAGGAACATCCTTTCAGTCCTTGCAAGTCCTATACCCTCAGCACCGTATTCCCTTGCCCTTTGAGCCTCCTCCGGTGTGTTTGCATTAGCCCTCACACCAAGGACCCTTACTTCATCGCATATGGAAAGGAATTCCCTGAGCTCAGGTGTCAATCCTGGTGTTACCACGGGCACCTCACCAAGGTAAACAAGACCGGATGTACCATCAACAGTAATTGTATCAAGTTCCTTAACAACCATTCCCCTTGCCTGGAACTGCCTCATTTTCATATCAATAACTATTTCCTCAGATCCAACAACAGCTGGTTTACCCATTGCCCTTGCAACAACAGCTGCATGGCTTGTCATTCCTCCCCTTGCGGTCAAAACACCCTGTGAAACAGCTATACCATGAACATCGTCCGCCATTGTTTCAGGTCTTACAAGTATTACCTTCTCACCCTGTGAAGCAAGCTTTACTGCCGTTTCCGGATCAAAAACCACCTTACCTATTCCCGCACCTGGTGAAGCTGCAAGACCCTTTGCAATTACAGTTTTCTTAGCCTTTTCATCAACCTGCGGATGGAGCATCTGATCTATCTGTGATGGCTCGACCCTCATTATCATCTCTTCCTTTGTTATTATTCCCTCCTTGTACATATCAAGTGCTATTTTAATCGCTGCCCTTGCATTCCTCTTTGCATTCCTTGTCTGGAGAAGATAGAACTTACCCCTTTCTATTGTGAACTCAATGTCCTGAACATCCCTGTAATGTTTTTCAAGTATTTCAGCTGCCCTTACTAGTTCCTTATATGCAGAAGGTATATCCTTTTCAAGTTCCTTTATTGGCTTTGGTGTTCTTATTCCCGCAACAACATCCTCACCCTGTGCATTTGGTAAATATTCACCATAAATAACCTTTTCACCGGTTGAAGGATCCCTTGTGAATGCAACGCCTGTAGCGGAATCATATCCCATATTGCCGAAGACCATTGTCACTATACTTACAGCTGTGCAAAGATCCTCTGGTATGTTGTTCAGTTTCCTGTAAACCTTTGCCCTTTCATTATTCCAGGATTCAAAAACAGCCTTTATGGATAGTTCAAGCTGTTTGTATGGATCCTGGGGAAATTCCATGCCATGATCTTTTATGATCTTTTTGAAAATTTCAACAAGTTCCTTCAATTCATCTGCAGTTAAATCAACATCATTTTTTCTACCATACTTTTTCTTTATTTCATCCATTGCCTCATCGAATTCCTTTCCTGGAACACCCAGAACAATCTTTCCAAACATCTGAACAAGTCTTCTATAAGCATCCCATGCAAACCTTTCATTTTTTGTGTTTTCTATTAAACCCTTTATTGTTTTATCGTTTAGACCAACGTTGAGAACGGTGTCCATCATACCTGGCATTGAAACAGGTGCCCCTGATCGAACGGAAACGAGTAAAGGATTTTTCTCATCTCCAAAACCCTTCCCTGTTTTTTCCTCAAGTTTCTTCATTGCTGAAAGAACCTCTTCCCATAGACCTTCAGGAAATTCATTCTTTTTTATGAATACCTTGCAGGCATCAGTTGTTATTGTAAAACCAGGCGGAACAGGCAAACCAATCCTTGTCATTTCTGATAGACCTGCTCCTTTTCCTCCTAGAAGATTCTGCATATCCTTGCTTCCTTCCTCAAAAAAATAAATATACTTCATCAAGATCACCTGACTTGATAATAGAACAAAGATTAAAAAATATTTCCTTTTTTTAGAAAATATGGAAATAATAAAGAATAACCATGGTGATCAGAATGAATGGAACAGGCGAATCAAATATTTTGAAAAGCTTATCAACATCAAATTTATAAACGTAAAGAAGTCTGAAATAGAGAAGAAAGGCTATTATTGATGTTAGTATTAAAAAAATTGAACTTTTTAAAGAAAATATATAAAGAGGGATAAGAGAAATGGTATAGAATATAAATGTGGGTAATACTATTTTTCCATTCACAAGGACAGGGATAGATTTTATTCCCATTTTTTTATCAAAAACATAATCCTGGTATTGATAAATTATGTCAAAACCCGCTATCCAGAATGCAACAAAGATCATTATGAGATAAAGATTGATATCGTACGGTATCTCTGCTGTTGATGCAACGTAACCTGCAAGAACAATTAATGCTATTGATATACCGAGAAAAATGTGTGAAACAACTGGTATTTTCTTTGTTTTTGGATAGAGGTAAAAAAGAAAAAGTATCAGAGGTGAAAGTATTCCAGCGAGAATATTAAGCATGAAGGCTGAAATTATGAATATTGATGAGGATATTAAAAGTATAATATAAGCCTGTTTCATTGATATTTCTCCCGTCACAAGCGCTCTTTTCCTTGTCCTTGGATTCAATCTATCCAGGGGAAGATCAATGATCCTGTTCATTGTAAATCCAGAAACCCTTGCCGTGATTCCTGCAATGGTAACAAGAATGATTATTTTCCATGTTATAATACCTGAGAGTAAAACACCTGCGTATGCAAATGGAAGATCAAAAACCGTATGCTCAATCTTTATAAAATCAAGGAATTTTTTAAGGCCTGAAACCATACCTTTTCACTTTTTCCATCAGTTCATCGTTTATTTTAAATTCAATCTTTTCAGGCCAAGGCCTATCGAAGCCCTCCTCCTTGAATTTCCTTGTTGCATCTATTATCATCTTCCCCCCAACATTCTCTCCCCACGATGCATGGTCGATGGAATCCGCAACACCTGTTCTGATTATCTCAACATCCCTGTATGGATCCGTTCTTGTTGCAACGGCCCAGATCACCTCACTCATGTTTTTAACATCAATATCATCATCGACAACAATAACATATTTTGTGAACATTAACTGACCTGAAGATAGAATAGCCATTCCCACCTTTCTACCCTGTCCTGGGTACTTTTTCTTTATGGATACAACGCAGATATCATTGAAAACACCCTCTTCTGGCAGGGAAAGATCAACAATATCAGGTATCTGGAACCTTATTGCAGGTAAAAATATCCTTTCAATCGCCTTACCAATAATAACATCCTCGTTCCATAACTTTCCGACAACCGTTGCGTGGTAAATGAAATCCTTTCTGTGAAATATCTTTTTAATGTGAAAAACAGGATAAAGATCCTTTGGTGTATAGTATCCGGTATGATCACCAAAGGGCCCCTCTTCCCTCAATTCTTCTGGATCAACATATCCTTCAAGAACGATCTCAGCATTTGCCGGATATCTGAGATCAACTGTTTCGCCCCTTACAACTTCAACACTCTCACCCATAAGGTAACCTGCGAAGGACATTTCATCAAATCCTTCGGGTAAAGGTGAAATGGAGCTGAAAAGAATGGCCGGATGAACACCTATAACAACAGCAACATCCAGCGTCTTATGCATTTCCTTTGCCTTTTTTAGATGCATCGCACCTGTCTTCTGTGCCTGCCAGTGCATGCCTGTTGTTTCAGAATCAAAAACCTGCATTCTGTAAGTTCCAGCATTGTACGTTCCAGTTTCTGGATCCCTTGTTATAACAACAGGGAATGTTATGAACCTTGAGGCATCCTTTGGCCAGGTCCTTAAAATTGGTATATCATCCAGTGTTATTTCAGATTTCTCCTTCACAGGTGCATGCGATTTTTCATTAACGCTTAAATTTTTTAATTTTTTATAAATCCTCAGGCCCTCAAGTAAACCAGGATTTTTGTAAAGAGCAAAGATAAGATCCTGAAAATCACTTGAAATTTCCTCAATTGATGATCCTATGGACATTTCAAGTCTTTTGGTTGTTCCGAATAAATTCATCAATACTTTTCTTTCTTTTCCATCTACCCTTTCGAAAAGCAGTGCAGGACCCTTATTTTTCTGCACAATGTTTGTAAAGTACGATATTTCAAGGTCTGATGAAAAATTTTCCTTAATCCTTAATAATTCATTCTCTCTTGAAAGTAAATCTATAACATATCTAAGATCTTTCATTATTTTCTTTAATTGTTTCTACCTTAATTAATTTTCCAGTGAAATATTTAACCAACACCCCTGCAAACAGGGCAGAGATATTTCCCGTTAACGTAAAGGAGTTCTGTTGAAAATTCACCACAATTTTCACATCTTCCTGCAAGGTATTCCTTTTCTTTGTATTCAACTTCACCCTTCATTTTTTCCTTTTCCTCAATTATTTCAAGGATGGTTGGAGCTATCCTTACAATGTCATTTTCTGAAAGCAATCCTATGATTTTATTATTTTCAATAACAGGTAATTTCCTTATTTTCTTCTTTCCCATCAAAGTTGCCGCCCTTTCGAGCGTGTCATCGGCGTTAATTACAACAATGGGTTTTGTCATGATATCAGAAACTTTTACCTCGGTTGGATCCAACCCCCTCGCAACAACTTTAACAACAATGTCCCTGTCTGTTAAAATTCCCACAGGAACATTATTATCAACAACAATCATTGTGCTTATTCCCCTCTGAACCATTGCTTTTACAGCTTCCCATAAACTCATTGATGATTCAACGAAAAGTGGATTCTTTGACATTACCTCCCTAACCTTTATTTCCACCATTTTTACACCGAAATAAAAATGTATTGAAGGGTAATAAAACTTTTTGTTATTTTTTTAACTAAAAATCTCATTAAAATGTTTAATAAAGATTTTGTTTGAGTAGTGATATGAATTTTGTGTATGCAATTGATACTTCCGAGAGAATCCATCATTAGGGCAAAATGAAATATAGATGAAAAAGAGATATAAATATTTCAAAAATGATTTTCAAGATTGTATTGAAGAGAGTTAAAGAAACTATAGAAAGTTTGATGAAGGCCTTAAAGAAAGGCAATTTTAGAAGAACATAATAAAAAAGATTGGATACTATTTAAGAAATCTGGTTACTAAATTTTGGTATAACAATAATCTGAAAGTACAAAAAATATAGAGAAAGATGTTCAAAAGATAGATTCCTTTTTATTATAATATAAGATAAAATACATTAAATAATTTTCACACAGTCTCATTCCTTTTTTCGTGTTTCTCACTTTTTG
>JAVRLK010000036.1:0-11847 GCA_031961545.1 Thermoplasmatota archaeon | reverse complement strand
CAATCTGCTTGTAGCTCTGTCCTTTTCTTTTCGCTCTGATGATATAGTTGATCTTGCGTTTATTCAGTTTTGCACGACCCATATTTGGGTATGGGTTTTTTATAGTCAAGGTTTTCCGGACACTACATTTAAAATTGCCATAAGAAAGATTTAAATAGAAGTGTAAATTTACACTTTTAGGTTTATTTGAGGTGATCAAACATGATGACTGGACAGGTTCCAATACTGGTATTGAAAGAGGGTACTGAAAGAGAAACTGGAAGAAGTGCTCAAAAGGATAACATTGCTGCTGCAAAGGCCATTGCCGATGCAGTAAGAACAACACTCGGTCCAAAGGGAATGGATAAAATGCTTGTTGATTCCCTTGGAGATATTGTTATAACAAACGATGGTGCAACAATTTTAAAGGAAATTGATGTTCAGAATCCAACGGCAAAGATGATTGTTGAGGTTGCAAAGGCTCAGGATCAGGAAGTTGGGGATGGAACAACAACATCCGTCATTCTTGCGGGAGAACTTTTGAAACAGGCTGAAGTTTTGCTCGATCAGAACATACATCCAACAATAATCACAAACGGTTACAGGCTTGCAAGTCAGAAGGCAATTGAACTGCTTCCACAGATTGCAAAGAAGGTATCAAAGGATGATGTTGAAATACTTAAACAGATAGCAATGACAGCCATGACAGGTAAAAACATTGGTTATGATAGGGAATATTTCGCAGATCTTGCCGTTAAGGCTGTTCTGAGCGTTGTTGAAGAGGTTAACGGCAAATACAAGGTTGATGTTGATAATATTAAGGTTGAAAAGAAAATTGGAGGAGGAGTCAGGGATACACAGCTCATTGATGGTATTGTTCTTGACAAGGAGAAGGTTCATCCAAGGATGCCCAAGGTTGTTAAGGGTGCAAAGATCGCATTGCTCAATGCCGGACTTGAGGTGAAAAAGACTGAAATATCAGCAAAAATACAGATTGATGATCCTTCAAAGATACATGCATTCCTGGATGAAGAGGAGAAACAGCTCAGGGACATGGTTGAAAAGATCAAGGCCGCGGGTGCAAACGTTGTATTTTCACAGAAGGGAATTGATGATCTTGCACAGCATTACCTTGCAAAGTATGAAATATACGGTGCAAGAAGGATAAAGAAGAGTGACATGGAGAAACTTGCAAAGGCAACAGGCGGAAAGATCATTACAAACCTGGATGACCTGAAACCTGAGGATCTTGGCCATGCAGAAATTGTTGAGGAGGTAAAGATTGGAAACGATTATATGACATTCGTAAGGGGATGCAAGGATGCAAGGGCTGTAAGCATACTTATCAGGGGAGGTACGGAGCATGTTATCGCTGAGGTTGAGAGGGCATTGCATGATGCATTGAAGGTTGTTGGTGTAACGATTGAGGATGGTATGATCGTGCCAGGTGGAGGTGCAGCAGAAACAGAACTTGCCTTGAGGATAAGGGATTATGCCCATACTGTTGGTGGAAGGGAACAGCTTGCAGTTGAATCATTCGCAAATGCCCTTGAAATAATTCCAAGGACACTTGCAGAAAATGCTGGTATGGATGCCATAAGCATACTCATGAAACTTAAGAGCGAGCATGAGAAAAACAACAAATCCTATGGCGTTGATGTGATGAACAATAAAATAGAGGATATGTTCAGGATAGGCGTTGTTGAACCGGTGAGGGTGAAGAGGCAGGCAATAGAAAGTGCAATGGAGGTTGCAACCATGATCCTCAGGATAGATGACATCATTGCGGCAAAGAAAAAGAGCGAGACACAGCCGGGACAGCAGCAACAGGGACAGCAGCCAGGAATGGGTGGAATGGGCGGAATGCCCGAAATGTAAATTTTTAAGTGTTTTTTATGTTTCCATCTTTTTCTATTTCAAAGGGTTCAGCCCCAACATTAAAGGACGAGTACGAGGTTGTTATCATAGGTGCAGGTCCGGCAGGTTTATCAGCGGGCATATACGCTGTTAGGGCAGGGCTTGATGCAGTCATAATTGAAAAAAATGTATCCGGAGGTCTTGTAACAGAGGATCCTCTCATTGAAAATTATCTTGGCTTTGAGAGCATCCAGGGAGAAAAACTTGCAAAGCTATTCAGCGAACACGCAAGTAAATATCTTAAAATTTTTACAGGTATTGAGGTCCTTGATATTAATAAGGAAAATGAAAGATTCAACATTTCACTATCCAATGGACAGATAATAAAATCTAAAGCTATAATATTCGCAACAGGAACAACACACAAAAAATTGAACGTGAAGGGTGAGGAGGAATACCTTGGGAAGGGTGTTTCATACTGTGTTACCTGCGATGCATATTTCTTCAGAAATAAGAAGGTAGCTGTTATAGGCGGTGGTAATTCGGGTGCAATAGCTGCCATTTACCTTAAAAGTGTTAATGTTGAACCAACAATAGTAGAATTCATGCCCAGGTATATGTGTGAGAGTGCATACCAGAAACAGCTTAAGGAACTTAACATACCATACATTATGAACGCACAGGTTCTTGAGATATTCGGTGATGGATCAAAGGTTAAGGGTATAAGATACAAAGATAGATCAACAAACGAAGAGAAGGAATTGAACCTTGACGGTGTTTTCATTTACGTTGGTTTATTGCCGCAGAGTTCTTCTGCGAAAAGATTGGGTGTTAACATGGATAGCAAAGGGTACATAATAACCGATAAAAAGGGAAGAACGAACGTGAAGTATGTTTATGCAGCCGGTGATATTACAGGAGATTCCGGTCAGATAATAATATCAGCCGGACAGGGTGCCCTTGCCGCACTTAGTGCATATGAGGATCTGAGGCTAAAAAGCTAAAATATTTAAATAAATCTTCATATCCTTTTTTCGGTGAAAATAATGCTTGTGGAAATAGATGGAAAGGTAAAGGATATAAGGGTAATATGGTACAGGGATGGTATTGTTGAAATGCTTGATCAGAGAAAAATACCTGAAAAGGTTGAAATTTTTCAGGCCAGGGATTACAGGGATATTGCCTTTGCAATAAAGGACATGGTTGTGAGAGGTGCACCTGCAATAGGTGTAACAGCCGCATACGGTATGGCACAGGCAAAAATACAGGGAAAGGATATGGATGAGGTTTTCAATACACTTAAGAATACAAGACCCACAGCATACGATCTATTCTATGCCCTTTCTTACATGAAGGAGAAAATTGAAAGTGGAGAGGATCCCATAAAATCCTCTGAAGAATATGCAAACATGATAGCGGAAAAGGCAAGGAAAATTGGCGAATATGGTAACGATATTATAAAAAATAATTCAAAAATTCTTACACATTGCAATGCAGGTGCTCTTGCCGTACTTGACTGGGGAACCGCACTTGCACCATTAAGGTTTGCAAAAAGGTCAGGTAAAAAAATATTCGTATGGGTTGATGAAACAAGACCTAGATTACAGGGTGCAAGGCTCACATCCTGGGAATTAAAACAGGAGGGAATAGACCATAAAATTATTGCTGACAATGCTGCAGGTTTCCTTATGAAAAGAGGGGAGGTTGACCTGGTTATAGTTGGTGCGGACAGAATTGCACTAAACGGTGATTTTGCAAATAAAATCGGGACATATGAAAAGGCGGTTGTTGCGAAAGAAAACGGAATACCTTTCTATGTTGCCGCACCAATTTCAACAATAGATAAATCTATAAAAAGTGGTGATGAAATACCAATAGAGGAAAGGTCAGAAAATGAAGTTTTATATGCAGGGAATTGTAGAATAGCACCTGATGGAGTGAGTGCATACAACCCTGCCTTTGATGTCACACCCCATAGCTTTGTTACAGGTTTTATAACCGAATACGGTATAATAAAACCTGAAAATTTGAAGGAAATTGTAAATAAAGAGAAATAATGGTCAGTGCTGTTGTATCTGTTGGGGAATCAAAAAGGCTCCAGGGAAAACATTTTCTCTCTATTGATAATAGATCAATTGTGGATTTCCTTGGTGAAAGAATTTTTGAATCAAAGCTTTTTAAAAAAATTTATTTTTATTCCACAAAGAAAATTGTTTTTGAATGGGGTGAAACAATATTTGATGATGAAAAGAAGGGTGTGCTTTACGTATTAACAAAATCAATAAACATTATTGATGATGATATATTTTTTATTGGTGGTGACATGCCATTCTTTGACAAGTTTTCCGCAGAAAAAATTATTGAAAAATTTAATGATAGATCCATAATACCAAAATGGAAGAATGGTTATATTGAGCCACTTTTCTCACTCTATCACAGATCCATTAAATCCTTTGGTGTTTTGAATGGATCCATAACTGAATTTTTAAACAGAATAGAAAAGGAATTCATAAATGCACATGATCTAAATCCTATCACATTTTTCAATATAAATACAGTTATTGATTACAAAATAGCAAAAAATATATGGAAGGATATAAAATTAAAAAGGTAAAATTTCAAAAAATTTTAAATAGTCAGATATTTTTAAGACATTTGTCATACAGGGGGTGGAAACATGAGAATCCCTAAGAATGTAAAAGAATGGATGAAAAACCATACGGTGGAGGATCTTGAAGAATACCTGTTCGATGAAAGGCTTGCAGATTTATCCCAGGAGATACTTTTTATTTTAAGTGAAATGAATGAACTGGATGTAATTGAATACAACACTGAGGAAATACAGGTCGAATGAAAAGTTTTAAATTTTAATTATTTTTTTACCTTTTTATGAGAGTTGCGGTTCCACTTGAGGAAAACAATGGTTTAGATTCATATATTTCAAGGCACTTTGGACGTTCTAGATACTTTGCTGTCTTTGATGTGGAGAATGGTAATTTTAAGAATCTTAAAATTTACGAAAATCCATTCGAGGAACATGGACCAGGACAGATACCAAACTTTTTAAAGGATCTTGGCGTGGAAAAATTAATAGTTTATGGTATTGGAGAAAGGGCCATTGAATTCTTTCAGGAATTCGGTATTGATGTTATATCGGGTGTGGAAGGTAAATTGAATGAAATAATTGAATCATTCTTAAATGGTGAATTGAGGAGGAACCCTGAATGGAAAAGGAGTGAAGAGTTCCATCACCATGATTGATCTTGATAACCTTGATTTAAAGTTATTTCAGCATGATGATGAAGGTTTAAGGGTAGCTACACCAATACCTATTGCAAAGAGCAAGGCTGAAAGGCTTTCCAATGAAACAGTTGCTGACCTTGGTTCAGGTATTGGTGTTCAATCAATCGTATTTTCATACTATTTTCACAAGGTATATTCCGTTGAAAGAACCGGGAGAATTAGATATGCAAAAAGGAATGCAAAAAAATTTGGCATAAAGAACATTGAGTTCATAAAGGGTGATGCTTTAAATGAATCCGTAATTAAGAAATTGAAGGATGTTGATGTTATTTTTTCTGATCCGTCAAGACCTGTTAGAAAGGGCGAATGGGATCTCGATGATCTTTCACCCTCCCCTTTAAAAATTATTGAATATTACAAAAATGATGCATTTGTTTTTGATATACCTGTACAGATGAGGATGAACAAGCTCAATGATGAATGGGAGAAGGAGTATATCTCACTGGATGGTGAAATTAAAAGGTTGAGCATATATCTGGGCAAAGTTAAGAATTATGATAGAAGCGCATTGATCCTTCCCCAAGGCATAAGGGTTATATATAATCCACAGATTGAAAGAAAAATAGATGTTATGGATGAACCTTTGGACTATGTTTATGATGTAGATCCTGCCATACAGTATGCTGAACTTTTGCCTGAAATAATTAAAGAAATGGGTGATTTTTATCTTTTATTGAAGGATAAAAAAAGGTGTTTTCTCACATCAAAAAATTTTAAGGAAAAGGAATATTTTAGATCAATATACATTATTGATTTTTACGCTGAAAATATGAATGCATTGATTCAAAAATTAAGGGAAAACAATGCAGGGAAAATATATCTTAGATACAATGTTAATGCTGATGAATATTACATTATAAAGGAAAAGATTGAAAAAAATCTTCAGGGTAATGAAAAATATTATATTTTCAGGTTTAAAGAGAAATTTTATGTAGGAAGGGAAATTTTCAAAAGGTTTATTTAACAAATCATATTTTCATAGATGAATGGATGAGGCTTTAAAGTTAATATTCAGGAAGCAGGGTTATGCGGTAATTGGTGAGCATTCAGGAGTTAAGCTATGCCACTGGTTCAGGGAAAGTCTGATAAACAACAGACCATGTTACAAGGAAACATTTTATGGTATAAGAACACACAGATGTATACAGATGACACCCGCAATAAATCAATGTACACAGAACTGCCTCTTTTGCTGGCGATTCCAGGGATTCAAGGAAACATTCATACAGAATCCTGATGATCCAAAAATGATAGTTGAGGAAAGCATAAAGGCACAGAAAAAGTTGATATCTGGTTACGGGGGCAATCCACAGGCAGATCAGAAAAAGTTCAGGGAAGCGAATGAACCGAAACATGTTGCAATATCATTGACGGGTGAACCAACCCTTTATCCATACCTCGGTGATTTAATTGCTGAATACCATAAAAGGGGTATAACAACATTCCTCGTTACGAACGGAACCATGCCGGAGGTTCTTGAAAACCTTGATCCCTTACCAACACAGCTCTATGTTACCGTTGCAGCACCAAATGAACAGATATACAAGGATCTTCTCGTTCCAATGATTAACAATGGATGGGAAAGGTTGAAAAGAACACTGGAAATATTACCTTCTCTGAATACAAGAAAGGTTATAAGGCACACATTGTTAAAGAATATAAATATGAACTATATTAAGGAATATGCAAAACTTGACCAGCTTGCAGAGCCACATTTTATTGAACCAAAGGGTTACGTTTATGTTGGTTATTCCAGGGAAAGGGTAACAATGGACAGCATGCCATCCCACGCGGATATTCAGGATTTTGCAAGAAAATTATCGGATGAACTTTCATATTATATAGCAGATGAAAGACCGGATAGCAGGGTTGTTTTACTACAAAAAGAAAAAAATATGCCGAAAATTAGTATAGATTAAAAAATAAATAAAAAAATTATTGCGATTTAGGGAAAAATTTAATATATTTCCGTCTATTCAAGTATTAAGGTGTTGAATATGATTGATTACTCAAAGCTGAAATGTGATCTGGCTGAGAGATGGTCACAAATGAATCCCGCACTTCTCCCTCTCGATGAAATAGATCTTGCAATTCTATGTTACCTGAGAAACGATTCCAGAACACCGAATATTGAAATTGCGAAGGCGCTCAACATAAGCGAGGCAACTGTTAGGAGGAGAATAAAGGAACTTCAGGAAAGAAAAATAATACTTGGATTCTCAGTCCTTGTTAACATACCTGCTGTTGAAAACAGCATTAAGGCATACACTTACATAAAAGTGGATCCTGATAAGATTGAAAGTGTTGCTGAAAGTATAGCAAAGAATTCAAGAATAATTTCACTTTACAGGGTTGTTGGGGAATACGATCTCCTTGCCGAGGGTCTTTTCCTTTCAATGAAGGAACTGCAAGAGTTCCTAGATACGGATCTTAAAAGGGAGGGTATAAGGCAGCAGGTAACCCATGTTGTTGCAAAGGGTTACAAGAGCAATCCCTGGATTGGATTATAAATTTTTTTAATGGGCTCGACCGGATTCGAACCGGTGACCTCCGCCGTGTCAAGGCGACGTCATAACCATCTAGACCACGAGCCCTAAGACTTGAATAGAAAATCCCTTTATTTATTTTTCTCTTTTCCCTCTTAAATAAGCCTATTTATAACCTCCTTGAGACCAGGAACTGTATCGTATTCATCAATCCTTTTTGGATCTATCCAGCGATATTCCGTGTGTTCCCAGTCTATTTTTATTTCCTTCTTATTTACTTCCCATAGAAATATGTGTATTTTCCATAATTTATTTTTATCCCTTAGAAGTATGTAGCCCCCATACTTTTTCAACCTTGGATCATTAATCCCAGTTTCTTCCACTATTTCCCTCAGGGCAGCCTTTTCAGGTTCTAGATCTTCTTTGTAACCCGAAACACCTGCCCATTTACCCCTGTAGGTTGAAACCTTATCGCTTCTTTTCAATATGAGTATTTTGTTTGAGTTCATAAGTATTGAGGTAACAACCTCTGTTGGTTCAATATTTATTTCTATTTTATCATTATCTATTTTTATTCTATCCCCATTCTCAATAAGGCTTACATCAATATTTGTAATTGTTGGAATTTTAGCAATGTTTGCTCCTATTATAACAGTTTCATCCGCATATCTGCATATTAATGCAAGGGGTGCGTTGTTGTAGAATTTTAGACCATATATTATGTAGGATCCCACAGTGCTGCCGGCACTGCTTTCAAAAACAAAAATCCTGTCCTTGAGGCTTTTGTTTATATCCCTCACAATACCGCTTTCAGGATCAACACCCCCAAGAAAGGAGAATGAGCCATTCACCTTTAAGACCTCGCCTTCAACACTTCCTGGCACTATTACCTTTCCTGTTAAAATCATTCAAGCACCATCTCCAGAAGGTTTTTAAGATCCATAAGAACAGTTTTTTTCTCCTTTCCAAGATAGAATGTTGCCTTTCCTGAATTTAAACCTATAACTGCAAAATTTTTGTAAATCGGTGAAACAACCATACAGGTATCTGAAAAGACCTTTGCCCCGGATTTCTCTATTTCTCTAACTGTATCAATGTTATTGTTTTTAACGGTTCTTGATGTAAAAAGCATCAGTTCCTTTCCCTTTTTTACCCTCCTATTCTTTAATAACTTTGCAATTTCATTTATTTCCATATCCGAAAGATGGGGACATCCAACAAAAACAACATCCGGTTCTTTCTTACAGTTAATATTTTCACTGAAATTTTCAATTTCTTTTTTTTCTATGACCATTTTTTCAATTTTTTCTTTATTATAGATTTTCCATTCGGGTGTTATATTTTCAGCATGGAACATGGGAATGCTTCCGGTTGCATTCATTGAAGCGCCAAGGATTTTTAGATAATCAGGATCATTCTCAATATCTGTGAAATATGGTATACCATTTTCAATTGTTTTTCCTATGTATAAACCAATTGTTGAATAATCCGAAAACTCTGGCCTGAAATCAAACTTTATTTTAATTGTTGGTTTTCTACCCTCATCAGTGTGCATGCCATAATAGGCAACCCTTCCCGTTAATGCTGATGCCAGTGCTGAAATACCGCTCTCCCTGTTTGTTCTTGCACCAAGGATTGAATTCGCATAAACTATGGCTGATGACTCTGCCCAGGCCAGATGTTCTCCCATCGATGGTTTATAAATATAATAGGGCGTGCATGTCAATGTTGGTTTTACACCTATTTTTTTATAAATATCTATTATTTCCTTCTGCTTCAGTATAAATTTCTCATCATCTGTAAAATATTCCGGGCTATCAAGGTCAAAGCCTATGGGATTTATGAAAGTCTGAACCTTAACCCTTGCATTTTCAAATTTTTTTAGGAAATCTATGCCAAATTCACCTATATTTTTGTATGATATGCCCGATATCTGTGATGATGATATTCCCACCGTCTTTTCGGCATTATAAAACTCTCCAAGTTTTACAATAAGGTTCATTGCTGTGCTTAATGCTTCACCATATTCACCGTTAAGCATTTTTTCCTCTTCATTTGTAAGATACATGTTTCATGGATTATTTATAAACATTAATAATCTTATCGTCGATCAAAAGGAAAATGTTTATTAATTACCTTTTAATTTTTAAAATGTTTCTTCAAAAAATGGCCTGAGAAATATGACAACATTAATAACACATCTGGACTCCGATGGCATACTTTCAGGTTACCTTTTAAACAAATATGTTGAAAAAACCCAAAAAATTTATTTTTCCTCACCAACATACATAAGGGATACGATTGCCAGATCCATAATGGGATCCTGGGATCCATCCAGACTTTATATACTTGACATAACTGGGGATAAACTTTCTCTCAGGGTTGCATCCGTATATTTTGAAGCAGTATGGATAGATCACCATATATGGGGTGAGATGGACAGTTATCCCAATGTTAAGGTTTATGTTTCTCCCGAAAAGAGTGCGGCCCAGGTTCTTGCAAATGTTTATAAAATATCAGATCCCATGGTTGATGCGGCAAACCATATTGATCAGAACATGGTTGAAAATGATTTTGAAAGGGATCTGAGGGATCTTATTTCAGCTGTGAGGAACGCAAAGGATTTTGATTATACAAGATTCTTTGAAAATATTATCTATGCAGAGGATTCGGAGAAAATAAAAGGAATAATTAAGGAAAATTATAATCTTATTGAATCTTTCAGGAAAGAAATGGAAGAGATAAAAAATGAACTTTCTGGAAGGATCAATAGATTGAAGATTAAGGATAAAAGGGTTATTTTTGTTGAACCACACAGGGATATTCCCGTGTATAAAATAGAGGAAATGTTTGATGGTGATGAATGGGATATTCTTGTTGTAAAGTATACAAAGATGAACAAATATTCATGTACAACAAAGATTGAATTCAGGTCAAGGGAGGAGGATGTACAAAGGATAGCAAAATTCTTCAATGGTGGCGGGCATAAAAATGCATCAGGTGCAACAATAAATGGTCTTCTGACTAAAATTGAGCTTGTTAATGCATTGAACCTTTTTTTGTGAATTAAAAGTAATAATAAAGGCTTGCTTTCTGATGAAGGGCAAGTTTAACAGCATCCTCTATAATTTTTTCCCTTGTTAATTTACCATTGGTTAGGAATCCAATCGCTCCCTTTTTTCTTCCAACGTTATATTCATGGTAAAGTTCAGCGAATCTTTCATCTATTGTTTTATTGTTAATTCCCTCCATAAAATTTTCCGGATAGAGGAAACCCATGGAGGTTGAATAATTTTTGTATCCAAGGCTGTCCTGAATCACAATGTAATGAACATCAAAATATCTTTTTAAAGTTCTGGACCACACTAAACCAGATTCTATACCAACACCGTAATCACCATTTTCTATTGATTCCTCTGCCCTTTTTATCGCGAGTCTTATTGTATCTTCATTGTAGGGTTGCTTAATTTTTGTATCAACCTTTTTTGCCTGAACTTTCACGGGGAAATTGAAGAATTTTTTGAAGGCTTTTTCCACAGCCCTTAACTTTACCATATTTTCAGAACCAACGTTTACAACAAGCTCCGTTAATCTTTTTCCATTTTCGTTTATTTTACCCTTAACGATTCTTGTGGAAGTTATGGGTATAAGATCCTCTCCAAGCACCCTTCCTATGTTTTTAATAACCATTTCCTTCTTTCCAAGCAATTTCCTCCTTATGTTAATTTCCTCAGCATATCTTTTTGTTTCGTATGAAACAACGATGTAATCAAAATCCTCCTCAATGGTAGGACCATAATGATCGTTTATCATTCTTATCTCAAAATCTTTACCAAATTTTGATACAAAATTTAACAGGTTCTGGTACCTTTCTTTGTATGGCCTTACTCTATAATCCCTTGTTGAGTTTGCAAATTCGTCACTTGTTAGGCCTATAAGAACGAAGTCACCTGTATTAAATGCCTCCTCAAGCAATTTTTTGTGGCCATCATGTATAATGTGAAATGTACCGCCAACAGCAACTCTCATTCAATACACCTTGAATGAATAAAGAAATCACTTATAAAAAATTTAAGAGAAATAATTTTTTGCTATCATAATAGTAAATTTTTACACTATTAATTGACCAAAAATTATGATACCTCAAACAAATGTTTATGTTCCACCAGATGTATCAACAGTTAAAACGCTGAATCTCATTGCAGGAATTTTAACCATAATT
>JAVRLK010000035.1:0-12159 GCA_031961545.1 Thermoplasmatota archaeon | reverse complement strand
AAAAAAAGGGGGCAGTAGCTTAGCTTGGTTGGAGCATCCGGCTGATAACCGGAAGGTCGGCGGTTCAAATCCGCTCTGCCCCACTTTCAATCAGGGGATATAGATACATCCTAAAAATTGTCGTTTAATTTGCACTAATATATAATTTGAAATGAATAAAATAGATATTTTTGATATGATTTTTAAGAACATATCGCATACAGAAAAAAGAAGATTTAAAAATTTTTCTATTAAAATGTAAGTTCTTATATCAAAATGAAAAAAATAAAAAGGGAAAGATGGGCTTTCAGAGTGAGAAATGAGATGTAATTATCATTTATTCTTCAATCCTCTATTTTAGAGCAATTGAAAAATACAATAAATAAATTTTATTTATTAGATCTCTAAAAATTCAGAAATTTCTTGCTTTGTTTTTATTATAGATCTTTTTTAACCTTTTTCTTTTTTAAATATACTAATGAGATTGAAATGATTAAAATCACACCTATTGATACTGCGAGAATAAAATAATAATTAATTTGCTGTGAAGTACCCATTGGTATGTTTGTGGAAATCAATATTATACTAAAATTAATCCAATAATACACCGGGCTAAAAATTAAAACTTCTACATTGGCATTCCACTTGACTATAATTCCTGAATATTTATCTATATAAGCGGTTGCATTTCCAAAGGAAATTGGCATACCAGAAAGATTATCACGAAAATTCAACTGTACTTTAATTACAGGATATATTTCGTTGTTTGTATTTAGGGTTAAATTATTAGTTGCATTTGCATTTATTTCAGATGGAGGTATTGCAGATTCAATCTCAGTTTCTCCATTGTAGCTGACCCAGAAATTTAATGATAGTACGGCTGAAAGATTCATTGGTACAAATCCCTTATTTAATTCATTCAAAGTTTTTTGGTTTATAAAAAAGATTGTGATTGGTTGATTTATGTTTGCAGTTTCATTGGAATATTTTTTGAAATTATAATTAAATGTTAGGTTCCAGAAATTATTACAGCAATTGTTTTGAATATTTTGAGTATAGAAATATAAAACAGGAGGATAAGTTAATGATTGTAGATAGGAAAATGTTTGATTTTTAAGATTAACAGAAAGAATCTTATATAATGCTATTGAAGTTTCATTGGGATAAATATGTTGTATTTTTCCATTGGCTAGTTGTACATCACTCTTTTTTTCTAAATATTTAACGTAAGCACCCGAAAAAGCCCACACAGGCTCATTTATGTTATTACCTTCCACAATACTACTGAATGTAAACATAATAAGCAATAAAAACACAACTCCGATAACCATTATCTTATTGTTCTTTATTGATTTTCCAAAACCCTTTCTCATTTTCAAACCTCCCTCATATAAAAGTTATTACCTCCATATATATATATATTATGCCAAGCGAAGTACAATCAGACTATCCGCATCTCTAATTTGATCTATTCATAAAAATACAGTATTTTTTTAAATTTTCATTTTTTAATTTATTTTTAATACAATATAATAATAACTATTTTATATATTGATTAGTATTTTTGATGAAATGTGTACTATTTCACCCCTATATGTTCATATCTTTGCAATGGTTTTCTGATACAGCTTAAGAGGTTTGCCTTCTTTTATTTTCTTTTGCTGGTACCATAAAGTTGATTTATTGATTTTTCTCTTTTTTCTTTCCTCAGGGGTTATGGAAATTACCTTTTCTCTTATTTCATTGTCATCATTTCTTGTTATTTTTTATTTCTGGAATATAAAATTCCAGATCTTTTTTATTGTTAGAAAGATACTTTGCAAATTCCTTGATATTTTCAAACATTATGATTTCAAGTGCAAACTGTTTATTTTTGTAAATATATCTTTGATTGAAATTGTTTTTATTGTCTCTATCAATTTTTTAGAGGTCTCAGGCTTTAACCTGATATGGTGGTTTTCAGTTGTTATAAAATCCGATTTCTTTAATCCTTTCTCAAGCAATTGAATAACAGAATAGTCAATAACATATCTAAACAATTCTTGAATATCATAGACTAAAGAATTTTTTGAAGGTGCAATTTCATGAAGAAACCCAATTGAAGGATCAAGCCCTATTTTGTTTATGTTGTTTCTAACCATTCCTTCAAGAATCCCATAACCATAATTCAATAATGCATTGATGGGATCGAATGCATTCATATTACGAGGATAAGAGAGATTTTTTCTTGATTGAAAATTAAAATCCGGTGCCAGTTTATTGTGGATTCAGGAGAAGCTTGTCTATGACTTAAACCATTGTTTTTAAAAAATTTTAATCACAAATTTTTGTTATTACACAGTAAATCATCAAGTATGTGCAAATTGGATGTTAATTCAAATTTTATAAATAATCTACCGTGAACGTCCTTTCAAAGGAATGAGGAAAACGAGGAATGCTGAAATTATTGAAAGTATTCCTATGAAAAGAAATGAATTCGTTGCTCCAATAACATTTGTAAGGTATCCTATAAGAAAAGTACCGAAGGCAGCACCTACACTACCTCCAACACCCCAAACAAGGGCTGAAATTTCTGCCAGCTGTGATTCATCAGCTATATCACCAACTATGCTCATCAAGAGTGGAAATCCTGAAAAACCAAAGAAATATGTAAATATTAAAGCTATTGATACACTTATAAGTCCTGTCTGAAACATAAGAATTATGACTGAAATTCCGTAAAGGAGTGAAGTTATACTTATCATTATCCTTCTTCCAATTTTGTCAGATAAATAACCAAGGAATGGTTGACCGAATATTGCTGAAGAATAACTTATAACAAGTAAAATTGCAATAAGTGTTTGGTTGTAATTTAAGGTCAAATTCAAATAACTTGGTAACATGGCATTACCGCCTGATAGGGAAATACTCCTCAGAACGCTGACAGCAAAAAGGACTAAAACAGGTAAAGAATAACGAAAAATTTTACTTTTATTTTCATTATGAACATAAACAATACTTTTGCGTAGATCAAAAGATATAAAAATAGCCGGAAAGAGAATTATAAATGATAAAATGAAAATGCCATAGGTTTTTGTTCCCGTTAATCCTGCAAGTATTGCTATTAATAAGGGAAAAATTGCCCTTCCTGTGCTTCCTCCTATACCATTGATTCCCAGGGCTGAGCCGGATTTTTCCCTGTAATAATAGTTAAGTAGCATGGATCCTACGGGATGATATATTGTTGAAAAAACACCAACAAAGAACATAACTGTTGAGATCCCAAATAGGGCAAAATTGTGGGGAAAAGGAATGATTAAAAGCATGAATGTGAGATCCAGGGCCAGAAGACCAAGACCCATAAGTAGACCTTTTCTTTTTGTTTTATCTATTAATCTTCCCGCAAAGGGTGAAATCAATCCATTACCTATGTAATACATGGCCAAAATTATACCATTCTGAAAGTACGAAAATTTGTAAAGTTGATCAAAGAATATTACAAGATAAGATGGGAGAAATATTAAACCATCTTCTATGAAATGACCGATTGTTGTATCAACCAGTATTCTTTTTTTCTCATCCATTTGCAGCGGACATAACATAATTATTAATAAAATTTTAGCAAAAAGTTTTATTATGGATTTTGAAATGAAAATTTATGTTAATGGAAACATTCACAATTTTCAATGGCATATCGTTAAAGGATGAAATAAAATTGAAATCCATGGGATTTAAAACATGGGATGATTTGTTAAAAAATGATGAAATATCAAAAAATAAAAAGCTTGTAAGGGAAATAAAAAAAGCAAAGAAAAAGTATAAAAAGAGCGATGTAAAATATTTTTTAAAAAGAATTCCTAAGGATGAAAGGTGGAAAATACTTGGTGATTTTCATGATAAAATGTGCTTTCTTGACATAGAAACAACCGGTCTAGAGAATAAAACTCTAACAGTTCTTGGAATATGCGATTATGAGAAACACTACAGGGTATTTGTGAACGGTATAAACTTTAAAATTGGTGAAATTTTAAAAGTGCTTAAAAATTGTAAAATCATTGTAACATTTTACGGAACAAAGTTTGATATTCCCTTTCTGAGTGAAAATTTTAAAAAGATTGGAAAAAAACTGGAAAAAATTTACCACGTTGATCTTTATTATTTATCAAAGGAGGCGGGGCTTTCGGGTGGTCTGAAATCAATAGAAAAGGCAATAGGTATTGAAAGGGAAGAGGAGATTAAGGATTTATCAGGGCTTGATGCAGTAAAACTCTGGGAAAAATATAAAAATGGAGATCTAACTTCGCTCATGAAACTAATAAGGTATAATAGAAGTGATACGTTGAATCTTGTTGATTTAGTAAATTATATTTATAATGTAAAAAGATCAGAGAAATATTGAGGATTTTTCAACACCTTCCGGCAAAATCTTACTTGCAATCTGGAAATTTCTATTTCCATCACTGATAAAATCGATCAGAGCGTATCCTTTCCCAAAGTAATGTTCATAAACTTTTGCCGTAAATTCCCTCCATAATTTTGCGTTTTCAAAACTTTCCTTTTTAATCTTATTTATATCTCTTGGTATCTCAATCCTTATGTATTCAGAATTCAAATCAAGGTTTATTTCTACCGGTAACCTTATTCCATTTTTTTGTTCAGTTATTATTGCATCATCCATTTTCCCATAATTATTCAATCTTCCATTTATTCTATCCTCAACATGTTTACTTTTTATGAACCATTCAGCCACAACCCTATCGGAAGGTAAACCAAGGTTTAAAGAATCTGTCATAATTCCATAATGGTTCCTCCTGTATACCCTTGCAATAGCCCCAAGTTTTCTCAAATTAAAGTTTGAATTCAATCCTTGGAGAGGATCGAATGTCCAGGCAACAAGATCAAAACCTCTTTCTATTGAAATTTCCCTCTGTTTTAGTTTGAGTAAATAACCTATGTCCCTGTGCCAGTATTCCCTATTCACCCCTGTCATATGCGAATATATATATAATTTTTTTCTGAAACCAACAATGGAGAATGAGAATCCAACTATTTTTCCATTCTCTTTTGCAACTAGAACAATGCCACCGTTGAAACTCACTCCCGTAAGAAAATCCTTCAGGAATGTTGCAAAATCATCCGAACCCCAGGCATTTCTTATTACCTCAACACCTTCCCTAATTGAGTTTGGATCCTCAGTTGTCTCTATTGTAAGCATATTTTTAAGGAAAATTATTTTGAAATATTATTGTTTCGGTTTTTCCGCTAAATAAAAAATTGAAAGGGAAATAAGAACGAAAAAGAACTCAATCAAAAATGGAAGGCCATAATCAAATTTTTCTACAATATATCCACTTAAAATTGAAGAGAGGGATGTGCTTATTCCAAAGGAGAATTCGTATATTGATATGTTTTTGCTAACATCAAGATCCTTTCTCTGTGCTATATAAATCAGTGGTGCAAATATTCCGAATGAGAAACCGAAACCAAGGATTGCGAAGGATAATATCAAAATAAAGAAGTTATTTGTGAAAAATGGAATTATTATTAAAAGTTCTATAAGAAAGGATAGAAAAAGTAAATTCAAGGTAATTTTTTGATCCTTTACTCTTGATAGCATTATAAAACCAACAAGCCTTGTTAAATTCATTGCGGTGTTTATGTAACCCAGCTGTGTGATATTCATTCCGCTGCTCAACAAATAACCGGGAAATATTGAAATAAGGGTGCCAATTATAAGGCCGACGGAAAAACTGGGAAAAAAGGATGCCATTGAAATTTTTCCCTCATTCTTTTCCATTGTTTCATTTGATGTGGCATAATAACCCTTTTCTCTGGATAAAAGTAGAACTACCAATGAAAGTGAAATTATTAGAATTGTTAAAATGAAAAGTGATCTGAAGGAATAAAAATTAACTATATAACCTGCAAGAAATGGTGAAATAAAATAGGCACTTCCCCAGAAAATGCCATAAAGGTTAATGAGGTTTGATCCTTCAGAAACCATTGTAAAATAGATCTCTGTTGTTATCCACCATATGAACTGTCCTATACCAAGGATCAATGTCAAAATAAGGATTGTTGAAAGGTTGTGTGAAAATGAAATGTATGAAATTGAAAAAAGAGAAATTAAGGTTGAGAGAATAATCAATTTAAAAACCATTTCAGGATTTTTCAATTTTATAAAAAAATATGGAAGAACAACATTCGGTACCATTAAAAGAAAACCAAGGATACCCTGATACTGTGGCGATGCACCTAAGAAATATGTGTAAGGGAAAAGTGAAAATGTAAATGAACTGT
Source organism: Thermoplasmatota archaeon (assembly GCA_031961545.1). Taxonomy (GTDB): domain Archaea; phylum Thermoplasmatota; class Thermoplasmata; order Thermoplasmatales; family ARK-15; genus JAVRLH01. The sequence continues at coordinate 5,901 of JAVRLK010000035.1, read as the reverse complement.
AACCAAATGCGAACAGGAACAGATGTAAGAGAAGATATTTTTTCATTCTCTGTAAACTTCAATGAAATCAAAAACCATTCCCATTTTCAGCCTTGAAAGGTTTGAAAGACATATTGGACAGAAAACAAGAATTTTATTTTTTCCTGTTTCGAGCAGTTCCTTCATCCTGGATTCTGCTATTGCCCTTGCAAGCCTTGGTGAAATGAATTCAATCGGTCCTCCACAGCATCCACTTTCCTTACCACTCCTCAAGGGTTTTGTGGAATTAACCTTTATTTTTATATCAAGATACCTGTTCAGATAACAGCTCTCATGGTCAGCAAAATCATGAAGATCAATTGGATCCAAAAATTCAGAATAGTGGTATATTTCCGCTCTAAAATTTTTATCAACTTCTTTGTAAAGTACCTTCAATGCATATGTTGTATGGGGATCTATTGTAACAAGTTTTTTATTTTTTATTCTATCCATTATTTTCCTGGCATATTCATCAAATTCTGACATTCCGAGATCATGGAATATTACACCTGAATAATAATCGATTGAATTATCGTATCCAATATCTATCTTTTTCTTTAATATACTGTAAATGTTTCTAACAATTTCATCGTACCTTTCCTGATCCATAGGTTTTATTAAAGACCAAATGGATTTTCCTATCAGAGCATATATTTTATAGAATTTTTCTGAGTAATCCTCACCCTTTTCATAGAATTCCCTTAAGGCCTCCATGTAGGGTGTTATTTGGTAAAGCTGGCCTGTAAAAAGTAAATATTCATGGTTTGGATCATCCTCTATTACCTTTCTCTTTGGTATTCCAAGAGGCATAAGATCCTTGAGAGATTGTTCGGCCATTTTCTTTAAAAGATCATAAAAGTTCATATTAACACCATAACCTTCTTTTATATTATTTTTTTATCTGGAATATACCTCCACATCTCAAACATCTGAGTTTGTTCCCTTCAATCACCTCAAATTTATCGAATCCACAGTATGGACACTTTATTTCATATCCTAGAACATAATTTTTTTGTCTAATTGTTTGAACATCCATCATTTTCTCCTCTTTAGGATTTTCTTTCTGTGAGTGCTTGATCAATGATCTTAGATAAATGTAATAGTAGGGTAAACCCGCTACAAACCATATTAATAGAATAATTGCCAAAAATATTGTCATAATATTCCATACTGGTTCATTAATGTAGGAATAGACCCCTGAAAAATCTATTATGAAATGCATTGTTATGCTCATGTAAACACCGTACCTGAGGAATAGATAACCTAAAACAAGACCGGCAAAAAATGCACTGGGGAACTTTGCAGGTTCCCAGGATATTAAATGAGCAGAACCGAAGAAGAATGCCGATATAATAAGGAAGGTAACTGTCCCTTTGTTCATCTCAAATTTTCCGCCAGTGAATGCCCTGTAAAAAGGTATTTTTTTACCATAATAAAAATAATTGATTATAAATGCTGGAATTCCAAGTAAAAGAACCCTGTAAATAAGCTCCTCGTAAACTGGTGCATGGAGAAAGGATAAAATAACATAGTTGGGTGGTGAATTACCAACCGGGTTTCCGAATGGATTCTGCTGGGATGTGACAAATATAGAAATGAAGTATGTAAGGTATGTGACGGAAATTGTTAGTATAAGAAGTTCAGTTAGTTTCCCAAATTTTTCATTTTCATTTTTTGCATATCTGTAAAAGTCAAAGGATGAAAGTGCAAAGGATATTAGTATAACAATAACTAAAAATGAAACCCAGTAGTATTCGTAATGAACGGGTAAAAATTCAACAAAAGCAAAAGGTAATGCTATAACGTAAAATGGAACCTGTACGCCAGCAAGAAGATGTTGTGAAAGAACAAAATAAAGTGCAATAATATTCAAAAATAAAATAAGATAAACTGTTGTTGAAAGAATGAATGTGTATCTATCCCTCAAGGATCTTCTTATCTGCATAATAATAGAGAAATTTACTTAATATATTACTTTTTTCTAAATTCAGAGGAATTTTTTGAAAACTGCAGGTATATTATCTATTATTTCAGATGTGTAATATGAATAGCTTTTTTCCTGGAAAGTTAAAAGACCTGCATAGCCAACAATGAAACTTGCAAGCCTCGCAGCATGGAAAGGATCAATACCCTTTGCAATCAATCCAGCCAGGGATCCTGCGAGAACATCACCTGTTCCACCCCTTGTCATGCTCTCGTGATGGAATTCAACATTTTTTCTAACATTTTCACCATCAGTGATGATATCAACAGGTCCCTTGAGCAAAATTACCAAGTTATATTTTTTTGCCATCTCCTTTGCATTTTCTTCATTTGGTTCAAGGTTGAAAATGTTTTTGAATTCTCCCCTGTGTGGAGTAATTACGCAAAGATTTTTAAAATCTGTAAATTCTGGTATGACGGAAAGAGCATCACCGTCAACAACAATCCTTTTATTGTTTCTTAATGAAAAATCAATAATTTTTCTTGAATTTTCAAGAACCTCCCTTGTTTTTGATACACCAGGGCCAAGCAAAACAGCATCCGCCTTTTCTAAAATATAATTTTTTAATTCCTCGTTGAATTCAATATAATTGAAACCAGATCTTCTTAAAATTATGTCCTGTGTATTGGATGCTATGTATGGATGAATGCTTTCTGGGGCGAAAAGGTAAACAAGATCTATACCCATCCTCAAGGATGATTTAACCATATAGACGGGTGCGCCATAATAGTTTATGCTTCCTCCAACTGCAACAAGAACACCGTTCTGCCCCTTGTGGCTTTCCTTTTCATTCTTTTTATATGAAAGCATATCACCAGGTCCAACCTTTTCTATCAACTCTTTTGGGAATCCAACATCCGCAACAACAATTTTTCCTGAATTCTTTTCATCCATTCCTTTTTTTGGAAATTGCATTGTAACTGTAATATCAGCCTTTACCTGCAATGGGCTTGGAAATCCTGATGGAACATCAACTGAAATGATCTTTGATTTTGATGCATTTAATTTTTCTATGAATTCCTTGTAAGGTGATCTGGGAACACCTGTAACACCAATACCAAGCATTGCATCGACTATAACATCATAATCATCAAAGTTTGCATCCCTTAAGATTTCTATACCTTCCTTTAAAGATTCATCATACTTTTTTTTACATAATTGTGTTTCAGGCTCCTTAACCATCAATATTTTTACATTGAAATTATTCTTTTTCAGAATAATGGCTGCTGTATAACCATCTCCACCATTGTTTCCTGACCCGCATACAACAAGTACATTGTTTGGCTTTTCATTCATGGCAGCATCTGCAACAGCCTTTCCAGCATTGTTCATAAAATATTCCATATCGTATCCGAAGAATTCAGCATTTTTATCCAATATTTTTGCATCTATAAGGTCAAACATAATATTAGAAAAAAAATTGTGAATTTAATTTTTTTCAAAGGTTTAGCAATCCTGTTACGATGAAAATTGTTCCGAATGTAAATAGAACAACGAAAGCAATGAGATCAAGAACCCATCTTGGCAATTTCATTAAATATCTGTAAGAAGCAATTGCAAATACAATAAGAACAGCTATTCCAGTTATGGCACCGAATATTGCATATGTTGGTGAAAATGCACCCGATGCGGCTATTATTAATGTTGCCTCGGTTCCCTCAACAAGTGTTGCAAGAAACATTGGTGTTATATTTATTCTATTATATTCGTTCTTAACACTTTTTTCAATAATTTCCTCACTTTCCTTTTTCATTTTTAATTCAAAGTTCCTTCCCTTAAATTTATACCTTAAAAATCCTCTCCCAAACCTGTAGGAAAAGTATAGAAGAATTATTCCGCGGCAATTGAAACATAATCCTGCGGGAACATTAGAAAAATGTCCTGAAGAATTAAATAAAGAATGAGTATTACGATAACTCCAAGTATCACACCAACCAAAACATTCTTTCTTCCAAGCTTTTGGTAGGTGGTTAGTGCAATGATTGTTACCTCGCTGCCTTCTATAAGAATCGCCTTAAAGGATGCTATGAAGGATAATATAATAAATGTTGTGCTTAGCATTAATTCCTTCAAATTATTCATAATATAAGAATATTTGCACCGTACTTTATTTTTAAAACATTGATGAGATAATTTGCCCATGATAGTTTTTTTATTTTTATTTCAATGTTCTTTCCCTTCCTTTCATTTGGATGATAAAAATCGAACTTTGTGAGTATTATCTTTTTTGCATTGAAATGGTGTGCAAGGAAAACGCATCTGTCACCATCGGTGAACCCACCAAAATTGTAAACATTCCATAGAGGTTTGTTCTGGGTTGTTCCAAAAACGTTTTTCAGACCCCTGACCATTTCAAGCCTTTCCATATTGTCACCATGTGCATGAACACCTATAATGGATCCTGCATCTGAAGCTTTATAAATTATTTCCTTTTTTGCATCCAGATCTGTGAGAACAATATGAGGGACAATACCATTTTCCAAGAGGAATCCCGCCGCATCATCGGCGGCAATTATTACCCTATTGTTTAAAATTGATTTCTGAAAGGGGGAATATGGGGCATCGCCCACAACTACAACTTCTCTTTTTTCTATAATATCCTGAATAATTTCTTTTTTAATATAATTGTTTCCAATTATTGTTGAAAGCATTGTTGATGATAAATAATCCCTATCAGGATCAAAATGAAAATCACTCACTATTTTTTTGTAATAGAAAACCCACTCATTGTAGTTCATTTTTTTCTTCCTCCGCGAAGACGTATTTTCTAATTACCGCGGAGAATATTGAAAGTATTATACCAAGTGAAATTATTATGTATGCAGGAATTGTATATGCACTGCTTATGTAACTGAGAAGGACCCTGATGTATAGAATGGATCCATAAATCAAAATTCCCAGACCTATTATAAGAACAATTGCTGTCCAGAATCCTTTGGAAAGTTCACGCTTGTGGAACCATCTCTCAAAAAGAAGACCCGATTCCCTTACAATAATTGCTCCAATTACCCAGAAAACAATGTCCTGTAAAAATACACCTATTTTTGGTCCAATTTCAGGAGAAATCTGTGTTGAGTTGTATGAGTTTATTATTCCAAATATTATTATAAGAATGGCAAGTACATCCGATGTAATTGATATTTTTGCTTCTGCAAATGCCTTTCTGAAACTTGCGTATGTGTTTGTTATTTTTGTACCAACCCTGTATGCTCTCAGAATGAAATAAAAACCAAGTGTAAGAAGAACAAAAGAAAAACCAAATGTGGCAGGATCAGGTAAATATGTATTTGGATAGAAATACTTCCATATAAGAATTATAAAGACGGAGATGCTGAAGGCTAGAAATATAAGTGCAATGGGAATCATTATTTTTTTTGCAATCTTTTCATCCCTTAATGCCTTCACAAGAATATAGTAGGATGATTCAAGACCCTTGCTCTGCCTGACTATAATTCTTTTAACATGTATAACAGGTACAAGTGATGTTATTATGGGCAAAATAAATTCATCCTCCTCTCCATCGCTAACAAGTATTGCATTTTCAGGTCTTAATTTTTTTATAACCTCCCTGAGCTGTTCCTCTATTTTTCTATCGCTTTTAAGACCAACGGAAACATCACCTGTTAGCGTGACAACTTCCACATCCTGCCCCTCATTCTTTAATGAATCATAAAGTGAAATGGCGCCAAAAATTGCGTTTGAATCTGAATCCTCCGGATCTGCCAGTGCGAGATGATTTGCTGTCTTTAAATTTTCATCCCTTCCAATAATGGGCCCTTTTATTCCAGTTTTTCTACCTACATCGTCATCCCTGTCTACACATAAAACAACAGTAACCATTTACATATAAATGTAAATGTTATGTTATTTTAAACTTTTTGTAATGGAAAAGAAAATAA
>JAVRLK010000034.1:0-12293 GCA_031961545.1 Thermoplasmatota archaeon | reverse complement strand
GGTACCAGGCTCTGGCCGGAGGATCTAGGCGTTCCTCTGTTACCCGAAGTCTAGATGCGGGGGCGACAGCTGGGGGCGGTGGAATGCTCCTGGATGGCTCCCGGTTCGATTCCGTTGATATTCTGTCCCCCGGGATCAGGGGTGGTATGTCCGGTATCCAAAGGGATGCCGGCATGCCTTTGCCACAGGAACCCCGCCAGGCCCGGAAGGGAGCAGCGGTACTGTGGACCCGTGATGCTCGGGGGGGTGCGGGATGGAGGATAGGCCGGGATAACCAGCCAGGGGCAGGAAATCAACCCCAGTGGCCTGGTACCTATATAAATGTGATAGTATGAAGGATTTCAAAATAATACATGATGCTGTTCATGGTAGTATAAAGGTTGAGGAACCTTTGCTCTCAATACTTGAAACGCCTGAGGTACAGAGAATGAGCAACATAAGGCAGCTTGGCTTGAACTACCTTGTTTTTCCCGGGGCGAACCACACAAGGCTTGAACATTCCCTTGGTGTTTCACATCTTGCTGGTATAATAGGTAAAAATCTAAATTTGAAGGATGATGAAATTTTTTTGTTAAAAATAGCGGGTCTTTTACACGATATAGGTCATGCACCCTTCTCACATACACTTGAAAATTACATAATTGAGAAAACTGGAAAGAACCATATGGAAATAGGTAATGAAATTATAAAGGGTAAATTGGACATTGTTTCAAAGGATTTTATGGAAAGGAAAAGGATAGATGAAATTTTTAACGAATACGGTATTGATGTTTCAACAATTACAAACATTATTTATTCAAAAAATAATTATCCACAGACAACACTTTTCCAGGAAGAAAAGGATGAAAAATTTTACCTAAAAAATATAATAAGCGGTGATCTTGATGCCGATCAGCTGGATTATTTGATGAGGGATTCACATTACACAGGTGTTGGTTATGGTGTTATAGACTTGCCAAGGATACTAAACACAATGATGTTAAAAAGGAACATGATTGTTTATGATAAAAAGGGAATAGAGGCACTTGAAAGTGTTGTTGTTGCAAGGGCGTTGATGTATTCATCCGTTTACTTTCACAAAACGGCAAGGATTGCTGAAACAATGCTCCTGAGGGCCGTTGAACATGCAAATATGGATCCAATAGATATAATAAAAATGAACGATTCAGAACTGATTTCAGCACTCATGGAAAGGAATGGTTATCCAAGGGAAATTGCATTAAGAATAAAATACAGGAAACTTTTCAAAAAAGTTTTAATTTTGGAAAATTACAGTGAAGAAATTAATGTTAAAAAGATGGAGAGGGAGATCGCTGAAACTGCAAATATTCCTGAGGGTTATGTTATAATAGATTATCCATCATATGTTTCTGAAACAAAAATGAACCTTGATGCATTCATATTTGATGGAAATAAAATTACATCTTTAAATGAAGAATCAAAGATCGTAAGGGCATTGAAAATGAGAAAACCATTCGATTACGATATAATGGTTGCAGCGGATAGTAAATACATTGAAAATGTAAAAAAGGCATTAAAAAAATATTTTTAATCTGAGGATTCTGACTCCTCAGATTTCTTTTCTGGTGGCTTTGTTCCTGCTCCTCCACCCTTGCTTGCTATTACATCGTCAATTCTTAGAATCATTATTGCAGCTTCTGTTGCACTGTCTATTGCCTGCATTCCAACTCTAATTGGCTCAATAACACCTTCATTCCACATATTTGAAACCTTTCCAGATATTACATCAACACCGTAGTCCTTATTTCCTTCCTTGTGGTGTTTCCTGAGTTCAATGAGCATGTCAATTGGATCAAGACCTGCATTTTCAGCAAGTGTCCTTGGAACGATCTCCATCGCATCAGCGAATTTTTCTATTGCAAGCTGTTCCCTTCCACCAACCGTTGCTGCATAATCCTTCAGACCAAGTGATATTTCCATTGCTGCCGCACCTGCTCCAACAACAACCTTTCCATCCTCTATTGCCTTTGCAACAACATGGAGGGCATCCTGCAATGATCTCTCTATTTCATCCACAACGTGCTCTGTTCCGCCCCTGACAAGTATTGATACAGCCTTTGGATTCTTGCACCCTGTAACGAATGTTAGGTGATCCTCTCCAATCTTAACTTCCTCAACCTTTTCTGCAAATCCAAGATCGTTTGGTGTTAAATCATCAAGGTTCATTACAATTTTTGCACCAGTTGCCTTTTCAAGCTTTTCCATATCGCTCTTCTTTACCCTCCTTGCGGCATATATGCCCTTCTTGGCAAGGAAGTGCTGGGCCATATCATCAATGCCCTTCTGTGAGAAAACAACATTCGCTCCGGTTGCTGCTATTTTATCAACCATTTCCTTGAGCATCTTTTCCTCTTCCTCAAGGAATGAATGTATCATTGTTGGATCCCTGATCTGTATGTTTGTATCTATTTCGGGCTTCTTTATTTCAAGTGCAGCATTCAGTAATGCAATCTTTGCATTTTTAACAATTCCTGGCATATCTGGATGTGCCTTCTCCTTGTCAACAATGACACCATCAATTATCTGTGTGTCATCAATTGATCCACCCTGTTTCTTTATAACCTGAATGTTGTTGAGATCTGCAACAATTTTTCCATCCAATTCCTCAACTATTTTCTTAACAGCCTTCAGTGCAATATCAGCAAGGAGATCCTTGCTCATACTTGCACCCTTGCTTCCAAGTGCTGTTTTTGCTATTTTCTTCAAAACTTCATCATCATCAATTGATATTTTTCTTGAAATTTTATCAAGTATTTCCTTTGCCTTTTCTGCGGCCATTCTGTAACCTGATGATATAACAGTTGGATGAACATTCTGATCCAGCAAGGTCTGTGCCTGTTTTAAAAGTTCACCTGCAAGCATGACAGCAGTTGTTGTTCCATCTCCCACCTCAGTGTCCTGTGTTTTTGCAACCTCAACCATCATCTTGGCAGCAGGATGTTCAACCTCAATTTCCTTCATTATTGTTACACCATCGTTTGTTATAACAACATCGCCAAGGGAATCAACAAGCATTTTATCCATTCCCCTTGGACCAAGTGTTGATCTTACAGCCTCTGCTATTGCAATTGCCGCTTCAATGTTATTTCTCATTGCATTCCTTCCAGTTTCCCTCTTTGTACCTTCCTTAAGTATCAGTATTGGCTGACCCGCCATCATTACCGTATCACCTCGGCTTTGATAAAAAAGTTCTTCTATATAAAGGTTTCTAATCAAAAACCGAAGATTTTATAATATGAAATTCAATAATACAACAAATGCCCCTGTTAGGAAGAAGAGGACCATCACCTACGTTTATACAGATGCTGCGTGACACCCTTAATGAGGGAAGGGAACTCTCTAAAAGGGACCCTGAAAGGGCAAAGGTGATGTTGAGGAAAATACACAGGTTAATAAGTGATGCCGATGAGAGTGAAAGACTCGCTATAGAAAATAACAAGGATGAAGTGATAAAAATTCTCCTTGAGGCAGGTTCTCTTCTTTTTGAACTGAGTGATAAGGAAAAAAGCATAGACTTTTTTGAAAAAGTAAAGGAATACAATCCAAAATTGCCTGAACCCTATTATCAGATTGCAAAAATACTTGCAAGCCAGAACATCCAGCTTTCATATGCGCTTGTTAATTTACAGAAGGCTGTTGAACTGAATCCAAAATTTGAGGATGCAATGATTTTGATGGGTGATATTTACAGAATGCAGGGTAAAATTGATGAAACTATTAAATGGTACAGGGAAGCCTTCAACATTTCAAAAAACAGAATTGATATACTGGATAAAATTTTATCAATTGATCCAGACAACAGGGATGCTCTTTACAGCAAACTTTCTTACTACAAGGAAAAAGGGGATAAGGAATCTCTCGCAAATATTTATTTACAGCTTGCACTGCTTGAAAACAAAATTGAACTCATAGATGAGGGCCTAAAAATTTCACCCGATAATGTTCAGCTTTTGAAGGAGAAGGCAAGGTTTTTGATAAACCAGGGCAGGTTTAATGAGGCTGAAAAATTTTTAGAAAAGGTTGAAAAATTGAAACCGGATGATCCTGAATTAACAATTATTAAGGAAATGATGGTCCAAAAGCCTTCAACATCCGAAAGCATTTTTGAGGACATTATTGTTGAACAGGCAGTACCTAAAGTTGAGGAAATAATTGAAAGTGCCAACAATCCTGAATCACTTAGATCAATGATAACAGCATATGTATCTTTTGATGAATTCAGGGAAAACCTTAAAAAGGCCATGGAAATGCTTGATGTTGAAAATGCAATAATACTTGAGGAATTGATAAAAAATGGTTATAATCCTGAAGAATTTCCATTCAGGGATGATTTGAAGGTTATAATAAAACCAATTGAACAGTTTGTTAAAAATAATTATGATGAGGCTGAAAGGCTTTTTAATGAATATGTTTCAAAGAACCAGAAAAATGCATATGCATGGTATTATAAGTCCAAAATTGCAAAGATTAAGGGTAATGAAAATGCAGCAAAGAATTTCAGACTTATGGCAATGAAACTGAATCCAAAACTTGAAAAAATTGAAATGTGATTTGAATGATCATCATAAAACTTGGTGGAAGTGTAATAACAGAAAAGGAAAGTTATAAAAAGTTAAGGACGAAAACACTTAAAAGGTTGATAAAGGAATTGCCAGAGGAGAATTTCATCCTTGTTCATGGTGCTGGATCCTTCGGCCATATTGTTTCAAGTGATAGAAATTTAAATTCCGGACTTAATGGTTCAAATGCAATAGACTTTTCAATTGTTGCAAGGGATGTGCAGGAACTTAACACAAAGATTGTTTCAATAATGATTGAAAATGGAATGCCTGCCATATCAATGCCAATACATTCATTTCATATGGTTGGTGAAAATTTTCCATACACAAAATTCCATGAATATTTGATCAGAGGATTTATACCTGTAACTTATGGTGATGTTGTACTTGAAAGAAAAAAGGGAATGGAAATATGTTCGGGTGATCAGATAATTTTCAACCTTGCCAAATACCTCAAACCTGAAAGGGTAATATTTGTTTCTGATGTGGATGGAATCTATGATAAGAATCCAAAGATAAATAAAGATGCTGTTTTATTGAGAACAGTTCATGCAAGGGATAAATTATCATTCGACAACAACGTTAAGGATGTTACAGGTGGTATGGAATTGAAATTTAAAATCATGGGTCTTTTGGCCCTTTCCGGTATCGATGTAATGATTTTGAATGGACTGGTTAAAAACAGGCTTAAAATGGCAATTGAAAATAAAGATGTTGTCTCTACAAGGGTGGTACCATGATTGAGAACAGGAAATTTGACCATGTTAGTATTGTCACGGAGAAAGATGTTAAAGCGCATTACAATTATTGGAATGATGTTCACCTTGTTCACAATCCCATGCCCGAAATAGATTATGGTGAAATTGATCTCAGAACTGAATTTTACTCAAGAAAGCTGAACTATCCAATTATAATAGAGGCAATGACAGGCGGTTATGAAGGTGCTAAAATAATTAATGAAAACATTGCGAAGGTGGCAGCGGATTTACAGATTGGAATGGGTGTTGGAAGTGAAAGGGTTCTTTTAAAAAATAAAAATGTTGAAAATACATTCTCTGTTGTTAAGGAATACGACATTCCTGTGAGAATAGCAAACATAGGTGCACCACAGTTAATAAAACAGAAGGATGAACCAATATCTGATGATGAAATTTACCATATTATGGATGTAATAAATGCCCACTTCCTTAACATTCATTTCAATTTCCTTCAGGAGATCGTCCAGCCTGAAGGGGATAGAAATTCAAAGGGTATTGAATCAAGGCTTCATAGGTTATGTAAAAATTTTCCAGTTATAGCTAAAGAGACAGGTGCTGGCTGGGATCCAAACTCTGTTTTAAAGTTAAAGAGAGCAGGTATACTTGCAATAGACATAGCTGGAATGTCGGGAACATCGTTTTCAGCGGTGGAATACTATCGTGCAAAGGAAAGAAACGATAAAAGGGGAGAAAGACTAGGCATTACATTCTGGGACTGGGGAATACCATCACCCGCCTCTCTCATAAAATCCAGGGATCTTGGAATAAAAATAATAGCGTCTGGTGGAATTAGGAATGGATACGATGCTGCAAAGGCTATAGCTCTTGGAGCGGATCTTGTTGGTATAGCCGGTCATGCAATAAAATTTGCAAAAATTGGATATGAAGAATTAAAAAATGAAATGGAACTTTTCATTGAGGAGCTTAAATCAGCAATGTTCTTAACAGGGTCAAAAAACATTGAGAACCTAAAGAGAAGAAAGACTATAATAACTGGAAACCTTAAGGACTGGATAAATCAACTATGAAAAGTTATGTGGAAAAATGTCCCATATGCGGAAAGGAAACACTTGAAAACACGATTGAAGAGAAGGATATTCCATACTTCGGAAAATCCATGATAATAACAAGTTCCTGCTCATCCTGCGGATACAGACATACGGATGTTATTTTGCTTGAACAGAGGGATCCTGTTAGAATGGAAATAAAAGTTTCGGGTGAGGAGGATCTCAAAATAAGGGTAATAAGGTCACCATACGCAAAGATAAAGATACCGGAGATAGGTGTGGAAATAGATCCTGTTGTTATGGGTGAATCATTTATTTCAGATGTTGAGGGTCTTTTTTTCAGGATCCTTAACATAATGGTTCAATTGTTGAGGGATTCAAAAGAGAAGGATAAAGAAAAAATCATTGAAAGGATGAAAAAGATCGCAAGGATGAGGAATGGGCTTGAAACATTAACAATCATAATTGAGGATCCTTCGGGAAACAGTGCAATAGTGAGTGAAAAGACGAAGATAGAGAGGATTGTGGAATAAGTTTATATTGTGGCAATGATTTTTAAAACACATGGATCTTGAAGAACTGTTGAAAATTGTTGAAAAATCTTTACCAGATGAGGAAATGATAGGGGAGGTAATGAGGGAAATAATTAAAGATGAGGTGAAGGAATACCTGAAAGAAAAGTTGAGGAAAAATCCTGAAATTGAAAAAGAATTGAAAGAAGGTATTGTTGAATACATTGAGGCAAAGTTTAAAGAAATCGCATCATCAACAAAAATTTCAAAATCCATGGCAAAGCTTGGAATTGTTTCTCTTCCAGATGATGTTAGAAACGAAATGATCAAAACTTTACTATCTGTCTTTCAGAAAGAAATAGATAAGGCGATTGAAAAAACATTATAATTTTGTATACAATCCATTTCTCAGAGCAATTATATTCTTTTCAATCAGTATATTGAGCGTTTCATAGAGCTTTTTCTTTGTGGGTTTAATGTAAAAATATTTTTCAAGATCCGATATTATATTATCATAACTTTTTGGACCTTCCTCAAGTACCTTTGGAACAATTGTTGTAAGATCCTCATAAACGTTCCAGGGAAATATGAACCATGTCCAATTTTCTTCCGGAACAATTTCCGCAAAATAGTGTGGAACATACTTTGAATGTGTTATGTGCAAAAGTGTTGCAGATCTCAGTTCCTTTGGTTTGTATGAATTAATGTGATCAACTGCAAGACTCAAACTCTGACCTGTATCTGTTATATCATCAACAACAAGAACTCTTTTATTTTCAACTGAAATTGGTAGTTTTTGTGTTATCCTTGCTGTTCCATCAGGTGAAGCCGTTATTCCCCAGTGCTCAGTTTTAACAGCGTATAGATCCTTCACTTGCAGATAATCTGAAATCAACCTTGCAGGAATCAATCCGCCCCTTGCAAGTCCAATAACTATTTCCGGTCTGAAATCATCTTCCTTCATTTTTTTTACAATCATCCTTACCCATTTTTCTATCTCATTCCAGGTAACAAGCTTGCATCTAAAACCCTTCATAATGAAAGTAAATGAATCTGTATATAAAAAACCTCAGTTTCCATGGAATATTTAAACAAAATTTTTTATAGTCATTGTAAATACTTATATCAAAATGAAAGAGGATGAGAAGATCATTCACGTTAGCCTTAAGGATAATCCTGATATAACTGTTGAGGAAGTATACAACATAATGATAGATCTGCAGAAAAAATACCCGGACAGGGAAATATTTTATGATGGTGATGCACAGGCAATATGCAGCAGACCAAAAAAGATAGATTCAAAAAAATGAGGTGTAGTTATGTATTACAAGGGATCAGGGGGCTTGAAGGTAGAACTAATAGCATATTCTAAATTTTCCTTTGAAAGGGAAAGTAATGTATCACAGACGGATAGAATAGTTGCAGAAAGCGGTGCAATCTCACATTCAAAAACATTCAAGGATCTGCCTGATGAAAAGGTAAAGCATCTGATAGACCTTCTTAGATCCCTTGGCCATGAGAGTGTTTTTGAGCATGTTTCATTCACCTTCAGGATTGAGGGAATTTCAAGGGTCTGCTCACATCAGCTTGTCAGGCACAGGATGGCTTCATTCACACAGCAGAGCCAGAGGTATGTTCCTCTTGATCCCGATTTTATAATACCCGATGACATTTATGATAGCGAATTTAGGGATGAATTCATGGAAATACTTGAGAAATCAAAGAACCTTTATAAAAAAATGGTTGAAAAGGGAATAAAGAAGGAGGATGCAAGGTTCATTTTACCACAGGCTGTTGAAACAAAAATAATTGTTACAATGAATGGAAGGGAACTGAGACATTTCATTTCTTTGAGAGCTGAAAAGGATGCACAGTGGGAAATAAGAAACCTTGCTAGGGAAATGCTAAAAAAAGCCTATGAGGTTTCGCCAATACTTTTCCAGGATCTTTACGATAAATACATCAGGGAATGAGACTTTTTATTTCCTCAAGTGTCTTCAATCTAATTTCCCTTCTCTTTTCTGCTTCCTCAAACCTTTTCTTTTCATCCTCATTCTTCAGCTTTAATTTTGGTACGGGTGTCGGTTTTCCTTCTTCATCCAAGGCAACATAGGTTGAAAGGGCAACGCATGCAAGCTTTCTCTGACCACCAAACCTTGATTCCCTTTCCGCTATTACTTCAACTTCCATTGATGTTGTTCCTACGTAGTTTATCCATCCATGGAGAACCACAATGTCCCCAAGTTTTATTGGTTCAAGGAAATGAAGGTTATCTATACTTGCTGTTACAACATTCCTGTTTGAATGCCTGGTTGCAACAATTGTCCCTGCCTTATCTATCCATTCAACAAGAACTCCTCCAAAAAGGTTACCGTAAATGTTTGTGTGTTCAGGAAGAACAAGTTCCGCCATTTCCACCTTTGATTCATCAACAGTTTTTTCCATAATCTTAATTAAGCACATTCCCTATAAAAAGTTTTTATATATGGTATTACCATATTCCTTTATGCTTGATGAATACCTAAAAAAATATGCAAAACTTGTTGAGAATGAACTTGAAAAGTTTTTTAAGAAAAAGTTGGAGAGCGTTGATATTGATGATGAAATAAAAAGGATGGTTGATGTAATAAGGGAATACACAATGAGGGGTGGAAAAAGGCTAAGACCTGTTCTAACAATAGTTTCATATAAACTTTATGGTGGAAAAAATGAAGGTGAAATAATAAAAGCATCAGGATCGCTTGAACTCATCCAGAGTTACCTTCTCATTCATGATGACATAATTGATGAAAGTGACCTTAGAAGGGGAAAACCAACGGTTCATAAAATCTATTCCTATAATGGGGAAAAGTTCGGAAGAGATATGGCCATAATTGCAGGGGATCTTGCAAGCATGTATGCACAGGAAATACTTTCAACGTCAAATTTTAACAAAGAGGATCTTGTTAATGCACTTTATAAACTTTCTGAAATTGTTGAATACACGGGTTATGGACAGATCCTCGATGTTCTATCATCCTACAGGGATAATTTTTCAGAGAATGATCTTTTAAAGTTACATACATACAAGACCGCAAAATATACAATTGAAGGACCCATGATAATAGGATCTATGCTTGCCGGTAACTATGATTTCAGAATGATAAGTGAATATTCAATTCCAGTTGGCATTGCCTTCCAGTTACAGGATGATGTTTTAGGTTTATTCGGTAATGAAATTGAGATAGGAAAGCCTGTAACATCCGATCTTGAAGAAGGAAAGAAAACGCTTTTGATATTGAAAGCAAGTGAAAATGAAAATTACAGAAAAATTATAGGTGAAATCCTTGGAAAGAAGAACATAAACATGGAAGAGCTTGAAAAGGTAAGGAAAATAGTAAGGGATTCAGGTGCGCTTGAATATACACAGAAAATGGCTGAGGATCTGATTAAAAGGGGAATAAATGCGCTTGGAATAATAGATTCTGAGGAAAAGCAATTTTTGAAGGAGTTTGCTGAATGGGTGATAAGAAGAAAGTTTTAGGAGAATTTTATTCTCTGTGAAAGATAGGGGCTTTCATTAAGCGGTCTGAATGGAAAATTACCTGTTTCCTTCAATATTTCCAAAGCAAGTTCATCTATTTCCATTTCCCTATTTTCATCCATATTTCTCTTTCTCACATTCAATTTTCCTGTCTTAATTTCCTTATCCCCAACAACAACAATGTAAGGTATCCAGGATTTTTCAGCCTCCCTTATTTTTTTAGCCAGAGAAAGTTCCCTGTCATCCAAATCAGCCCTAATATTTCTCTTTGTTAGATTCTCCATTATTTCCTTTGATTTTTCCATATGGTTTTCACTAACAGGTATAACCCTTACCTGTGTGGGTGAAAGCCATAGGGGTAACTGTGGTTTTTTATTATTTTCAATATCCATCTGGGCCTTCTCTAGCATTGCATACATTATTCTTTCAACAGCACCCGTTGGAGAACAGTGTAGTATGTATGGATAGGATCTTTCACCCTTTTCATTTATATATGTTATGTTGAACCTCTTTGCATTATCAACATCTATCTGTACAGTGCTTAATGCTGCAGCTTTCTTTAATGTGTCAACAAAGTTGAACTCAAACTTAAGAACAAAGTAGAAAAACTTTTCATCCCATATCTGAACAAGAACAGGTTTTCCAACTATTTTTTGCAATTCAAATATGAAATCCTTGTTTTCATCAAAGAATTCCCTTGTGAATCTGATGGCAACCTCATAATCATCAATGTTTATATTGAAATCCTTCAGGATTTCTATGGCCATCTTATACTGTTTCATAAATTCATCCTTTGCCTGTTCCATGTTCATTGCAAGCGTATGCATATCTGGCATTGTGAATGCCCTCAACCTTCTCAAACCAACAAGTTCACCATGCTTTTCCCTTCTAAAGGAATACCTTGTTAGTTCATAGAGTTTCACAGGTAATTGCTTGTACGTTATAACGGCATCCTTTGCAATAAGGAACTGTCCAAAGCATGCTGAAAATCTAAGGAAGAATTTATCCTCACCAGAAAGAACAGTGTACTGTCTTGCCGGGAAACGTTCAAGATAGCTCTTCAGGGCAGGATGTTCGTAATCGTACATTATTGGAGTTTCTACCTCCATTGCACCGTATTTCAGAACAGTATTTGTAACATGATTCTCTATCAACGATTTTATCAATTTACCCTTTGGATAATACCTCATGTTCCCTGCATCACTGCCCTCTTCATAATCAACAAGTTCCAGTGATCTCATAAATTTCACATGAGGTGGGATTTCCTTAACTGCCCTTGTTCCGCTCATTTCATAATCAACAAAATATTTAAGATTTTCATGACCTGTGAAATCGTACTCGTTTATTTCATAGAGTTTATTGTTTTCAAGTATCTTCCAGTATGTTTTGAGCGTTTTTTCACCCCTTAGGGCTTCAGGCTCCTCCTCCTCACCTATCTGCTTGGATAATTCCGATAGTGGATGACCCTTGCATGATAGTTTGAAACTCTTGTACCATCCAAAAGGTACCTTGTAAACATTGTAACCCTTTTCCTCTATTTTTTCCTTAATCTTGTTCAAAATTGGGATTGCCTTTGATGGAGGTGCAAGTGAAGAACTCAGATGTGCATATGGATAAATTACAATACTCTTTGCCTTTACCTTATCAAAAACATCAATGATTTCGTTAACAGCATTTTCCGCTGTCTTTTCACTGTCTTTTTCCTCAACAGAAACAAAGCAAACAAGAGGTTCTTCAAACCTTTCCTCCTCCTTTTCTATATTTTCCGCATCCTTAACAGCCTTTTCCCTCACTTTGTATTCAAGGTAATCTGAATGAATGAACATTATCCTCATTTTTATCGAAAAAGAAAAAATAAATTGTTATAAAAAATTTTCCATAACCGTTAGTGTGTTAACCAAATGTTAGGTTAA
>JAVRLK010000033.1:0-12483 GCA_031961545.1 Thermoplasmatota archaeon | reverse complement strand
TATCTATATCCCCGAAATAAAAGTGGGGCTGCCCGGATTTGAACCGGGGTCTCAGGCTCCCAAAGCCCGTAGGATACCAAGCTACCCCACAGCCCCTTACTTTGAGGAAATTATGAGAAATGTGGATGTCCTTTCTATTTCAGGGATACCTATCAATTTTTCAACTATCTGTTTCAATTCTTCGTTATCCTTTGCCCTTATTATTACAAAAAAGTCCATTTCACCAAGTATTGAATATACCTGGTAAACGCCAGGTATTTCTCTAATCTTTTTTGCAATTTCTTCAAGTGAATGCTGCTGGTACTTTGCCTTTACACACGAAACTGCCTCTATATTCAGGCCCAATTTTTTGTAATCTATGTTTGTTGTAAATCCTGTTATGACACCAAGCTCCTTCAGCCTCTTTATACGGTAATGTATTGTTGACTTTGATAAATTCAATTCCTTGCTCATTTCTTCAAGCGGCATTCTTGCATCTTTTTTCAATATTTCAAGTATTTTTTTATCGATTTCATCAAGTTTTACAATTTCATTTTCCATATTTTTCCAAGAGAGGTATTACGGATTATTATTTAAAAATTTTTCAAATCAAAATATGAAAATTTTTATCCCAATGATTCTTTATCATAATTATGCTTGAAATTTCACTTCCAGATTATGCTGAAGAGACAATAATAAAATTCATAGAGGATTTTGTTGGAAAGAGAAAGGTTGTTATAGGTTTGAGCGGTGGTATTGATAGTTCCCTTTCAGCATATCTTAGTGTGAGGGCACTTGGTAAGGAAAATGTCCTTGGTGTTCATTTACCTGAAAAAAATCTAAACAAAAAGGATCTTGAGGATGCGAGGGATGTTGCAAACTGGCTTGGTATTGATTTCAGAGTTATTGAGATTGATGATTTTATAAGGCCATTCGATAGAATTGGTATAAAAGATAGAACTGCACTGGGTAACATAAAGGTAAGGATTAGAATGGCAATTCTATATTCGATTGCAAACGAAGAGAAAAGGCTTGTTGTTGGATCAAGCAATAAATCTGAACTTTTAACAGGTTATTTCACAAAATATGGTGATGGTGCGGGTGATCTACATCCAATAGGTGATCTTTACAAAACACAGGTGAGGTTACTTTCAAAAAAGGTGGGAATGCCTGAAAAGATAATAAATAAAGTTCCAACAGCTGGTTTATGGGAAGGGCAGACTGATGAGGATGAACTTGGAATAAAATATGATCTGCTTGACAAAATTCTTTATGGTATTGAACAGTTCATGAACGATGATGAGATCGCTGAAGAATTGAAAATAGATGTGAGGATAGTGAAAAGTGTAAGGGAAAGGGTTGAAAACACAAGGCATAAAAGGGTAATGGTTTATATTCCAAAGATAGGTTTGAGAACAGTTGGAATTGATTTCAGAGAGTGATTATTCCTGAGATTATATATGCTGTTGCAAGAAGTATGCTCATCAGTGTATGAATGATCACTGTATTTGCCATGGCAGGTATAAGTTTCCTTGCATTACTGTAATAATCTTTTACAATTTTTATGCTCTTATAGGCAAGTGGAACTGTTATAAAAGATATTATTGATAAAAATGGAATATTGCCAAGGATAACACCAAATAATACAATAATGTAAGGAATTGTAATAAGTGCATGGTAAACGTATCTTGCCCTTTCCCTTCCTATTCTTGCAACAAGGTTGAATTTACCGCATTTCCTATCATTCTTGTAATCTGGAAATTCATTGATCCATATTACAGCTGTGATAAGTAGAGTTGGAACAATTGAAATATAGATTACATTGCTCATTAAGGAATATGATGTTGTAAGAACATAATAGCTTCCCAGTGTTATCAATATACCGAAACTAATTCCTATGAAAAATTCTCCCAAACCTCTGTATGCAAGCCTTATGGGTGGAGCGGTGTAGAAAACTCCTGAGAAGATACCAAGAATTGATAGATAAAACACAAATAAACCTTTCAAATAGATTATGTAAAGACCTATGATCGTTGCAATGGTCCAGAATATAATACCCGCAATGAAAACATTTTTAGGTTTAACAAGACCCTCAGGAAGAACCCTACTTCCAGAATTAAATGGTGTTATGTCTTCATTTTGAATTTTAACATCGACCATAAAATCAAAGTATTCATTGAATGTGTATGAGCCAGCCATAGCTAAAATTATACCTGCGAAAGTTAAAAGGAATGATAGTAGATTTAATGCTTTACTTTCATACCATGCGATAGATGCACCGAGAATGAACGGTGGTATTCCCGCAAGGAAGAACTTTGTTCTTATTACCCTCATCCATGCCATGAATTTACCCATCACTTTTCATTAATAAGTTCAAATATAAATAATTAATATGTAACATGTTACCTATAAATTTTATATTTCAAGTAAACAATACGGGTTTGTGAAGGAAAATAGAAAAGTTAAGGAATTCTACAATCCACCCACATTACTCTTAAAGCAGGCTGAAATAGCATCAGCATTTATGCAATCAACAAACTGGAACTTTTATGGAAGATGGTTTGGTTCTCTCCAGAAACTTTTTAAAACAGCAGCAGGAGCAACATTTGCGGGTTGTTTCGGTTATGGTCCGCATCCTGTTCTTGAGGTAACACCAAGGTGCAATTTAAACTGCATTCACTGTGAAGTGAGAGGAGGGGAACTGAAAAATGATCCGCCCATAGAAAATGTTTATAGAATGATAGATTCAATTGCAACAGTCCCTGAGTTCAGGATGCTTGTTCTTTCAGGTGGTGAACCGCTGATAAGGCCCGATATATATGATATTATAAAATATGCAAGGGATATTGGGTTTGAAATTGTTATTGCAACAAACGGAACATTAATCACTGAGAATGTGGCAAGGAAATTATCAAAACTTGAGATTGCAGGTGTTGCCATAAGCCTTGACTTTATGGAACCCGAACTGCATGATAAATTCAGGGGTGTAAAGGGGGCTTGGGAAAGGGCAATAAATGGAATTAAAAATTCTGTAAAGGCAGGTTTATACTTACAGATAAACATAACATTATCAAAGCTAAACTACAACGAATTACCACAGTTGCTTAAATTTGCTGATGATCTTGGATCACATGTAATATTATTATATCAATTCCAACCATTTGGAAGAGGATCTGTCAGAAACGATATAGCATTAACACCGGATGAATTCCTTGAAGTTATTAAAATGGTTGCAGAAATGCAAAAGGATTTGAAAACGCTTGTTGTTCCAATAGGTTTACCTGAATACTTTGCCTACCTTTCAGACAGGGTTCATAACTTTAAGAATCTATTCAGAGGATGTAATGCCGGTTTGGGAATGTTTTATGTGAAATGGAACGGTGATGTATGGCCCTGTGTGTTTCTTCAGATAAAGGTTGGTAATGTCCTTGAAAAACCAGCTATTGAAATCTGGCGTAATAACGATTTTCTTAATAAATTAAGAGACAGAAATAACCTTGAAGAACCATGCAAATCCTGCAAATACAGGGATTACTGCGGCGGTTGCAGATCAAGAGCATACAATGTCACAGGGAATCCATTCGCAAAGGATCCCGGATGCCCTTTTTACAAAGATTGAAAATTTGATAGTATTAATTTCGCATCCACAACAACTGTATCATTCTCTCTCACAAAGACAGGATTGAGGTCAAGCTGCTCCACAACATCCATGTTTTTCACTGCGAAATCTGAAACTTTTAAAAGTAATGAGACAAGTTCATCCTTGTTTGGTTTCATGTTTCTGAATCCATTGAAAACCCTTGATGCCTTGAGATCATCAATCATGCTCAATGCATCAAATTTATCGATTGGAACAAGCCTGAATGTAACATCCCTATAAAGTTCGGTGAATATTCCACCCATTCCTAACATTATTGTCATGCCGAAGCTTTTATCATTTATCAGACCAACTATCATTTCCAGTCCTGGATCCTCCATTGTTTCAACAAGGAACCTTGATTCTGGGAATTTTCTTTTCATATCCTTTAACTTTTCTTTCAACTCCTCCTCATTTTTAATGTTCAGTATTACTCCTCCAACATCGGTTTTATGCAAAATATTCGGATCGGATACCTTGAGAACAACTGGATATTTAATTCTAAGATCCTCCCTGTAATCATCAACAACAATTCCCTCCGGTACCTTTATTCCATAATCCTTCAGAATTTCCTTTACTTCACTTTCCTCAAGGTTTCTTCTTCCTATTTTTTTAACATATTCCTTAAGATCCATATTAACCAACCCTCTCAATATATTTACCATAATCGTAAAGGACCCTAATAGCCTTTACAGTCCTTTCCATGGATGGATATGCAGGTATTTTTCTTTTTTCTGCCTCCTTGAGCATTTCTTTACCAAACTTTGATCCCAGTATACCAACAACCATTGGCTTTCCATTTTTTGTGTATTTTTCAAGTACATCCATTAATGATTCATCAACCTTTGCAGTCTGGAAAAGTGCATAAACTATAAGGCCATCCACATTCTCATCCTTATTCAATATTTCTATCACCCTTTCATACTGTTCTGTTGATCCCTCCGCTGTAAGATCTATGGGATTTTCTGCAGACCCGAAAGGAACAATAACCTTTCTTATTTCATTTTTTGTTGAATCACTCAACTTTGCAAGCTCCATATTTACTCCATTTTCCTTTGCAACAATGTAATCGGATGTAATAACACCCAGTCCTCCTGCTGTTGTAACGATCGCAATTCTTTTTCCTCTCAAAGGCTTACCATATGCAAGTGCCTTACCATAATCAAAAAGTTCTGTCTCGCTGTAAGCTCTTATTATTCCAGCCTGCCTGAACATACCATCAACAATGGAATCGTTTGAGGCCATTGCACCTGTATGTGACTTTGCTGCCTTTATTCCAGCATCTGTCCTTCCAGCCTTCAAAACAACAACAGGTTTATTCTTTGTTACTTTTTTGGCAGTATTGAAGAATTTCCTTCCATCCTTTATGGTTTCTAAATAAAGAACAATGCTTTTTGTTTCCTTATGGTTAAGGAACATTTCCATGAGTTCTGTTTCACTGAGATCTATTCTGTTACCTAAATTAATGAAAGCTGAAACACCAAGGCCATATTCCGAAAAAGTGTCCATGGTTAAAAGACCAAGTGCACCGCTCTGTGATATGAACGCAATGTTACCTTCTGGAGGTAAAGCTGTCCTTTCTGGAACAGTCAAAGCCGTATTTACCTTATACTTTGGAACGTATATGCCTACAGTGTTCGGGCCTATTACCCTTGTATTTTTATTTTTAATAATTTCAAGTATCTTTTCTTCAAGGATTTTTCCCTGTTCTCCTGTTTCAGAAAAACCACCTGCTATGGCTATAACAAACTTCACATTCTTTTCAACACATTCTTTAACACTATCAGGAACATACTTTGCAGGTAAAACTATCACTGCAAGGTCTATTTCATCATTTATTTCATTTATTGATCTATAACATTTTAAACCAAGAATCTCATCGGCCTTTGGATTAACAGGATAAATTTTTCCAGTGTATCCCTGTGTTAATAGATTTTTTAAAATCACATTACCTATCTTATCTTCTTCCCTTGATGCACCAATTACAGCTATTGATCTTGGATTCAACAAAGATTCTATCATTCGTTTCCCCAAATGTGCCATCATAAATTAATTTTTTGAAAAATTAAAAAATAAAAATTAGTAGTGATCCATAGGGGAGAAGAAATATAAACCATTTCTTGATTTATTTAAAAAACTATTGATCCATTTTAATCTCACACCGGATCATTTATCAATAATCAGGAATAATGTTAAATATTTTAGAAAAATATATTTTATTGCCATGGATATAACCTCTATTAATATACCTGAGGGAAAAGATAGAATTAAGGAGAATTTGAAAAGCTGGATTTATACAATTATAATATTCTTCATTGTTTTACTTATCCTATTTCCATTATTAGGTCCTTTCTTAACTCTAACAAGTTTACCAATTATTGTTTTTATAGGTATTATTTCTGCTTTTTTCTCAGCATATATACTAACACCCTGGTCACTGCGCAAGAAAATTAAACCTTTTAAGGATGCACCACCCGAGATCATTAATGCATTAAAAGATCTGTCTGAAAAAGCAGGACTTAAAAAAATGCCAGAATTGATGATAAAAGAAACACCGGAGTTAAATGCTCTAACATATACAAGTTTAACATCACATTATATTTGTTTAACAAGGGGACTTGTGGACGCTTACAAAAATGGTTCTGTTGATCATGATGAATTCAGGGCCATATTGGGTCATGAAATGGGACATATTATAAGCAGGGATACACTAAAGTTTTCAATTGCAATATCCTGGCCCAATATTTTCGATAATATCGGTACATTCATTTTATTAACAGGCCTGGTAACCAATGAAGAAGGAATCATATACAGTAAAGAGGCAAGTTCCGAGGAGGACAGAGGAGCCGCTGCACTGATCTTACTGTTTGGACTTTTTATTCTTATCTCAGGGATAATAATGAAATTAATTGCAAAACTGGCATCCTTGCCAGCCTTTCATTTATCCAGAAGACAGGAATACAATGCAGATAAAATTGGTGCTACACTCGTTAACGGTGAAAAAATGGCAAGTGCATTAAAAAAGTTAGAAGAAATAAATCAGAAACTTGTTGAAAAAGACCTGCCCAAGCTCCCTTATTCAGATAAATGGCAGGTAAAACCAAGAA
This sequence comes from Thermoplasmatota archaeon, assembly GCA_031961545.1. GTDB lineage: Archaea > Thermoplasmatota > Thermoplasmata > Thermoplasmatales > ARK-15 > JAVRLH01. Next base: position 5,760 of record JAVRLK010000033.1, on the reverse strand, counting down.
ATACTCTATGGATTGATGAGTTGTTTGATACGCATCCTCCAACATATAAAAGGATCGATAAATTGATGAAATTTAAGGGTTCAGCTTAAAATTTTCACCACTACAGAATATTTTTGAGCAATTTTTGTTTTACCAAAGCATTTATTGAAGATAATAGGTAAAAATTTCACGAATTTTCATTCAACATTTTTGCATTCTCCGGAAGGTATGAGGATAGATTCTGGTATGGATCCGGAAGATTCTGGTCGGTGAAATAACAAACACCTGCAAGAGAATATATTTCTGAAATTTCTGTTGAATTGTATTGAACACCATAGCAAATTACTCCAATCCTTTCCAGCGAAATATTTTTTGAATATTCCTTAAGTTGTGAGATGTTTGGATAGCCCTGGTCTTCGTATATTATCGTGGTATTAAATATATATAAATAATTGTATGGTACAGGATCACCCGGATTTCCAATTGTAATACTTATTCCCATGGATCTGCATGTGTTTACCAGTGAAGAATAAAAATATACCTTTGACAAATTATCGGAAACCTCATCAAAAAATATACCATGAATACCGTACCATTTCGTATAATTTTGCACATCCATAATAATATTTTCCATTGACCTGTATCCATAACCTGTGTAGACATAACCAAAAACTGTAACACCAGAACTTTCCAGCCTTTTAACCCATTCATAGTATGTATAGTTGAAAGATTCACCACTGCCATTATCCGGATTTATTATTACAGAAAAATCAACATTTTTATAGGTGATTGAAAGGTTAAGGATCTCCCAAAACTGAGAAACATTTCCGGAGTATAAAGGTACAAGAATTGTTTCCCTAGGGCTTTTTTCATTCTTCTCATTTAATATAGTACTGTATAAAAACACGGTAAAAATGATGATAAGAACAAAAATTATTGAAATAAATTTCCAATAATTATGGATATTTTCCCTGATCCTTGGTGACATTTAAAAAATGATATAAATATTTAATATAAAATTTTTAGTTATTGGAAATTAAAAAATTGTATATTTTCACCAATAATACCATTTCCAGCTTCCTGTCAAAAGTTCATTTATCCATAACTTTAATTCATTTCCAACAATTCTTCTAAAACTATCCCATTCCGATGGCTCTCCATTAAATTCTGACTTCTTTTTTGCATCCTTCAGATAGTCTGCAATAACCATTCCAGTAAAATTCATTGGAGAAATAATAATGCGATAAGGATCACCGTACATGCTTAGAATAACTTTGTCCAGTATATGGAAATATTCATTCCTTAATATTGTTCTTCCTGAAACAACAATTGAAATACCCCTAAATTTTTCAGGAACGGGTGTTTCACTTCTTATGAAAAAACCCTTTATTGATGCATCCTTTATTTTATAATTAAAATAATGAGTATCAACAGCATCTGGCCTCCAAGGTTCAACCCTTTCACCGTTCACCCTTACTTCCTTAACACCATAATATCCAAGTAAAACAGCGTTGAAATTTTCCTTCAATATTCTTATAACATTCTCTTTGTTTATTTTTCCTCTATCTTCCTTATTCAGCTTCACCTTAAAAACTGTACCTGTATTCAATATAAATTCATCCGGTTCAACAGGTACCCAGTGAATCCCTTCCCTTTCATCAAATTTCATAAGACCTGCCCTGATTGTTTTTTCATATTTTGTTTCAGTAATGATATATTCAGCCCTGTCAATATAGATCTTTGCACCCATATTTTCCATTTTCCTTTTTTTAAATCCTTCCGGAATTTTAAGCTGATGGTATTCCGTGAATTCTTTAATGTCCATACCTCTTCCGTTGTCCTTTATAACATAAAAATCATCATCCACGTATATTTCAATAATACTTGGCTCATATTTCAGAGCATGCTCAAAGGTTTCAATTAAAAGCAATTCAAGAGGATCCACAGAAAACCTCATACCCTCAATTATATCTTTATAGGTTACAAGAATTCCATTCTTTTCAACTTCAATCGGGAATTGAAATTTTTTAAGGTACTGGCTTGTTAATTTATTCAGATTTTTAGATTCCAGAAGACCTGAATCGGTGATTTTGAAATGAAATTCATCAGTTCTTTCAATCAACCCTGCTTTAAGGAGATTCATCAATGCTGTTTCAATCCTATCATAAAGAATTTTTTTACCTCCTTTCATAAATGTATCTTCATCCAATTGGGACTGAATTGTAATATTCTCAAAAACTTCAACAATCTCATGCTCTTCACCATCAATAAAAAAGCCTAAAACAGGGCCCAGAAGATCCTCAACATCAGGTAGATTCATATAACATTCACCCTTTCAAACTATTAACGATCACCATTTTAAAATTTTTGATAATGTTTTAAAATACAGCCAGCACAATTTTTAAACACATCATGAAAATTTTTTTATATCAACAGATATTGAAGGATAAAAGGCAATGTTCCCTTAGGGGAGAAGCCAAGGATGTGGAATTATGTCAAAAAGCATGTACAAATATATTTCGGAACTTTGGAAGAGGCCAAAAGAGGGAATGCTTGGAGAGATACAATGGGAAAGGATGATACAGTGGAGAAAGGGCCCGGCTGTTGTAAGGATTGAAAGACCAACAAGGCTTGACAGGGCAAGGGCACTTGGTTATAAGGCAAAGCAGGGTGTTATTGTTGTAAGGTCAAGGGTGAGAAGAGGAGGTTTCAACAAACCGCAGATAAGGGCAGGAAGGAGACCCAAAAGAAGGGGTATTTTAAAAATTACATTAAGGAAAAGCATACAGAGAATAGCTGAGGAAAGGGCTGCAAAGAGATACCCCAACATGGAGGTATTGAACTCATATTATGTTGGTGAGGACGGATTATACAAGTACTATGAGGTAATACTTGTTGATAGATCACATCCTGCAATAGTGAACGACAAGGATCTGAGCAAAATAATTCATCAGAGGGGAAGGGCATTCAGGGGATTGACATCCGCGGGTAAAAAAGGGAGAGGATTGAGGAAGTAGGATGAAAATACTCCAGATCTCTGATCTCGCTCCACCCAACATTGGCGGTATTGAAAAGGTTGTCTGGATATATTCAAAGAAGTTGAAGGAAAGGGGAAATGATGTGAAGATTTTCACATCCCTTATCCCAGGAACAAAGAAAAGGGAAACAATGGATGGGATTGAATTTGAAAGGGTAAGTAAAATTTCAATGCTTTTCAGAACAAATCATGGCAACTTTGATATCATACATTCACATTCATACCTTTCGTCCTATGGTCTATCCATTGAAAAGAAATTAAAAAAAAAGTTATTATAAAGCATGTTCACAGCATATACGGTAGGGATCTTGTTAATTTCACAGGATGGAAATTCTCAAGTATACTTTCATTCTTTGAAAGATCTTCAATAAATTCAGATTGTTCTGCCTACATTGTTCCGAGCAAATTTGTTAAAAGAAAGCTTGAGGAAATTGGTGTTAAAAGGGAAATCTTTGTTGTTCCCCATGGGAGGGAATATGAAAAATTTCCTGAAAAAGCAGAAGCAAGAAAATTTCTGAATCTTCCAGAGGATAAGAAAATTGTTGGTTTTGTTGGCAGGATATCGAAGGGTAAAGGTATAATGGATCTGATTGATGCATGGAGGATTGTTTCCCAAAAAAATAAGGATTCAATGTTACTGGTTGTTGGACCCAACCAGGATGTTAAGGTTTCCGGGATTAAGGGAATGATGGATGATCTTAAGAAAAAGATTGACGATGAAAGCATGAGAATAAAAATAACAGGTGCTGTTGAAGAAAAACTCATGCCCTATTATATTTCATCCATGGATGTTTACGTTTCACCAAGCATAAATGAAGGTTTCGGTTTATCTATTTTAAATGCCATGAGTGCCGGTAAACCTGTTATAGCTTACAACACAACAGCAATACCAGAACTTGTTGATGATAAAAATGGAATACTTGTTGAACCCAATGATATAAAAAAGCTTTCAGATTCAATTCTTTATTTGATTGAAAATGATAAGGAGAGAGAAAAACTTGGAAGGAATGGAATGGAAAAGTCAATGAAATATTCTTGGGATAAAAGTATTGAAGAAATAATAAAAATTTACAATTTATTTTTGTAGGCGTATTCTATTGCAGCCTTGATAAATCCATAGTGCAATTTTGAAGGATTCAAAGGCCTGCTCTTGAACTCAGGATGGAACTGTGAACCAACATAAAAAGGATGATCCTTCAGCTCAAATATTTCCATTTTTCTCCCTGTTTCATCAACTGCGGTGAAAATCATACCATTCCTTTCAATTTCATCTATGTAATCAGGATTTACCTCATACCTGTGTCTGTGCCTTTCATATATTACATCGGTACCGTAAAGATCATATGCAATGCCCTTCTTTTTTATTATCACCTTCTGCGCACCGAGCCTCATTGTTCCTCCAAGATCCTTCAGATTTTTCTGTTCTGGCATGAGATCTATGACTGGATGTTTTGTCTCCGGCTCAAATTCAGTACTGTTCGCATCCTTATAACCAAGAACATTCCTTGCAAATTCCACAACAGCCATCTGAAAACCTAAGCATATGCCAAGGAATGGTATGCCATTTTCCCTTGCATATTTTGCAGCAAGTATTTTTCCTTCAGTTCCCCTTTTTCCAAAACCACCGGGTATCAATATACCATGAACATTCTCAAGACTTTCCTTCCCATTCTCAAGCAATTCAGCATCAACCCATTTTATGTTGATTTTCGTTCTGAGGTGTGATGAAACGTGCGTTAATGCCTCCGTATGACTTAAATATGAATCCCTCAGATGAACATACTTTCCAACTAGAGCTATTGTTACCTCATACTTTGGATTTTCCAGATCTGAAAGGAATTTTTTCCATTGGGTTAGATCTGTACTTTTTCTTTCAAGACCAAGTTTTTTAATTATGTACTCATCAACCTTCTGTTCCTGGAAAATTATAGGTATCTCATAAACCGAATTTTTTGCATCAGGTGCGCTTATAACAGCCTCTAAAGGAACATCGCAGAAATCAGAAATTTTCTGTTTTGTCTCCTTTGTTAAATTTACCTTACACCTTCCAACTATCATATCAGGCTGGATACCTATTGCCCTCAATTCCTTTACACTGTGCTGTGTTGGTTTTGTTTTCTGTTCACCTACAACATCAACTATTGGAACAAGTGTTGTGTGTATGAATATTCTATTATTTTCACCAACCTCCCTTCCGAGCTGCCTTAATGCCTCAAGGAAAGGCATTGATTCAATATCACCAACAGTTCCACCAACTTCAATCAAAATAATATCCGCTTTGGATTTATTGGCAACGTTCATTATCCTTCTCTTTATTTCATCTGTAATGTGAGGAATTATCTGAACGGTCTTTCCCAAATATTCACCCCTTCTCTCCTTCTCTATTACAGTTTTATAAACCTTACCTGTTGTTATATTGTTATCCGATGAAAGTGAAATATCAAGGAACCTTTCATAGTTACCAAGATCAAGATCCACCTCTGTTCCATCATCAAGGACATAAACCTCACCATGCTGGTATGGGTTCATTGTTCCTGCATCATAGTTAAGGTATGGATCTATCTTTATAACATTAACATTGAAACCCATTGATTGCATTAACTTTGCAATACTGGATGTTGTAATTCCTTTACCAAGACCGGATATGACACCACCTGTTATTATGATAAATTTCATGTTAAGTCATATTTCAATCACAGAAATAAAATTTTTCAGAAAATGTTTTTTATTATGCTTTCAATTCT
>JAVRLK010000032.1:0-12503 GCA_031961545.1 Thermoplasmatota archaeon | reverse complement strand
TAGATGGCAATAAAATTTTATGGTAATATTTTATACCTTTTCATAAGGATATAATTGGGCGTGGTCAAATGCTTGCAAGAAAATCAATGCTAATACTGTTTCAAAACCTCGTTTCAGGTTTGATGGGATACTTGGGACTTTTATTCATCCTTAGGTATGTAGGTCTTGAAACATATGGTATTTTTTCCTATGCCCTTTCCTTCCTGGGTCTTTTTTCATTTATCCTTGATATGGGTTTTTCAACGGCAAATATAAAAAGGCTTAATGAAGGTATAGATTTTGAGGAAGGAATAACAGCCTATTTCATAATAAAGGTAATACTTGCAATAATATTCGTTTCTACAGTACTTTTAACGATTTTCATCTGGGTAGATGTTCTTCACAGGGGATTCCAAACAATATATGAGGAATATGCAATTTTTATTTTAATGTTTTATTACGTTATACAGAGCTTTATTGTTTATTATCAATCCGTATTTACAGCAAGTGTAAAGGCTGCAATTGTAAGTATGCCCATTTTGATTGAATCAGTGTTCAGAAATTCACTGTACATAATTTTGAGTATTTCCATGGTAAAATTCCTTGTGAATAGAGATGAGTTTGCTCTTGTGATGGCCTTCATTTCCGTAATAGCATATGCAATTTATCTTTCCATTTATCTTCCCTATGCAAAAAATTGGCGTTTTAAAAAACCTTCAAAAGAACTTTTTATGAAGTATATTGTTTTTGCAATACCTGTATCAATAAGTGGGGTTATGGGTTCAATATCAACAAACATAAATAACATATTCATTCAATTCTTCTGGGGTCTTAATAGTGTGGGCGCATATTCAAGCATACTTAAAATTGTTTCATACATAACTGTTTTTTCCACAGCACTTGTCTCCATGCTTTATCCGACACTTTCATCTTTAAATCATACTGGAAACAGCGATGAATACAAAGGAAAAATGCTTGCATCAGAAAAATATATATCACTTTCAATAATGCCTATTGTAATTTTTATGATTGTTTTTCCCTGGCAGGTGTTGAATCTATGGTCTAAGGATCTTATACCATACAGTTCAATTCTTGTTGTATTTTCAATAATGGTTTATGTTAATAGTATAAATTCACCATATTCCATACATTTCAACGCTGCTGGTAATCCAAAGTTCATCATGTACACATCTTTCATTAGTCTTGCAACAATTTTAATACTTAACACTTTCCTGATACCACAAAACTTTCTATCTCTAGGTGCACTTGGCGCGGCAATTGCAAACCTTGTTGCAAGTTTGATTGTAGCATTTGTTGTTAGAATTAAAACATACAGGACAATAGGGATATTCGGGAACAAACATTTAATTGGACAATTCTTTGGTGCATTTTTAACATTTCTTATTCTCCATTTCCTTTCATACCATTTTCCAACAACACCATTCTGGGCCCTCATTATATGGTTGATTCTTTCCTATATCCTTTATTTATCAATACTTTATTTGTTCAGAATTCTAAAGAAGGAGGATATTGAGTTTATTCTTGAGGTTGTAAATCCGAAAAAGATGTTATCTTACATAAAAAGTGAAATGGGAAATAGATGATCACTTGTTAATTACCTGTCTCCCCTTCCTCATTATGTGCGCACCGAATATTATTGCAAGGAAGAAACCTTCAGAGATGAGGAAAATTATAATAGCCTCCCATACGAAAAGATAAAGGACAAGGTTGGATATGAAATTCCTGAAATCGTTATCCGTCATTATTCTTGGACCCCATATGGTTAACCAAACTGATCCATTTTCCATGCTCACATTTGTTATATATAGTCCTGATGGATATGATGATACATTTATTGAAAATTTTGTTATATATACATTGTTAATTTTTGTCGAATTCGATGTATAGTTTTTAAAGGAAATTGCAGTAAGATTTACTGGATTTATTCTATCTATTGACAGTTTAACAATTTCAGATTTGTTTGTTATTATTGTAACATTGAAATAACCATTAACTGGATAGAAATTTGTTGTTACATTTTTAACAATACTTGAAAACTGCTGTGGTACATATGGCTTGTTGTATTCTTCAACATAGTAGGAATTTTCAAGTGGAAAAAGAGTAAAGAGGAGTAGGGAAACTATAAGTATTGCTATTGTGCCCCATATGGCCCTCCTTTTTGTCTGCCATATCTTATATCTGTGAAATATGTAAAATACAAGAATTGGATAAAATAGAATTATTGAAAAACCTGTCAATACTGTTGCAAATACAAAAATAAAGCCTGCAGGAACAAGAATTATAAGCGAATTGATTTCAGGTGTAAATTTCATTTTTATTCACTCTCATAACCACTTTTCACTATTAAATTTTTTGATGAATATTGTTATTTCTTTACCATCTATGTCCCAGGTTTTTGTATAACAATTATCAACATTTTCAACAATTTTAGATAGTGTTTCATTCTCTATATATTCCTTTTTCATTTCAATGGCCTTCTTTAATTCATCATCATTTGTTTTTATTTCAACAAGTATTCTGTCAGCATAGGCAAGGTTCATTTCCTTTCTCATGATCTGTATTCTTCTTACTATTTCCCTTGCAAGTCCTTCGTACAATAGATCCCTGTTTATTTCCTTGTCTAGAAGAACATAAAGACCATTTTCACTTACAAGAACAAAATTCTCATCTGTTTCTTCCTTTAATATGAATGATTCTGGAGGTAAATCAAAGCCGAGAACATTTATTTTTGAGTTATTTTCAACCATTTCCTTTATTTTGAATGGATCCATTTTCAAAATTTCCTCCTTCACATTACTTACCTTTTCCTTAACGATGGGTCCAATGACTTTATAGTTTATATCCACACTGTATTTTATGTATTTTTCCCTTCTTTCATCATATATTATTTTTTTAACATTCAATTCATCCAGTATCATGGATTCATATTCCTTTATTTCATCAAGGATATTTTTTTCACCTATAACAACAATCTTTTCAAGGGGCTGTCTTGTTTTTATGTTAGCCATCTGCCTTGCCCTTCTCCCCATTTCAACTATTTTTATTACATCGTTCATTTCCTTTTCAAGTTTTTTATCAATCAATTCTTTATTTTCTTTTGGATATTCTGCTAGATGAACACTTTCCTCCCCTGTCAGATCCCTGTATATGTATTCAGTTATGAATGGTGTGAATGGTGCCATTAACCTTGAAAGATCCCTGAAAACAATGTAGAGTGTTCTATAGCCTGACAATTTTTCCTCCGTTACATTTTCATCCCAGAACCTTCTCCTCGATCTTCTTATGTACCAGTTACTTAACTTATCAAGAAAATTTTCAATGCAGTTCACTCCCTTATGTATTTCAAATTCTTTCATACTTTCGTTAACGCATTCTATTGTGCTGTTAAGTTCTGAAATCAACCATTTATCAATTTTTTCTGTTATATTTCCATTATCGAAAATAAATTTGTCAAGTTTTGAGTTACTTCTATAGAAAACATAGGAATTCCACAGGGTATCAATTGTTCTTGATTTGTATTCCCTTATCAGGTTTATTCCCACCCTTCTATCGCGCCAGAGGGGTGTGCTGTAAAGATATAACCTCAGGGCATCCGCACCAAGTGAATCCATGATAGGTAAGGGATCAACATAATTTCCCTTGCTCTTGCTCATTTTTTCCCCTTTTTCATTTAAAACAAGACCAAGCGTTAAAACATTTTTGTAGGCATTTTTATCAAAGAGCAATGTTGATATCACATGTAAGGTGTAGAACCATCCCCTTGTCTGGTCTATTGCCTCGGTTATGAAATCGTAGGGTATGCTCCATTTTACTTTGTCAAAATTTTCAAATGGATAATGGTACTGTGCAAATGAAGCACTTCCTGAATCGAACCAGGTATCGATTACATATGGTTCCCTCACCATTTCTTCACCGCAGATATCACATTTAATTTTTATTTCATCCACGTATGGTCTGTGGGGATCAAAATCCTTTATTTCCTTCAAAGATCTTTTTAATAGATCGTTGAAGCTTTCCGGAACAAAGTAATGGTTGTTTTTGCATTTCCAGACAGGTAAAGGTGTGCCCCAGTACCTATCCCTGCTCAGTGCCCAGTCCTTCGCCTCATTAAGAAAGTTTCCAAACCTTCCATGCTTTAAATGATCAGGTATCCAGTTTATTTTTTCATTATTTTCAATTATTTTATCCCTTACCTTTGATACCTTTATGAACCATGTATCAAGTGGATAGTAGAGTAAAGGTGTATTGCATCTCCAGCAGAATGGATATGTGTGCACGATTCTTTCATATTTGAATACCTTATTCTCATGCTTCAACCTTTCAATTATTTTTTTATCCGCATCTTTGACAAATAAACCCTTCCATGGACCTGTATGGAATTTTCCCTCCCTGTCAACAGGGTTTAAAATCTTAACATTATACTTTTTACCAATCTCAAAATCATCTGCACCGAAGGCAGGTGCTATATGAACAATTCCCGTTCCCTCCTCTGTTGTAACAAAATCACCGGAAACTATAAAGAATACATTACCATCATATTCAATATCCGGTATTAACCTTTCATATTTCCTGCCAAGAAGATCCTTTCCCATCATCCTTTTTATTATTTCAGCCCCCGGTGTTAATTTATCAACAACAGAACATGCAAGGTAATATTTTTCATCTTTATATTTCACAAGACAGTATTCAACATTTTCGTTCACGGCCAAAAATAGATTGGATGGCAAGGTCCATGGTGTTGTTGTCCATACAAGATAGAAGGCATCTTCATCCTTTGCCTTAAATTTAACGTAGAGTGAAGGATCCTCAGTATCCTTGTAACCCTGTGCCACCTCATGGCTTGATAATGGTGTTCCGCATCTCGGGCAGTATGGAACAATTTTGAAATCCTTTTCAAGTAAACCCATTTTCCATATTCTGTTCAATGCCCACCATACACTTTCAACGTATTCCCTATTCATTGTAACGTATGCATTTTCAAGATCAAGCCAGAAACCTATCCTTCTTGTCATCTCCTCCCATTCATTCTTGTATTTGAATACACTTTCCCTGCATTTTCTGTTGAAGTTTTCAATACCAAACTTTTCAATCTCCTTCTTTGAGTTTATTTTCAATTCCTTCTCAACCTCAAGTTCCACGGGCAGGCCATGGCAATCCCAGCCACCTATCCAAGGATAGACATTTTTACCATTCATTGCCATGTACCTTAAAACAACATCCTTTGCAGCCCTTGTTAATGCATGACCCATGTGCGGGTGTCCATTTGCGGTGGGTGGTCCCTCAAGAAATGTAAAAATTTCACCATTTTCATTTTTCTTTCTCAACTTTTCAAATATTTTCCTTTCATCCCAGTATTTTATAATATTTTTTTCCATTTCGGGGAAATCCATTTTCTGGTTGAATATCTCCTCTTCCATTCCTATCTTCCTCTTCTTTATGGAAAAGTTTAACATCTATAAATTTTTTTTATTTTTGAAGGAATAACATTATAAATACGTTTTCATTCAAAATTTTGTGAAATACATGGTTGTTGGTGGAGGACCAAGCGGATTGATGTTCGGGAATGAAATTGGAGATGATTTTGTTATTTTTGAGGAGCATGGTAAAATTGGAAGACCTTTACATTGCACTGGTCTTGTTTCAAAGGATTTTGTTGAAGAATTTTCAAAGGATTTTGTAATTAACAAAATAAGGGGTGCTGAAGTTGTTCTTGGGAAAAAAAGTTTTAAGATTGGAAAAAATGAATACGTTGCATACGTTATTGATAGGGAAAATTTTGAAATTGACCTTTATGAAAGAATTAGAGAAAAAGTTATTCTTGGTAAAAGGGTTAAAAATATTTTTTACAAGAATAATAAAATTAAATTAGAGATACAGGGTGAAAATTATGAGAGTGAATTTTTGATTGGTGCGGATGGTCCAAGAAGTATTGTCAGAAAAATGGTAACAAATGAAAAAATTGAATACATAAATGGTGTTCAGGCACTTTTGAAAAATAAACTTGAGCATGAGGATCTTGTGAAAATATACCTTGACAGGGAATATTCTCAAGGTTTTTTTGCCTGGGCTGTGCCCAAGGGTGATGATGTTCTTGTTGGTCTCGGTACATATGATAGAAATCCCATGGAAAGGCTTAAAAAATTAATAAAAAATGAATTCAATGGCAGGGAGATAAAGGAATGGATTGCAGGTCAGATACCTATAGGTGAACTGAAAAAACATTACCTGGGGAATATTTACCTTGTTGGTGATGCCGGTTTATTTGTAAAAGCAACATCAGGCGGTGGTCTTTTTTATGGTTTGAACAGTTCAAAAATCCTTGCAAATAGTTTAAAGAATAATGGGAATTATGAAAGGAATATTAAATGGATAAGGAGAGAACTTCACAGGGATCTTTTTATACATAAAATTTTTTCAAAGATTGATGATAGGGAAATGGAAAAGATATTCGATACAATTTCAAATGAATATGTTATTGAAAAAATAAATGAATATGGGCATATAGACAAACCTTCAATAATTGCAAAAAAGTTAATTTTTGATAAAAATATAATAAAAATTTATCCCACACTCTTTAAATTAATTTTCAGGTAATTTTTTAAAGGTGATCATATTTTTTATTTTTATGGAAATTGAAAATGTATCGGGGAACACATACTATTTCCCGGGATCAACAGCTATAGGTATGTATCGTGAAGGTAAAAAGGTAACAATCATTGATACAGGTATTGATGAAAACAAAATTAGAAAAATATTCAATTATATCATTAATGAATCACTAACACTTGAGAATGTAATAATCACCCATTCCCATGCTGATCATTCAGGTGGTAACGATTTTTTACAGAAAAGGGGTTTTACAAAATTCTTTTCAAGTGAAATTGAGGCATTCTTCCTTAAAAATCCGCAATTTTTTCCATACATACTTTTTGGTTCATCCTACCCAGAATTTTTGAACACAAAATTCATTGTTCCCGCAAAAACAGAACATGTTTATCCTGTTTCTTCTTTAAAAAATTTCAAAATTTTTGAATTGGAGGGCCATGCCTTCGGCATGGTTGTTTTAAAAACACCGGATAATATAGTTTTTCTTGCGGATACAATGTTTTCAGAAAAAATAATTGAAAAGCATCCAATTCCCTTTCATATTGACACAGAAAAATACATAAATGCAATGGATAGTGCTGAAAAAATAGATGCCGATGGATACATAATTTCCCATGGTGGATTCTATAAATCAATATCGGATCTTAAAAAAATAAATGTAGGTGCAATTGAAAAAATAATTGAAATTATAGAAAAAAATTTACCTGAGACAATGGAAAATTTGTATTCTTTGGTTCTCAATGATTTGAAAATGGAAATAAGAGAAAAATGGGAATATTTCCTGAACAGGGTGCCTTTCCTTGCCATTTTAAAATATATGGAAAAAAATGGAATAGTTGTTATGGAACAAAAAGAAAATAAAATTTTTTTGAAAATCAGATGAAACCGGCCTTTGTTTCAAATATGAGTTCTGAGAGCCTCATTCTTTCCTTTACGTAATGTGATGTTAAAAGGTAAATGAACATGGCATCCCTGTAGAATTTTTCTATTCCAAAGTCCATAAGGTACCCGTATCCACCATGTACCTGAAGTGCAAGCTTTGTTACCCTTTTTGCAAAATCAAGTGTGTGTACCTTGAAAAGAAGATCCCTCATTTCCTCATACTCACCCGATGCAAGGTTTGAGAAGAATTCGTTGAGTATTTCAAGTTCAGCGTATGCTTCAGATATTCCGAATGCAAGTGGCTGGAAATCCTTGAGCTTGTGCAAAAATGCTTCCCTTTCCTTTGCATAATCTATTGCCTTTCTTAGCGCACCCGATGCTATACCCAAAGCTATAGCGCCAACTGGTAAATTCGTTTCCCTTGTGAAATCTATTTTAACGTTTTCAATCCTTTTCAGTTCATTTAAATTCACTGAAAATTCAACTGGTGAAAATGTAAGACCCTTTAGCCCTAATCTCTCATGCTCATCAAGTTTTTTGAAACCATGATCAACAAGGTAAAAGTTTTCACCATCAAGCGTAACTATGAAAAAGTCAGCGCTTGAATTCAAAACGCCATTGGTTATTCCCTTAAGGTATCCATTCTCTATCCTAAGATCACCGGGGTTGGAAAAGTTAGCAAACTTTGGATAAATGAAACCTCCCGAAAGTTTTCCGGAAGAAACATCCTTAATTTTTTCCCTCAGTGATTCATCGTTCTCCAGTATTTTTATAATGAATGAATTTTCAAGAAAAACATAGTATGCAACCGAGGGGCTTGCAGCTGCAAGCTCTTTAAGGAGAATTGAATAACCTAGTCTGTCAAGTGATGCACCACCAAGTTCAGGGGGTGCGATTGCTCCGAGGAATCCAAGGGATGATAACCTTTCCTTCAATGAATAACTTATTTTTTCAAGCTCAATGTTTTTGTTTATCGGCTCGATTTCTTTTTCAGCAAAATCCCTCACCATTGATTCAAGGACCCTGTGTTCTTCGTCCATTCATTCCACCCCCATCTTCTTCATGAACATTCTGTATACAACAAGTTTTTCAATCTCACTTGAACCCTCCCATATTTCCATGATCTTTGCATCCCTGAACATCCGTTCAAGGGATGTTATTGCGCCATCCATTCCAGTTATTTCAAGAGCCTTTTCCGCAGCATAGGTTGCTGTTTCAGCAGCATAATATTTCGCCATGCTTGTTGCCACGGGATCAGGGTTGAACTGGAACAGGTAGGATGCTGCCTTGTATGTTAGAAGCCTTGCAGCCTCTACCCTTGTTGCAATTTCAGCAATTGCAAACTGTATGCTTTCCATTTTTGAAAATGATGGTTCCTTCTTTATTTTATCAATTATGAGATCAATTGCACCCTGTGCTATTCCTATTGCCATCGCGGCAACATATATCCTTGATATGTTGAAGAATGTCATAACATAGTAGAATCCCTTGCCCACCTCACCTATTATATTTTCATTTGGTATTTTAACATGGTCAAGAATTATTTCCGCCGTATCCGTTGCCCTTACACCCATTTTCCCTGTCAGTTTGTTTGCACTTACACCAGGCCATTTTGTCTCAACAATGGCCATTGTCATGTTATGGTGCCTTTTTTCCTCAGATGGAGGTGGACCATTCCTGGCGAGAACAAGAAGGAAATCAGCAATGGAACCGTTTGTTATGAACATCTTTGAACCGTTCATGACCCAATGATCCCCTTCCCTTTCTATCTTGGTTGCAATACCTGCAACATCGCTACCGGCGACAGGTTCTGTTACAGCGAATCCCATTATTTTTTCTCCCCTCAGGACGGGTTCAAGGTACTTTTTCTTCTGTTCTTCCGTTCCAAGTAACATTAAAACTTCTGATCCAAAGGCTGAAACGAATGAGGAAATGCCAAGCCCAGGATCAACCCTGCAAAGTTCTTCAATTGTTACTAAAAGTTTCCAGGGATTGCTGTAATCAATTATTCCCTTTTCAAGCGCTGCCTTCCTTACCTCAAAGGGAAATTTTTCAATTTCATCATACTTCCTTTTTCTTTCCTCCGTGAATTCACTTAAAGCGAATTCCCTTGCCTGTTTCCTTTTTTCCTCAACATCCTTTGGTAGTTCAAAATCCATACTCAAACACGCTCCAGTATGACAGTATAACCCTGCCCCCCTCCAACACAAAGTGTTGCAGCTCCATATCTACCATTCTTTTCCTTAAGGATCCTTGCAAGTGTACCGGTTATCCTTGCACCGCTTGCACCGAGCGGATGACCGATTGCAATGGCACCACCATGTATGTTCACTCTGTTTATATCAATGTTCAATTTTTTAATTGCATTCAATGGAACAACCGCAAAAGCTTCGTTAATTTCCCAATAATCTATATCCTCAACCTTCAGTTTAGCCTTTTCAAGTGCCTTTTTTGTTGCTGGAACAGGGCCCTCTCCCATTATGCTTGGATCCACACCTGCCCATCCAAATGAAACGATCCTTGCCATTGGTTTGAGACCATATTCATCCATTGTTTTTTCATTCATCAGCATTGTCATGCTTGCACCTGCATTGAGGGGTGATGAGTTACCAGCTGTTATTACACCATCAGGCTTGAATGCGGGTGGTAATTTTTTGATCTGTTCAAGTGTTGTATCGGGTCTTATGCTCTGATCCTTATCAACAGTGATCATTTCGCCGTTATATTCCACCTGAACGGGCATTATTTCATCCTTGAAATAACCATTTTTCAATGCTTCACTTGCAAGTTTATGGCTTCTAAGTGAAAATTCATCCATTTCATCCTTTGATATGTTCTCAACCTCAGCGAGTTTTTCCGCCGTTAGACCCATGCTGTAACCTATGTTCATCTGGTATTTCATATATTCAGGTCTTACAAGCAGTTTATAGTTTGGCAGGATTCTAGGATTGTTTGCCATTGGCTCATGGGTCATGTGTTCCATACCGCCAGCGAATGTTATGTCAGCGTTACCTGTCATAATTTCCCATGTTCCTATTGCAATTGCAACCATTGATGATGAACAGGCCCTGTCAACAGCCATACCCGGTACTTCAACAGGTAAACCTGCAAGGAAAATTGGATGCCTTCCACCATAAAGCCAGTTTTCTCCAGCCTGTAAAGCGCAGCCAGTGATAACATCACCGATCCTTAAGGGATCTATGTTGTTTCTTTTTATCATTTCCTTAAGAAGCATTCCAACAGCTTCGTCCATTCTGAGTGAATTGAAAACATCCCTTTCAGGCTCGTTTGGCCTGGATCTTGAGAATGCTGTTCTAAGGAAATCAACAAGATAAACATCCATATTTATCTCCCCTTGTATTCAGGCTTCTTCTTCTGCAGGAAGGATGATATTCCCTCCTTCAGGTCTTCGGTTGAGAATAGAACTCCCGCTGCAAATGATTCCATTTCAAGACCAACATCCATTGGTACCTCTGTTCCTTTATTTATTAATCTCTTTGCAAGTGCCACGGAAATGGGTGCTGAATTTTCAGCTATTGATTTTGCAAAGTCAATGCTTTCCTTGTCAATATCGTTCATTATTCTATTAACTATTCCAAGTCTGTAAGCATCCTCTCCAGTCATTCTCTGTCCTGTTACTATTATTTCCATTGCCTTGCCAACACCAACTATCTTTGCAAGTTTCTGGGATCCGCCCCAGGCAGGTATTAGACCTAAAGTAACTTCTGGGAATCCAATCTGTACATCCTTTGTTGCAACCCTGAGATCGCATCCAAGGGATAATTCAAAACCACCACCAAGTGCATATCCCTTCATGGCAGCTATTGTTAATTTGGGAATTTCAGATAATAGTCTGAATACCCTTTCACCTTTCCTCGAGAATTCAAGGAACTGGAAACTGCTTGGGAAATATTGAGATAAATCGGCTCCAGCTGAGAATGTTGTACCGTTTCCCGTAACAACAATTACCCATACCTCTAGATCGTTCCACAGTCTCTTCAAAACATTCTCAAGATCGTTCAAAAGTTCATCGTTTATTGTATTATGCTTTGGCTTGTTAAGTAAAATCCTTGCAACATGGAATGGGAATCTTTCAAGCAGAACTGTTCCATATTCCTCAATGTTGCCTTTTACAACAACCTCCTCCTTTTTCTTTTCAACAGTCTTTGGCTTTAACCTTCCATCTATTGCCTCCCTCATCCTTCCATTCTTTATTGTCTCCGCAGGTTCAAATACTGAGCAGTTGAATTTTTTAACAAGTTCCTCAAGCTTTGCCTTTACTTCCTGGTTTGTTAGGGTTTTTGCAACACTTATTGGTCCAAATGCCCTATTTAATCCATACTTTACACCCGTCTCTATGTCCTCGGGTGTTGCAACACCTTCCTCAAGTAATTTCACAGCCTCATTTATTTCCACTGCAAATATATCCATGAGTGAAATCTTATCCGTTGCCTTCTTTGTGTCTATCTTTGGTCTTCCCTGTGACCAGTCATAGAACCCTTTTCCTGTTTTCATTCCAAGCTGGTTTTTGTTGTAAAGTTCAGCATAAACCTTACACTTTGCATAGTCAGGGTTCAAGGTTTTTGCATAATAGTTCATTGAATGATAAACAACATCAACACCAACATAGTCAATCAACTCATATGGACCCATGGGTAAACCCTGCAGCTTTGCGAATGCATCTATTTCCTCAGGTGTGGCAATGTTGTTGTCTATAAGAAGGCAGAAAAGAAGCATGTCAGGTGCCTGTATTCTGTTTACAACAAAACCCGGTGTATCCTTCAAAACCTTTATTGGTATTTTTCCTATCTTCTTTACAAGATCGAAGAGTGTATTTACAGTATCATCGGATGTTTCCTCACCTTTTATTACTTCCACAAGTTTCATCACAACAGGTGGATTGAAGAAATGCAGTCCTGCAACCCTGTCTTTGTATTTTAAATCCTTTGCAATATCAGTTATCCTTATATTTGATGTGTTTGATGTTAAAATCGTATCCCTTCTTGTGAATTTTT
>JAVRLK010000031.1:0-12801 GCA_031961545.1 Thermoplasmatota archaeon | reverse complement strand
ATTTTTTAAAAATATTTTTAAGCAATGAAAGGATTATTACATGGAAATGAAAAGAGAAAAATATGCTTACATTGAAGGTTTTGTGAGCATTTCAGGTAATTTTGGTATTTTTATTGTTAAGTTAATAATAGGTATAATAATAAACAGCATTGCCCTTATAGCCGATGCATACCATACATTAACGGATTTAATTGGTTCAATTATTGTCATACTCGGTTATTATTTTGCATCTAGACCACCGGATGAGGAACATCCCTATGGTCATGGAAGGATTGAGCATATAGCAACAGTGCTTGGATCAATTGTTTTATTCCTTACAGGTATTTTCATTTTTTATGATGGAATTTCAAGGATCATTTCACCCGAAAGCGTTTCATTCGATATAATTCTCATGATAATTGTTCTTTCTACCGCCATTGTTAAGGAATTGATGGCATGGCTTGCATTTAATTATGGCAAAAGGATAGGAGGGGATCCTCTTCTCGTTGATGCATGGCACCATAGAAGCGATGCAATTTTAACAGTTGGTGTGGTAATTGTTATATTTCTATCACAGTATTTTAAATATTTTGATGGTCTTTTTTCCATTGCAATTGCCATGCTTATAATTTATGAATCAATCAAATTCTCTTATACAGGAATAAGCAAACTGATAGGAGAAAAACCTGATGAAGATAACATGAAAAAAATTGATGAAATATCAAGGGAAATGAAACTAAAGGTACATGATGTTAAGATACACGATTATGGTGAAAAAAAGATTGTTGTTCTTCATATTGATCTAAGAGGTGATTATACAGCATCAAAGGCGCATGAAATTGCAAGTGAATTTGAAAAAAGGGTATTGGAAAAAACGGGCATGGAGGCAATTGTCCATGTTGATACATTTGATGTTAATATTAAAAATGAAATTGAAAAGAATTTGGATTCCATATTGAAGGAGATACCTGAAATAAAAAGTTATCATGATGTTGAGGTGTATACATCACCTGAAGGTGGTCATGTGGACATACACATAGTTGTTGACAAAAACCTAACGATAGAAAAAATTGAAAAAATATCAAAAAGGATAGAAAAAACATTCTCAAAGGTATTCCCGAAAATAAAAGTTGTAACACACTTTGAAACGGAAGAGTGAAAAATTTATTTTGTGTAATTTGCTAGCAAAGTTTATATATTGATAATTTAATACTCAAAGCGAGGTGCAGAACTATGGCTGGAATCACTGAACTAAGAAAAAGTATTGCAAAGAGCACTGGTGTGAAGGAGAAGGATGTAAAGGCAGTCCTTGACACATTTTTCAAAGAGGTTGTGAACAGGGTTAACAAGGGAGAGAAGGTTGCAATAAAGGAATTCGGTGTTTTTGTTAGAAGGGTTCAGAAGGCAAAGAAGGCAAAGAACCCAAGAACGAAGGCAGTTATAAACGTGC
This sequence comes from Thermoplasmatota archaeon, assembly GCA_031961545.1. Taxonomy (GTDB): domain Archaea; phylum Thermoplasmatota; class Thermoplasmata; order Thermoplasmatales; family ARK-15; genus JAVRLH01. Next base: position 11,372 of record JAVRLK010000031.1, on the reverse strand, counting down.
CAGAAAAGAAGAAGATTGTTTTCAGGCCATCAAGAAAAATAAAATATATGTAAAAAATTAATTTTTTAATTTTTTTTATAATGTATCAATTGCTGAATCGAAGGCTGATATTTTTGCAGCCTTCTTCATATCGTTTAGCGATGCCTTTCCATCAAGTATGTATGGGCTCTTCACACCTGTTAGAACAACAAGAACCTTTACTTTGTTTTCAAGTGTTGGATCTATTGATGCTCCCCATATGAGTTTTGCCATTGGATTTATCTGTTTTTGTATCAATTCAGCTGCCCTCTGTGCTTCCATAACGCTCATGTTTGGATCTCCAACAATTCTCACCAGTGCTCCCTTTGCCTGGTGAATATCTGCTTCGATTAATGGTGAATTTATTGCATCGTTAACAGCTTCCTGAACCCTGTCCGTTGATCCTTCAGATTCTCCTATACCAATCATTGCAACGCCACCGTTGGCCATGATTGATTTTATATCAGCATAGTCAATGTTAACAAGACCTGGCTTTGTTATTATTTCCGTAAGACCCTTCAATGCTTCCATTAAAACCTCATCCGCAACCTTGAACGCCTGATCCAATGGTAGCCTTGGAACAATTTCAAGCAATTTATCGTTTGGTATAACGATCGTTGTATCGCAGAATCTTCTTAACCTATCCAGTCCATATAAAGCCTGTTCCATTCTTACTTTACCTTCGGCGGAGAATGGTAATGTTACTATGCCAATGACAAGCGTACCAGGATTCATTTCCTTTGCAACCTGTGCCACATATGGTGCTGAACCTGTTCCAGTTCCACCGCCCATACCTGCCGTCACAAAAACTATATCTGATCTCTGCAGAATATTCCTTAGATCCTCATCCGCCTCCTTTGCAGCCTCCTCGCCAGTTCTTGGATCCGCACCAGCACCGAGACCCCTTGTGAGCCTTTTTCCAAGCAATATTTTCCTGTTTGCCTTAACATGTAAGAGATGGGGTGCATCTGTGTTTGCGGCAATTAATGTTGCTCCATATATACCGGAATCGCTTAGCCTGTTTATTGTATTTGATCCTCCACCACCGCATCCAACTATCTTTATGTTTACCTTCAACTGTTCGACAATTTTTCTTAGTTCCTCATCATCAGGTGAAACTATTTCCTCTGGCTGCTGTGTCTGGTTCACTGTCAGATTATCTGGATCCTCACCCAGGGCGTTTTTGATTAAACTTTTCATACATTTCTACCTCCAGGTCATATATTTGTCAGACAAGTAATCAAAAAGGATGTATATAAACATTTCTATCATTTTAACCATGGATAACAAAGATTATATGCAAATTAAAAATTAGCATATACAATGATAGACATAAACATTGTAAGGAATAACCCTGAGATTGTTCGTGAAAGCCAGAGAAAAAGGAACCTTGATCCAGGAATTGTTGACAAAATACTGGAACTTGACAGGATATGGAGGGAAAATTTACAAACACTTGAAAAGCTGAGGAACCTTAAGAACAAAAAGGTTGATGAAATTTCAAGGTTAATGAGGGAAAAGGGGGATGTTGAAAAACTTAAGAAGGAGGTAACAAAATTAAATGAGGATATTGAAAGAATTGAAAAGATTGTTGAAGATGTTAAAAGTAAAAGGGATAATCTTCTCTGGAACACACCAAACATAGTTGATGATGAAGTACCCTATGGAAAGGATGAGAACGATAATGTTCCATTCAGGTTCTGGGGAAGGGCCAAGGTATTTAAAGATGATTTAAATGATTTTCTTAAGGCATCAAACAATTCAATGGATTATGAAATAATAGAGAAGAGACCCATGAGCCATACTGATATACTTGAAAAATTCGATCTTGGTGATACATTGAGGGCGGGTAAAGTGGCAGGTTCAAGGTTTTACTATCTTAAAAATGATCTTGTCCTCCTTGAACTTTCACTTGAAATGTTTGCCCTTGAACATCTCATTTCAAAGGGATTTGTTCCCATGGAACCTCCATTTATGCTTACGAGAAGGGCAATGGAAGGTGCAACTGATCTTTCAACCTTCCAGGACACAATTTACAAGATTGAGAATGATGATCTTTACCTTATAGCCACATCAGAGCATTCACTTGCCGCATACCATATGGATGAAATAATTGATGAAAGGGATCTGCCAAAGAAATATGCGGGTATTTCACCCTGTTTCAGGAGGGAGGCTGGAGCGCATGGAAAGGATACAAAGGGCATATTCAGGGTTCATCAGTTCAACAAAATAGAACAGTTTATTTATTGTAAACCTGAGGAATCAAAACATTTCCTTGAGGAAATACTAAAAAATGCTGAGGAATTGTTTCAAAAACTTGAAATACCTTACAGGGTAATAAAGATATGCAGCGGTGATCTTGGTAATGTGGCATCAATAAAGTACGATATTGAGGCATGGATGCCTGCCCAGGGTAAGTTCAGGGAGGTTGTGAGTGCAAGTAATGTTAAGGACTATCAGGCAAGGAGGCTTAACATAAGGGTGAGGGGAAAGGATGGGAACTATTATCCACATACATTGAACAGTACAGCAATAGCAACAACAAGGACAATCGTTGCAATAATTGAAAATTTCCAGAATGAAGAGGGGATTATCATACCTAAAGTACTGAGAAAATACATGAATAAGGATATTATTGAGTTCAGGAAAAAAGTTTAATATTTTTTACTTTTTTATAATCCTGGTTCCGGGCAAAGGAAGCAGTATGGAAAATGAAATACTGTGACACCCGGAACCTATAGGGATGATCTGGGCCACAGGCTGAGACCGATGCGTCCCATCGGACTATGATTACCTGTCCAGCAGATCATCCCATATGCCCTGGCAAATGGGTCAGACGATTTGAATGAATGATAATCGTTGTTTTTGCCAGGGCATAAAAACTGTACCAAAATGTTTATATTTCATTAATAAAATATTCTTTTATGAAAAAATATTTTGTTTTATTTGCAATTCTTATTTTTCTGATTTCTTTTATTGGAATTAATGCAGATTCTACACCATACACGGGTAATGAAACCTATCCAACTTACATTCTCTTTTATTTACACAATTCAACAACAGGTATAAATGTTGGATCGGTCAAGTATATTAATGTTTTAACAACAGAAAATGATCTATCACAGCAATTGAAAAATACAGGAAGTGCAATTTTCGGAGTGCATTACGATTCTGTTTCATTTGTGATAGCACCACAGTTTTCATCTGATGTTATAATAAATGGAACAATCTATGCAAACATCTATATGAACCAGACGGGATCTTCTCCAACAGGTGGATCCACAAGCGTGACAGTTTATTCCGTTTCACCACAGGGATCCTTAACGTTCCTTGGATCATCATCAAATCCAAACTCATTGATTCCTGTTGGTTCAAAACCAGGAGGAACACCAGTTAAATTAACAGGTCCAACAATAAATGTATCCCTGCCAAGGGGATATTCATTGATGGTTAACATAAGCATAAGCGGAACTTCATCTGAAAACTATGGCATATGGTGGGGATTGGTTGAGAACACCTATTACCAAAGTACCGTTTCAATACCATTTGGAAAGTACCTAAAGATTGAAAATATCTGGATAAAGAACAGTTACGGCAAAAATTCAACTGTTCTACCTGAGAATGTTGCAAACAAAACAATTGAAATATTTGCCAATGTTTCCGATCCCCTCGGTACATACGATTTCCTTTCCTATCCTGTGGAAATTAAAATATCAAACAATACAGGATCTTTGATCTTTGAAGAGAATATGAAAATTTTATCCCAGCCTTATCCATGGGATTTCAGTGCAGTATATTACACATATTTCAATTATTCTTCACTTCCACCAGGGGAATATTACATAACTGTAAATGCAACTGATAATACATTCCACAATCTCTATGGATCATATACATCATCTTTCTATGGCAGAAATGCATTTTTGAACATGACATTCACTGTTGGTTCACCTCCAGTAAAGATTTATGTAAAAGTGGTTGATGAAAGGAATCAATACGTTTCAGATTCTCTTGTAAATATTTTTTCATCAAATTCACTTATTGCCTCAAATGTTACAAATTCATCCGGAATTGCTTCATTCTTTTTACCCGCAAATTCATCCTATAACTTTAAAATTTACTGGGAAAACGTTAGCGTTGGATCTTTCACAAAATTTGTTAATAACACCACTCTTTTCATTTTCAATGTTTCCATAATTTATCCAACAGTATTCTTTATAACATCAAGCGGCATACCTGTACCCTACCCTCTTGTGAGCATATTAACACCAAATGGTTCCTTAATGCCTTTAAAAGTAGCGGATAAAAATGGTTCCCTATACCTATCCAGGGTTCCAGCCGGTATTTACACATTCACAGTTATTTATGATGATTCGGAGATCATTTCCGCACAGAAAGTTTTGATTACAAAAGATACTATTGTTATTAATGTAACCAATGTTTACCCTGTTTACATAAAGACTTTAACAAATTCTGGATCAAACCTGAAGGATGTTTTTGTTGAAATTTCCAATTCCTCAACAGGTGCGCAGGTTGGTGCAGGTATAACGGACAAGAATGGATCCATTGTATTCCTTCTTCCTAGAGGAAACTATACCATAAATTCATATTTTGTCTCAAATTACTATTTAACACCAATAAAACAAAATATTTCAATGGAAATAACAGTAATTAATACAAAGAATATTACAATTACATTTTCAAATGTTTTCCCTCCAATATACGATACCTATCTCTTTTTCTTTCTAATAACAATTGTAATACTGATAGCAATATTCACATTCCTTATCCTGAAAAGAAAATAAATTCTTTTTCTTTTTTTATCTGTGATACCACATAAGGTTTGACTGTATAAGGAATTCTTAATTTTTCTCACCCTCCAAGCTCTGTAGAAACCCTTTAAGTGCTAAAATATTCCTAATTTGTCTTTCCAAGGCAATCTTGCTCAGAACGGATCTTAGGTTTTGCAAATAGTGCTTTTTACCAAGAATTTGACCATATCTTATTTTATTATACCTTTCCACAAAGTTTCCAGATGTTTTGAAATCATTTCCATGGTTATCAAATCAAACCATTTTTCACTTTCCCATTTGTGTGGTTGTTTCACTTTTGAAAATATATGATTTATGTTATTCTTTTAACAATTCTATTATTCCTATTCTTTCATACTCACTCATAGCTTCTTTAAAATTTTTTACTTTTTTTCTTCAGTTGTCTTTTCCAATTCTCTCCCCTGATATATCATTCTTGAAATATTATCACGTGCAAACATGTGCTCCTTCCATTTGTACTGTACTAGTCAAGATCCAACATTGATAAACTGTGCTTTCTTTCATATCTTATCCATTTCTTTCTCCTCTTTTTCTTTTCTATCTCTTCTCTGGCCATCCCATTCTTCAGCAATATTCTGTGAATTGTGTTATGGGGGATATGAATACCATATTCATATTCAATGATCTTTTCAAGCCTAACAGCCCCTAATCTCTGTTCATTATGAACAGAAATTATTATTTTCTCAATATTCTCATCTATGTTTAACATTTTTCTACCACTCCTTTTGATTTCTATTGGTTCTCCATAATTTAACCAATAAATCCATACTCTTTTCACAGTTGATACGCTTATTTTCAGATCCCTTGCAATCTGGTTGTAGCTCTGTCCTTTTGTTTTAGATTTTATAATATAGTCAATCTTGCGTTTATTCAGCTTTGCATGACCCATATTTGGATATGGACTTTTACATTAAATGATTTTCCTAAACTACATTTTTTTATCGAAATCTTTAATAGAGAACTTCTAATATTCTTTCATGGGAGTGTTTTGCATGAACAGGTGTATAATCTGTGGAGCACCCATAAAGAACAATCTTGGTTTGTACTGTTCAGATTGTTTGTACGAAATAAAAAGGGTTCGTCTTGCTGATGAGGAATCACTGGAGGATTACATTGAAAGAATGCGTGAGAAAAAAATTGAACGTGTTTATGGTGAGAATTTAACGAGCCTTGAGAGGTGGTTAAAGGATGAGTATTGATGAAATATACGTGAAGGATGTTATGAGCACAAGCCCTGTTGTGGCATACGAGGATGAAATGCTTTCAACAGTTCTGAGCAGAATGAAGGAAAAGGAGATACATGAGGTACCTGTTGTTGACCATAAAAACAAACTTCTCGGTTATTTCGATTTTGAAAATTTGATGAGGAGAAAGAATGTTCCCATGACATCAAAAATTTCAACACTTATGATTAAACCACCAAGGGTTGATGAAAACACAAAGCTTCTCGATGCTGTAAAAACAATGGTTCAGAGCGGTTTAAGATCCATACCTGTTGTTGATAACAACGATTTCCTTAAGGGACTTGTTTCCAGGACTGATGTTACAAAGGCGCTTCTTAATGTTCCGCAGTATTCCGGTATACCCATAGAGGAAATAATGATAAGGGATCCTGTAACAGTGAACATTAACGATGACATTAACGTTGCAATACAGAAAATGAGGAATTTAGGGGAATTGACAATACCTGTTGTTGATGAACACAACCATCTTGTCGGAATGGTTCACATAAGGGATCTCACAAACGCTGTCTGGAGGGTAAAAGAAAGACCAACTGTTGGAGAAATAAAGGGTCAGAAGGAGAAGAAGGTGCTTTTCGTTAAGGAATTTTTGAATCCACCTGTTTTTGTAAGAAAGGATGCAAAGCTGAAGGATGTTATAGATACAATGCTTAAAATGAAATCATACATATGTGCAATAGTTGATGAGGAAAACAGAATAGTTGGTATAATAACACAGAAGGACATTGTTGAGCTGATTGCAAGAAAGGAGGAAAGCGAGGGTGTGTTTGTTCAGATAACAGGTCTTGAGAGCGATGATCCATCTGTTTTTGATACAATTTACCAGATAATTGAGAAGAGTTTGAAAAAGATTGCAAAGTTTGAAAATTACACACCCCATTCCCTTAACATACATGTGGAGGAACATAATGTTGGTGGAAATGAAATAAACTATGCTCTAAGGGCAAGGCTTGTAACAGAAAAGAAGGTACTTTATATTCAGGAGAACGGATGGAACCTTTACAAGGTTGTTGATGATGCCATGAGCGGGCTGGAAAGAATGATCAGAAAGGAGAAGGAGAGGGAGAAGGAATTGAGGAGATACATGCCCTAGGAGGGTTGATCATGCACATAGATGGAATTTTGAAAATGCTTGAAAAGAATGTTAGGTACGGTGAAATTAGAATATTGAGATATAATACAACAGAGTTTGTTATGAAAAATGGAGTGCTAAGCGGTGTTGGGACAATTCAGGAAGAGGGAATTGCAATAAGGGCTTTGAACAACACATTCAGTTTTGTTACAAGTGAAAACATGAGCGATGAAAACATAAAAAGGCTTGTTGAGAAGGCAATAAAGTTTTCAAAGAGCCAGGGAAAAAGTGTAAAACTATCCGAGGAAGAAATAATCAAGGACAATTACAACCTTGTTGAAAGGAAAAAAATACTTGATCTTTCAATTGAGGAAAAAATATCCTACCTGAACGATTTTGAAAAAATACTTGTTAAGGAAAATACACCAATGAGGTTACAGTTTTTGAGGGATAAGATCACGGAGATGGAGTTCTATAACACGGAAGGTACAAGTATAATATCAAGGATACCAAATGTTTCCTATCATTACATGATAGGTGTAATGGAGAATGGAAACTTTGAACAGGCTTCACAGGAATTTGGAATGAGCGGTGGTTATGAAGCATTTGATGAATGGAACCTGTGGGAAAAACTTGAAAAGGAGGCAAAAACATTAAAGGAAGTTGCAAAAAGTAAAAAATCACCTGAAGGAAAAATGGATTTGATTGTTGGACCTGAAGTTTCGGGAATAGTTGCCCATGAATCAGCAGGCCATCCATCAGAGGCGGATAGAATACTTGGAAGGGAGGCTGCACAGGCAGGTGAATCGTTCATAAAGCCAGAAATGATCGGTGAAAGGATAGGTTCAGATGTTGTTAACGTTGTTGATGATCCAACCATTGAAAAAAGCTTTGGTCATTATAAATACGATTATGAGGGTGTAAGGGCAAGAAAAAGGTACCTTTACAAAAATGGAAAAATAAACGAATTCCTTATGAACAGGGAAACTGCCGGTTATCTTGGGAAGAAAAGTAACGCTGCGGCAAGATCATCCTGGTGGGACATGGAACCTATTGTGAGGATGAGCACAACATACATTGAACCTGGAGATTACACATTTGATGAACTGATTGAGGATATAAAGTATGGAATATTCATGAACTCATTCACGGAATGGAACATTGATGATATAAGGTTCAATGAAAAATACATTGGAAGGGAAGCATACTTAATTGAGAATGGAAAAATAACTGTACCAGTGAAAAGACCTGTTCTTGAAATCACAACTAAGGGATTTTATTCAGCAGTTGATGCACTTTCAAAGGATTTGGTTTTCTTCGCAGGCACATGCGGTAAAGGTGATCCCATGCAGGGTGTTGATGTATGGATGGGCGGACCATACGTTAGGTTGAGGAATGTGTATCTGAGGTGATGGTATGGTGGATGTTGAAAGGATTGTTAATGACGCATTAAAAATGGGTGCGGATGAAGTATCGGCAAGCTATATAGAAAGGGATACCAAACAGATAAGGTTCTCAAACAATGCCCCTGATATTTATATAAATTACATAGAAAATCAGATTAACCTTTTCCTTGCAAAGAATAAGAAAACAATATTCACAACAATTAAAGATACAAGAAACATTGAAAAAAAGATTGAGGATCTTTTAAAAATCCTTGAAAAATTACCTGAAAACAAAGATTTTCTCGGATTGAACACAAAAAAGCAGACATACAGGAACCATGTTCCCGATGGTTCACTTGAATTACTTGATGATCTCCCATATTTTTCAAAACTTGCAATTGATGGTGCACAGGAAAAGGGTGCAAAAAGGGTTTCAGGTGTTATATACCATGATAAGGTATTCATGAAACTTGCAACAAACTACAATTATGCTGAGGATAAAAATGTTGGATTTTACATGGCTGTAAGGGCATTTAACGAATACGGTTATCCAGGACAGACTGCATTTCAAACAGCATCCAAGGCTCTCTTCGATCAATTTGACCCATATTCAATTGGAGAAACAGCTGGAGATTTTGCATCACTTGTGGGAAAACCTTCAGAGGGCAGGGAAGGAAAATATGATGTTCTCTTCCACCCTCTCTGCTTCGGATCACTTGTTTCATACTCAATAGAAATGGCATCGGCATTTATGGTTGATTCCGGAATGAGTTTCTTCGCGGACAAAATAGGTAAGAAAATAGGAAGTGATGTTTTCACTCTTCATGATGATCCAACATTGGAAAGCGGAATAGGATACAGAAAATTTGATGATGAAGGAACATCAACTAAAAAGGTAACAATTGTTGAAAATGGTACAGTAAAAAGTTACCTGCATAACAGTTCAACAGCAAAAAAATTCAACACTGAAACAACAGGAAATGCCGGTCTTATAAGCCCGGGCGCATGGCAGCCTGTTGTGGAAGGAGGAAAAAGAAGTTATGATGATATCATTGCTGATATGAAAAGGGGTCTGTTCATTGTCAATACATGGTATACAAGGTTCCAGGATTACAGGAATGGCGATTTTTCAACAATCCCCAGGGACGGTATTTTTTACATAGAGGATGGTGAAATTGTTGAATCTTGGCAGGGAATAAGGATAAGCGATAACATGCAGAGAATATTTTCAGCAATTGATGAACTCAGCAGTGAAAGGCTGCAGGTAAAATGGTGGGATGAGGTAAAACCATCCCTGATACCCTATGCATTTGTAAGGGATGTGAACATAACAAAATCAAGATGATCCCCTGAACCTCTTACAAACAAGATATATTTCCCTGCTGCCCTTCCTTGATGCCTTTGGACCATAAAATCTGCAAAAATCAAAATTTTCTTCAATTTCTTTTTTAAAATTCTCAAGATCCTGCCCCTGGAAAAGCTTTATGACAATACTCCCCTTTTTCTTTAAAAACCTTTTTGATATTTCAAAGGCCCTTCTTGCAAGATCAAGTGATCTCTGATGATCAATTTCCTTTATACCTGATATCCTTGGTGCCATGTCAGATATTATGACATCAAAACCATCAATGTTCTCCTTTTTTATTTCATTCTCAATTAAAGAAAATAAATTTTCATCAAAAACATCAGCCTTTATGTACCTTGCACCTTCAACATTTACCCTTTTAACATCAAGGGAAAAAACCTTTCCATTCCCTATTTTTTCAAGAACAACCTGGGTCCAGCCACCAGGTGCCGCACCCAGGTCCAAAACGTTCATCCCCTCCTTAAAAATGTAAAACTTTTCATCTATTTCCTTTAATTTATAAGCTGCCCTGCTTCTGTAATTCTCCCTTTTTGCAAGGCGGTAATAGTAATCCTGCCTTTTCATCCCTTTCAATGACCCTCATTCTCTAGGAACTTTTTGTAACCCTCAGCATCCATAAGATCATCAAGATCGCTCTTATTTTCAATGCTTACCTCAATGAGCCAAGCATTGTATGGATCCTCATTGATTAATTCAGGTTTGTTAATAAGATCCTCATTTTTCTTCAAAACTTTACCACTAATTGGTGCATAAACATCCTCAACAGCCTTTACAGATTCAATCACACCGAAAGCCTTACCTTTTTCAACCCTGCTTCCAACCTCAGGTAATTCAACAAAAACTATATCCGTTAACTGCTGCTGTGCGTAATCCGATACCCCTATCTTTGCAGTGTTTCCCTCAACAAGTACCCATTCGTGTGTTTTTGAATATTTCATCCTTGGATCTATTTCCATAATACTATCACCATTCCTTGAATTCACTATAGGATCAAAAACTTTATGGTAGTGTTTTTAAATTATAAATTATGAGAACTTTTGTTGCAATACCTGTAAAGGTGAATGATAAAATTGAGGAATTTATGAAAGCAATAGAGGAAAATTTCAAAGCGAAGCTTGTTGAAAAGGAAAATTTACATTTTACATTAAAATTCCTTGATGAAAGGAGTGACGATGAAATTAAAGAAATTATTGGAATACTTGAAAAAATAGAATTTAAAAAATTTAAAATATTGCTTCAGGGAACAGGTGCATTCCCAAACACAAAGAGGGCTAGGGTAATATGGATAGGTGCAAAATCTGAAGAATTGAATAACCTTGGAAAAACAGTTTCGGAAAGATTGAAAAAATTCAATGATGAAGAATTTTCACCACATTTAACAATAGCAAGACTTAAAATTCCTGATAACGTTGAATCAATATTGAAAAATTTTTCAAACACAATTTTTGGTGAAATCAC
>JAVRLK010000030.1:0-13094 GCA_031961545.1 Thermoplasmatota archaeon | reverse complement strand
CTATAAATAAATCTTGATTTAAGTATGCAAAAATTTTTTAATCCAATTGTAAATTAGGTGATTGAAGCGGGTGTGGTGTAGTTTGGTAACACTGAGCCCTGCCACGGCTCCGCCCCGGGTTCAAATCCCGGCACCCGCACTGAATCTGTTTTAAAAAAATCTATTTTGATTTACTGTTTAAAAAAAATTCAAAAAATAGAAAAAAAAGTAAAATTTATTGTTTCTTTCTGGATTTTGCGTAATAGCCTATGGCTATGCCAATCACAAGACCAACTATTACGCCTATGGGTATTCCAATGTAATAGGCCTGTGAAACTGCACTGCCAATTGTTGATTTCTGTTGCTGCTCAACAAGGTACTGGTTGTTCGTCTTTATTGTTACCAAAGAACTTGAACTTCCTGCAAAGTTGTTTGCAACCACCTTGATTGTATGGTTACCATCAGATAATAGTGATGTGTTATAAGTGTATGAATTTAAGCCTGTGACGTTCACAGCATAATTATCTATGTAGAGCCAGACAGAGTTTGCATTTGAATAACTGAACCTTATTGTTATGGTTCCATTTACCAATGATCCTGATGATGGTGATGTTATTGATACCGTTGGAGGAGTATTAAGTACATTTATGCTCTCGGATGTTACATAGGATTTTCCTCCGAATGTTGTTACAGTCAATTTAAGCACATGGGTACCATCCGAAAGTTTTGTTGTATCCAGTAGATAATAATTGTTTGTAACATTGAAAGTTTCATTGTCAACGCTAAGGGCAACGTTCTTTATGTAATCCCCTGTTACAACAAATGTAACATTCACCGTTCCCTTAACAAATTCATTATTTGTTGGTGAAATGAACTGGGCAAATGGAACATTGTTGTTTACAATAACTGTTATGCTCTGGGAACCTGAATAACCGGCCATGTTTGTTGCAATAACCTGTATTGTGTGAGGCCCATCAGTTAACTTTGTTGTATCCAAATTATATTGATTGTTCTGGAAATTGTAAGGAATACCATCCACAGTGAATTCCACATTTTTTATGTAAGATCCAGCAACATTCCACTGAACATTCACCGTTCCACTGACATATTCATTGTTGTATGGTGATGTTATTGTTACAACAGGTGGAGCTCCAACATCAACGAAAACAGAACTTGCCTTGAAAGGTAATCCGATTGAATCAACCATCACTATGGTTATTGAATGCTGCCCTGCTGACATCTTTGTTAAATCAATTGATATTGTTCCAGATGTGTATGCCAAACCATTTACCTGTAGAGGAAGGAGCGGTCCATTGTCTATTGAATAATAAAGACCATTTATGGGTATTGGTGATGCTACCTGGTAATTAACATTAACATTTCCGTACATATAATTATTTAAACCTGAAATTGTTATGCCAAGTGTTGAAACTGTTCCGCTAATTTCAACAGGCCATATTGCTCCACTGGTTGATGTCTGGTGAACAACAATTGTGTATATTCCTGTTCCATCGGTTGGTACTGTTAATGATGTACCATTTAACATATTGTATGATGGTGCAAAGAAACCACCGCCAAGATAATTCCATAACAATGGAACTGTTGATCCTATTATGAATCCATATGGATCAAGTACAAAAAGATCCACGGATGTTCCCGGATCGTTCCATACCATCTGAATGTTAAGACCTGTTATGCCTGTATTTGTAACATCAAAGTAATAGAATCTTACATCTCCAGATTCGTATCTCCAGTCAAGTGATCCCATACCGTATATGATTCCGTTGTTGTAGAGTGGTACTTGACTGTACTTATCGTTTCCACCGAATGAATAGACAGAGTTTACCTTATCAACATTTGTCATAACGGCCACCGATGTGGGTATTAATTCCTTGAACCCATTTGCACCTGTAACTGTAACATATCCCGAATAAACACCATTGCTTGCATCGAATGGAACGTTAATTATTGCATTGAATGTTGCTGTTCCATGTGCTGGTACGGCTATCTGTGTTGATGGAACTTTTACCCAGTTCCATGGTGTTTCCTGGAAATAATATACGTTAAGTGTGAATGGTAAATCCCATGGATCAGGATATATCTTTGAAATATTACCAATATTGTACATGTAAGTTCTTATCAATGGATACATGGTGAATGTATTGGCATGCATGTTTATTGTAACAATCTGTGTGTTGTACCAGTTGTAACCATCATTGATAAGGTTCAAAGTACTTGTCTTTGGAACCTGAACAACGTTTCCAAAGTAATTTGTGACGTTCATTGTTGCACCGCTCCAGTCATAAACAAAAAGTGTTACCCATCCTGGAATGTTGAATGGATAACCGGTTAAGACCGAAGGTAACTGATAGGGCGTGTTGATTGTTATTGCAACCATATCAACATTTGAAGGTATCTGACCGAAAACAGCAGTGAAATTAATGTATTCTGCAGAATAGTAGGGTCCTGAAAATCCTCTTACCCAAGAATACAGGCCTGGGCCTGTTGTGTTCCATGTTAATGTTATGGATTTATGACCAACAAGACTCAGAATCTGTGATCCTGGTGTAACATATATTGTGGAATTTGTTGGATTTGAAATTGTGAATGTGTTCTGTGCAGAACTACCTGGTGTTAAATAACCTGCAAACCAGTTTGCCATTGGTACTGATGATGGAAATGCTGATCCACCGAACAATCCCTCCCAGTAAGATAATGCTATATTAATATGTGCCATTACATTTTGGTATGTTGCATAGCTTGTTGTTGTGAATCCACCAACAGAACTGTTTCCTAGAACAGTTGCAACAGCATAATATGCATTTACCTGCCCGGATCCCTGCGTGTACGGTGCATTGTATAGATCCACAGCCGTGTTCATCAAAACATTCTTCACGTAGATTGGATCAAATGTCATGTGCTTTTCCATCATTGCCTGTACAACTAGTGCAGCAACACCTGCTGTCATTGGTGTTGCCTGGCTTGTACCTCCAAATATTCCAACACCTGGAGGAAGCCATGGTAAACCTTCCCAATAGTTAATGCTTGCAGGTACCCAGCTGAATGCACCAACTGCAACAACATCAGGCTTTATATCACCAGTGTATGCAGGTCCACGGTCAGACCATTCAATTATTTGACCGCTTGTATTCGAAACGCCCCATCCATATGCATGTATCCAGTTGGATGATGTTGATGCACCAACCGTAATTGGTATTAAAGCACCGCCCGGTGATGTATCTGTTCCATATCCTGGCCCGCCGTTACCCATTGCCTGAAGGAAAACAGTTCCTGGATAGTTCGGAGACATAACACCAGGAAGCATCAGGGCATCCTCAAGGGCTGACATGGCATCATAGCCAATACCTGTCATAAGTAATGGCCATTCAGATATGCCCCAGGAATTGCTCTCTATCTGTGCCCTATGATCTCCTGTATAAACCCATGTCATTGTTGTTGAGTTATAATCGAAACCTGCTGCCCACATCCATCCATAGAATACATCACCTAGATAAAGTGCTGGAATAGATATGATCTTTGCACCTGGTGCTATTCCTTCTAGCTTATAATATGTTCCATTGTTGTAGAGATCATAAGGAATAATACCATGGCTTGCAACAACACTGGCTGTGAATGTACCATGGTATTCACCGTAATCGAAACTGATAAGGTTTGAATAGAACAAACCACCAGGCGTTATACCGCTTATGATCTTTCCTGAATATGCACCATACATGGAGAAGAATAATGGATTTGTTCCTGTAATGTTTGGAAGAAGAGTGTTACCACCAATTGTACCAAAGTCCACATATATTCCATCGGAAGGATCATAGTAGCTTAAGAATATTGTGCTATCGTTTGTATGGTGAGGATGTTCTAGTGTATTATAATATGCCATAACAAAGCTGAATGGATCTGTTGAATGGCCAAGATCATAAAGGTATGTGTTCCATCCGGTTATGTAAACTGTATCAAACACATTTGGATTAACAGATGGAATTACAAGGGTTGGAACAACAGTTAAACCATAAATCCAGAAATCCTTAAGACCCAGGAAATCATAATAACCATCAGTTATTAATGGCATGCTTAGGAATCCAAAGGCATAAACACCTACCTGTAATGTTTCACCGTTGTATGTGTAATTGAAAACCGCAGGTTTAATGAAATCATTAACCGTTCCAATCGTAACATTCTCAGGTATAACGTATGGAATGAAAGGTTTTCCAATATAAATGCCATAGGAGGTTGCGTAAACAGCACCCGTCATGCCCTTTGATCCAAGATATACTACACCATTTGAAACATAAACCGATCCTGTTCCGAGAGGTCCATTGAAGGGATATGGAATATTGCTTGACCAATTTGATATTTTACCACCGGTAAGGTTTGCGAAGAAATAGAGGCCTGTTACACCCAGAGACATACCATCTGCATCCATGTAAACAGGTCTGCCGGATGAATCCCTTGCTATTGAATTCTGTAAATCCGGATTTCCAAAAAATGTGCCTGTGTCAACTATTGCAACATTCACACCTGTACCGTTAACACCGAAGGCTTGCGTTGCCTGGTTCACACCAAGTATATTCCTTGCATTATATAGATCCGGCTGTATCATGTTATCTCCCGCATTTGGCTGTTTTGGAACACTGTAGTTGAGTTTAATATCTGGAACTATTCTCAATATATTCTTCTCAAGAGCAAGTGATTTTATGTTGTTAACATTGGAAAATCCAACAGCCATAAATGCTGAGCCAAGAGGATATACTGCCTGTAATGAAACATAATTCTTGAGATCCTGTGGTGATCCTGTTCCCAGAACAATTATTCTCTCAACCGGTTTTGAACTGTTAAGTAAACTGGGATCAACCTTCATGCTTATTACATTTGTGTTATTTGTTGTGCTGGCAAGTGTTATGTTAGCATGTATGATTGAGGGCAAAGAAAACAGTAGGAGAAAGGAAATGGTTATCACTATGGCTCTTTTCAATAATTTACCCTCCATAAATATGCCACCACCATGTATTGTTAACTCAAATCATATTAAAAACTTTTTCATTCGATGAATCGTAAAAATTATATATAGCCATTGTTTAAGTAGAAACAGAATGAAGAAGAGTAGCACCGGATTGCCGAAAGAGTTGACAAATTTTGATGAAATAGTGACAGAGCAGGTTTTAAAAATATACATAGATCGCAGAAGATATGGAAAAACAATGACAGTAATAGAGGGTTTTGATTCTTCAGTGGATCTAAAGGAACTTGCAAAAGAATTAAAACACAGTGTTGCAGCTGGAGGGACCTTCAAGGATAATAGGATAGAACTGCAGGGTGATCATAGAGAAAAGGTAAAGAAAATTTTAGAGGAGATGGGCTTTGTAGTGGAAGAGAAATAATATATTCGGCATTTGTCTAACTTATACTTCATAAAAAATTAAATAGTACTTGGTATTATCTTTTCATAAAGGTGAATATGCATGGTAGGCATAGTGAGCTATGGATCCTACATCCCAAGGTACAGGATAAAGGTTGATGAGATTGCAAGGGTATGGGGTGAGGATCCCGAGGATATAAAAAATGGTCTTTTTATATACAGCAAAAGCGTACCAGGACCGGATGAGGACACTGCCACAATTTCTGTTGAGGCCCTTAAGAAAGCCATGGAAAGAAAAAATGTTAAGTCCGTGGGTGCGGTATACGTTGGATCTGAATCACACCCATACGCTGTAAAACCAACGGCAACGATTGTTGCGGAGGCAATGGGATTCACACCTGAGGTAACCGCTGCAGACTATGAATTCGCCTGCAAGGCCGGGACGGCAGCAATACAGACCGTTATGGGAATGGTTAAAAGTGGAATGATAAAACATGGTGTGGCAATAGGTGCCGATACAAGCCAGGGTGCCCCGGGTGATGCACTCGAGTATTCCGCTGCAGCAGGTGGAACGGCATTTGTTATTGGTGAGAATGATGTTATTGCAGAAATCAAGGGTACATTTTCATTAACAACCGATACCCCGGATTTCTGGAGAAGGGAAGGTCAGGATTATCCAAGGCATGGTGGAAGGTTTACAGGAGAACCTGCATATTTCAGGCATGTGGTCGGTGCGGCAAAGAGAATGATGGAAATAATGGGTACAAAGCCTGAAGATTATACATATGCTGTCTTCCATCAGCCAAACGGTAAATTCCCAACAAGGGCCGCAAAGCAGCTTGGGTTTAAGGATGAACAGATAAAGCAGGGTCTTATTGTTCCATACATAGGGAATACATATTCGGGTTCAATGATAACAGGTCTTTCAGCCATACTGGATATTGCCAAACCCGATGATAGAATCCTGGCTGTTGCCTTTGGATCGGGGGCAGGTAGTGATGCATTCCATATTGAAGTTACAAAAAGAATGGACGATTTTCCGAGAGAAAAGGCAAAATTTGTCTGGGATCAAATTAATGCTGCAAAATTCATTGATTATGCAACATATGCAAAATTCAAGAGGAAGATAAAGAAGGGTGAATAAAATGAGGGATGTTGTTATTGTTGGTGTTGGTCAGACCAAGTTCGGTGAACACTGGACAAAGTCATTAAGGGATCTTGCCGTTGAAGCAGGTTTAAGGGCAATTGAGGATGCTGGCATATATGCAAAGGATATAGATGCAATCTATGGAGGAAACATGAGTGCAGGATCATCAATTTATCAGGACAGCCTTGGGCCTTTAATAGCTGACTTTACAGGACTTGCAATAAATAAAATTCCTGCCTTAAGGATAGAGAATGGAAGTGCAAGCGGATCAGCAGCACTCCATGAAGGTTATCTTGCCGTTGCATCGGGTCTTTACGATACAGTTCTTGTTGGTGGTGTTGAAAAACTGACTGATGTTTCATCGGAGGAAATTACAGATGTTCTTGCAGGTGCTGCAGATAGAGAATGGGAAGTTTTTAATGGTGCAACTTTACCCGCACTTGCAGCCCTGATGGCAAGAAGGTATATGTATGAGTACAATGCAAAAAGGGAACAGATTGCCATGATGCCTGTTCTTTCACATAAACATGGATCCCTGAATCCATATGCACATTTCAGGAATACAATAAAGGTTGAGGATGTCCTTAATGCAACCATGGTTTCAGAACCATTAACCATGCTTGACTGCGCTCCAATATCGGATGGCGCTGCCGCACTTGTTCTCACAACACTTGAGAATGCTAAAAAATTAGGAAAGGATAAAATTGTGAAAATATCTGCATCAAGTGTTGCATCCGATTACCTTGCTTTGCACAACAGGGAAAGTTTAACAAGGATGGATTCAACAATTTTTGCAGCAAAAAAAGCATACAGGCAGGCAAAAATAGAGCCGAATAAAATCAAAATTGTTGAACTGCATGATGCCTTTTCAATTTTCGGCCTGATTGCGCTTGAAGATCTTGGTTTTGTTGAAAAGGGAAAGGCGGGAATGATGCTTGAGGATGGAATTGGAAATCTGGATAGCAAAATTGCAATAAATCCATCGGGTGGACTTAAGGCAAAGGGTCATCCTGTTGGTGCAACAGGTATTGGTCAGGTTGTTGAGGCTGTTTTGCAATTGAGAGGAGAAGCAGAGAAAAGGCAGGTAAGCAATGCAGAATATGCATTAACGCACAGCGTTGCAGGTTCTGGTGCGTCCTCAATCGTTCACATACTGGAGGTGGTTAAATGACAATTCCAAGGTTCTGGAGGGAGATTGAACACAGGTACAGGCTTGTTGGAACAAAATGTCCATCATGTGGCAGGGTCTATTTCCCACCGAGAGATGTTTGCCCTTACTGTCATAGAGCATCCGTTGGTAAAATGGAAAAGTATGAATTAAAACCAACAGGAAGAATATACTCATTCACCGTTGTTCATGACACAATAAAGGATTTTCAGGATCTCAAACCCTATGTTCTTGCGATTGTTGAAATGGATGATGGGCCAAAAATAACAGGACAGGTTGTTGATGTTGACCCTGATGAGGTAAAAATAGGTATGCCTGTAAGGGCAGTATTCAGAAGAATAAAGGAAGAGGGTTCATCAGGTATAATCGAATACGGATACAAATTCTCTCCCCTTTAATTTTTTTGCAACATTTTAAATAATTTTTTTACTTTATGGTAATTGGTGGTAACATGCTCGATTTTACATTTACTGAGGAGCAGGAAATGATTAGGGAGAGTGTAAGGGAATTTGCAGAGAGAAAGATCGCCCCTGTTGCACTTGAAATGGAGAAGACAAGGCAGATACCCGAGGAAATAATAAAGGGAATGGCTGATCTTGGTTTGATTGCCTGCACTGTTTCACCTGAATATGGTGGTCAGGGTTTTGATGCTGTTACAGCAGGTATAATTGCAGAGGAACTTGCAAGGGCCGATCCAACAGGCTCAATACCTGTTTTCTATCTTATACAGGCATCCTGGGGACATGTTTTTGACAAGTATGGAACTGAGGAGGCAAAACAGGAAGTTCTGCCAAATGTAACGAAGGGAAAGTGGTTTTTAGGTATTGCAACAACTGAATCTGATGCAGGTTCCGATGTCCTTGGAACAAGAACAACAATAAGGAGGGAAGGGGACCATTACGTTGTAAACGGAGAAAAAATGTACATAAGCGGTGTAAGGGAGGCTTACACAAGGGGCGGAGGTCATATAACGATAGCAAAACAGTTCCCGGAGCTTGGAGCAAAGGGTATGACATTGTTCTATTTACCATTGCAGTCAAAGGGCATAATTCCAACATATGTGGATGATCTTGGAAGGGAGGGAATATCAACAGGAGGTTTCACAATAGATAATGTTACTATTCCAAAGCATTACATAATAGGTGAGGAGGGAAAGGGATTCTACATAGTTCATGAAGGATATGAATTTGCAAGAGGTTTGATTGCAACAATATGCGCATCGGCAGGATTGAAATCGCTTGAAAGGGGTACAAATTACCTTAAGGAAAGAAAGGCTTTCGGAATGCCCCTTGCAAAATTTGAGGCTTTACAGTTTAGATTAGCTGAACACTACACAAAACTCAGCTTCCTGAGGTTGGGTGCATACTGGGCACTCTGGACATACGATCAGGAGGGAAAGGGTAAGGCTAAAAGATTTGAGGTGAGCAAGGCAATAGCCATGGCAAAGATGTTTGCAAGTGAATGGGCAACACAGGCAATAGATGAGGTAATGCAATGGCAGGGTGCATTCGGATACACAAAGGAATGCGTTGATCAGGTTGCCTGGAGGGCAATAAGGTCCTTTGGATGGGCTGAGGGAAGCAAGGAGATTATGCGCGTTATAGTTAGCAGGGAACTTTTGGGAAAGGAGTATATAGCATACAAGTGATCCAGAATGAGGATAATTGTACTTGTTAAACAGGTACCTGATACATCCGAATTGAAGTTCGATGAAAAGGGAAACCTTATTAAGGATGTTTCGCAGATCCTGAACCCATTTGATCAGTATGCACTTGAGGAGGCAATTAGAATAAAGAATTCAGTGGGAGGAGAAGTATACGCACTAACCATGGGACCTGAACAGGCAAGATCTGTTCTTTTAAAATGCCTGGCACTGGGAGCAGACAGGGCTTTCCATATTAATGACAATGCACTTGCCAAATCCGATTCCCTTGTTACATCTTTTGTTATATCCGAGGCAATTAAAAAGATAGGACAATATGATCTTATCTTCACAGGGCAGCAAACACTTGATGGTGATACCGGTCAGGTTGGGCCTGAAACAGCAGAACTTTTAAACATACCAAATCTATCCTATGTGGAAAAAATTGAATCGATTGAAAACAACAAAGCAAGAGTAAAGGGTGTCACCGAAGAAGGTTATAGAATAGTTGAAATAACAATACCTGCCCTGCTGAGTTTTCTTCCACCATCGAACTTTGAATATTCAAACCCATCCATGGCAGGCATAATTAAGGCAAAAAGCAAGCCCTACACTGTTTATTCATTAAAGGATCTTGGCATTGATGCATCAAGCGTTGGCGTTAATGGATCAAAGACTTTTGTTAAAGGTGTTTATGCACCGCCCAAGAAGGAAAAGGGTATGATTTTCACTGAAAACTATGAAAATGCCGTGAAGGCAATCATTGAAAAACTAAGGGAAAAGGGGGTAATAAAATGAAAAACATACTTGTTGTTGGTGAAGTTCAGGAAGGATCATTGAAGAATGTCACGCTAGAATTAATTTCAAAGGCAAGGGAAATTGTTGATCAATCGGATGGAAAAGTTATATCATTGATAATAGGTTACAACGTTAAGGATCTTGCAAAAACTCCTTTGAAGTACGGTGCGGACATTGTTTATCTTTACGATGATCCTTTGCTTGAAAACTATTCACCTGAAACGTATTCATTAATAGTGGAGAATGTTATTGAGGAAACAAAACCGGAACTTGTTATGATACCTTCAACAAAGAAGGGAAGGGAGTTTGGACCAAGGGTCGCTGCACACATTAAAGCAGGGATGGCTGCCGATTGCTTTGACATCAGGGATGGAAAAATATTAACAAGGAATGGTTACGGTGGAATTTCAATTTCAGAAATTGAGTTCAAGGATTATCCTATATTTGCAACATTCAGGGCAAACGTTTTCAAGGCAAGGGAAAATGAAAGGGATGGAAAAATCATTGAGAAAAAGTTCGAAATGAAGGATGCGGTAAAAATAATTGTTAAAGAGATTCTCAAAACGGTGACAAAGGGTGAAAAGAAACTGGATGAGGCAAAGGTCATAGTTGCAGGCGGAAGGGGTGTTGGATCCAAGGAAGGATTTGAAAAGTTGAAGGAACTTGCCGATCTTCTTGATGGTGCTGTTGGTGCATCAAGGGTAGCCGTGGATCTTGGATGGATGCCAAAATCCGCACAGATAGGTCAGAGCGGTCTAACTGTTCAGCCTGATTTATACATTGCTTGCGGCATATCAGGTACAATACAGCACATTGTTGGGATGAAATATTCAAAGGTTATAGTGGCAATAAACAAGGATCCAAACGCTCCAATTTTCAACATTGCTGACTTTGGAATCGTTGGTGATTTACATAAAATTATTCCAATATTCATCGAGGAAATTAAAAAAATAAAGATGTCAAATGTTTGAAATAATTGACAGGGACGGTCTTGCAAGGATAGGAAAGTTTAGTGTGGGCAAAAAAAGCGTTGAAACACCGGCATTGATGCCGGTGATAAACCCAAACATAATAGTAATTAGTCCAAGAGAGATTTATGAAAAATTCAGAACACATGCTCTGATAACAAACTCCTACATTATTTACAGGGATCTGGATCTCAAGGAAAAGGCTCTCAAAGATGGATTGCACAAACTTCTTGATTTTCCAGGAATAATAATGACCGATTCAGGAACATTCCAGGATCATGTTTATGGTGACATAAACATAGATTTCCTTGAGATTGCAAAATTTCAGAAGGATATTGGATCAGATATAATAACAATACTTGATATATTCACAGAGCCTGAATTTGATAGGGAAAGGGTTGAGAATGCTATAGAAGAAACATATAAAAGGGCAAAATTAACAAAAGAAAATTTAGGAAATGTTTACATAGCGGGACCAATACAGGGAGGAATATATCCTGATCTAAGGGAAAAGGCTGCAATAATGATGAATTCCCTGGATCTCGATTACTATCCAATTGGTGGTGTTGTTCCCTTAATGGAAAACTACAGGTACAGGGATCTTGTAAACATAATAATGAGCGTGAAGATGAACATTGATTATGGAAAGCCAGTGCATTTGTTTGGTGCAGGCCATCCCATGTTTTTTGCATTCGCTGTATTAATGGGCATAGATTTCTTCGATTCTGCATCATACGTAAAATATGCAAGGGATGATAGAATTCTCTTCCCTGATGGAACAAGGTACCTTGATGATTTGAAGTATGTACCATATCCATCACCCTATCTTGATAGATATGACCTTGATGACATTAAAAGTATGGAAAAGGAGGAGAGGGAAAAAATTCTTGCAATGCACAATCTGTACATTTCAATGGAAGAAATTGAGCGAGTAAAGGCAGCAATATTCGAGAATTCATTATGGGAGTATGTGGAGGAAAGGGCAAGGTCTCACCCATCCCTCTACGATGCTTTAATTGAAATTTACAAATACAGCGAAAAGATTGACAAATTTGAGAACCTCAGCAAAAAGCACCCATTTTATTACACTGGAAAAGAGAGCTTAATGAGGCCTTTGGTTAAAGCCTTCGAAAAAAGAATAATTAAAAATTATAAATACAATAAAAAGATATGCTTTGTACTGGAATCAAAGGATCTGAAGGAATATTCAAAATTGATAGAAAATGTTGATGCACATTTTCTCATAAGAACACCCATGGGCTTTGTCCCCTACAATCTTTTGCATGTTTATCCAATATATTCTGCAATCTTCCCTGAGAACTGTGAATATTACGATAATCTTAATAGAATTCTTGAATCAATTGATTTCGATGTCCTTGTTTCATTAATTAATAAAAAATTGGATGAAAAAATGGAAAAACTTTTGAACCTTGAATTCAAAAGGAAGGATATGGATATTGAAAGAATAAGGAATGTTATAGATTTTCAGTTCGGGTACGGTGCAGGTGATGCATTGCTTGATGGAAACGTTAAAATTGTGAAGAGTAAAAATACAGGTATGATAAGGAACATTTACCTTAATGATCAGCACATACTTTCAATGAGGAACGATGGCCTTTTTACACTAAAACTTTATGGTGGAAAAATTCTGCACAGAAAGTTCAATTACCCAAAGCTGAGAACCGTCGTAACAAAGGAAAGCGAGGAATTCAACCTCAAGGGTAAAAATGTATTTGCAAGGTTCATAGTTGACATGGATCCGGATCTGAGACCATTCGATGAAACAATAATTGTTAATGAAAGTGATCAATTCATAGGAGTTGGAAGAACATTGTTCACAAGGGATGAGGCTTTGAAAATAAAAAAAGGGATGGTTGTGGAACTGAGAGAATTTGTAAAAAGGGAATGATTTTATCCCAGTTTTTATTTTTCTTTATCAAGGGCTTGTGGGGTAGCATGGTCTATCCTTTCGGCTTCGGGAGCCGAAGACCCCGGTTCAAATCCGGGCAAGCCCATTT
>JAVRLK010000029.1:0-13156 GCA_031961545.1 Thermoplasmatota archaeon | reverse complement strand
CAATACCACTAACAAAATACACTGAAAACATTTTCAACTATGAAATACTTAAAAGAATAAAAAAGGATGGTATAATTGTCAACGTAGCCAGGGCTGAGATTGTTGTAAAGGAAGATCTATTGAGAATACTGAATGAGAGAAAGGATATAATGTACCTTTCGGATGTCTGGTGGGATGAACCTGATGTGAAGAATACGAACATTGAGAATGCAATCCTCACACCACATATTGCGGGTGGAAAATCTGGAGAGATCATGGAGATTGCGTTCAGGGAAGCGTTCCTCAACATAAAAAGATTCATTGATGGAGAGAAACCGAAAAATATTGTAAAGAGGGAGGAATACAGAAGGATTGAAAGAAAAAATGTTGGTGTATAATTTAATATGAAAGGTACTTTTCAAGCATTTTTATTGCACATAGTTCTCCACACATGGTACAAACTTTTTCCTCCCTTGGGTACCTGGATTTTCTGATCCTTATGGCATTTTCCTTATCGATTGACAAATTAAGCTGTGTTGTCCAGTCTAGCCTTCCTCTGGCTTCGCTCATTTTTCTATCCATCTCATAATCATCGCTGAATTTTGTTAAATTTACTGCATGCGCTGCAATTTTCATTGCAATTGCACCCTGATAGACCTCTTCTGGATTTGGAAGTGCAAGATGTTCAGCAGGTGTAACATAACATAAGAAATCTGCACCATAAAGGGCAGCAATTGCGCCTCCTATTGCTGCATTTATATGATCGTAGCCGGATGCAATATCTGTAACAAGCGGTCCAAGTACATAGAATGGCGCACCATCGGTTAAAATTTTCTCAATTTTTATATGCGTTTCAATCTGATCTATTGGCACATGCCCTGGTCCTTCAACCATTGTCTGTACATTTTTATTCCTTGCAAATTTAACAAGCCTCGATATGTTTAATAGTTCACCCATCTGGTATTCATCACCCGAATCTGGCAAACCACCGGGTCTTAAGGCATCACCAAGGCTCAAAACTGCATCGTATTCCCTTGCAATATCAAGTAAATATTCAAAATCCTTGAAAAGAGGATTCTCTTTTTTGTGGTAAAGCATCCAGGATGCAAGAAATGTACCACCCCTGCTGACAATACCAACAGTCCTTTTATTAATTTTCATCCTCTCAACAAGATCCCTTGTTATTCCCACATGAACTGTTATGAAATCAACACCCTCCTTTAACTGTTCCTCTATTGTTTTGAAAATTGTATCCTCATCCATTTCAACAATCGCCTTATTCTGCATAAGCATTTTAACACCTGCCTCGTAAATAGGTACTGTTCCCACAGGAATCTTTGAAATTTTCATTAATTCATTCCTGACTTTTTTAAGATTCAGTCCTGTGCTGAGATCCATGACCGTATCAGCTATTTTTTCAATCCTCCTGAATTTTTCAATTTCCTCCTCCGGAATATCATGGTCAAGGCTTGTACCAATGTTAACGTTAATCTTTACCCTCAGGCCATCGCCTATTCCAACAGGATCTATCTTGTGTACCATGTTCTTTAGGATAACAGCTCTGCCTGAGGCAATATTTCTCATGATTCTTTCTTTATCAACTCCTTCCTTTTTCGAAATATAAATAACTTCATCAGTTGTAATGCCCTTCTTTGCACTTTCCATCTGCATATTTCCTATTATTAATGAATATTATTTAAATATTATCATGGAAAAATTTAATTTTACAGAAAAATTTAATAAGAAAAAATATTACTCATTAATATGTATCCGCCCTGTGTTTCGGTGAACGAATTTTTAATACCTGAGGTAAGGAAAAGGGTATCAAAAAAATTGAAGGCAAGGGGTATGAGGGAGAAGGAAATAGCTAAAAAATTGAGGATTTCACAGGGTATGGTGAGCAGATACATTTCTATGGAAAACGATCCATTGCTTGATAAATTTGCAGAAAATATAAGCCAGGAATTGTCTGATAGAATATTTCAAAACTACAGTGAAATAGAGAACACAGAACTTTTCTGTGAGCACTGTATGAAAATAAGGAAATCGCTTGAATTCTGCAATTTCCATAAAATTGATAACTGCACATTATGTTCATACCTTTACAGCCCGGAGAGAAACATTGAAAAAAGCATGATCATTAAGGAACTAAAGGATGCTGTTTTAGCACTTTCAGAATATAACGTTGATGAAATAATTCCTCAGGTAAGAACAAACATAGCATATTCATTATCTAATCCAAAGGATCTTATGGACGTAGCAGCATTCCCTGGAAGGATATCCTCCTTCAGGGGTAAAATCATTTATTTTGGGGATCCTGAATTCGGTGCTAGCACACATCTATCAAAAATTCTTTTAAGCGCAAAGGTTAAAGGAAAAAGGTGTGTTATGAACATAAGGTATGAGAAAAAGTTTGGGGAAAAATTGAAAAGCATGGGATTAAAAATTATAATATTTGATAGGAAAAAATCAAAAGAAATTGAGGAATTTGTAAGAAATATTGATTATGATTACGATGCAATAATAGATCCTGGATCATTCGGTATTGAACCAACAATTTACATATTCGGTAGGGATCCAAGGCAGATTGTAAATATTGTTAAAGAATTGCTGGAGGTGAAAGAATGAGCTTTTATGAAGACCTTATTGAAATAAAAAGAAAAAAGCCTTTGGTACACCACATAACGAATTTTGTGGTAATGAACGACAGTGCAAACATAACACTCGCACTTGGAGCATCACCCATAATGGCCCATGCCATCGATGAACTGGAGGATCTCATAAAAATTGCATCCGTATTATACATAAACATAGGAACACTCGATCCATTATGGATTCAATCCATGAAAATGGCGGGCAAAATGGCAGAGAAATACAATGTTCCTGTTCTCCTGGATCCTGTTGGTGCTGGGGCATCAAAGCTGAGAACAGAAACAGTTTTTTCCTTGCTAGAAAATTTTCCTGTTTCAATTCTGAAGGGAAATGGGGGAGAAATGCTTGCACTTTCTGGAAGGGAAGGAGGAGTGAAGGGTGTTGATTCACTTGTAAATGCTGATATAAATGTTGCAGATAATCTCGCTGAAAGGTATAATCTCACGGCCGTTATAACAGGTAAAATTGATGTAATTTCCGATGGTAAAAAAAGGGCACTGGTTGAGAATGGATCGGAAATGTTTCAATACATAACAGGTTCTGGCTGCATGGTTGGTTCAGTTATCTCATCCTTCCTTGGTGTTTTAAGGGATCCATTTAAAGCGAGCGTTGATGGTCTTGTTACATTTAACATTGCAGGTGAATTGGCTGAAAAAAAGGCAAGTGGTCCTGGATCATTCAGGCAAATACTTATGGATGAAATATATAATATGAATGAAGAAAAGTACAAGTTTGTAAGGGTGAAATATTTATGATTGAAATGCCGAGGGGGATTTATGGTATAACGTCAAACGAATTTGGCATGGATCATATTGAAAGTGCAAAGATTCTCCTTGAGGCAGGAATTAAAATAATACAGTACAGAGAAAAAAAGGCATCAACAAGAAGTATGTATGAAGAGGCATTGGAAATAAAGGATCTGTGCAAAAAATATAATGCAATTTTCATAGTAAACGACAGGCTTGATATAGCGATGGCTGTTGATGCTGATGGTGTCCATCTCGGACAGGATGATATGCCAATACAGATAGCAAAAAAATTCTTCGGAAATAAAATAATTGGAATTTCCGCAAGGAACGTAAGGGAGGCATTGGAGGCACAGGATAATGGTGCAACATACCTTGGTGTTGGATCCATTTTCCCAACAGGGACAAAGGCTGACAGTGAGGTAATTGGTCTTGATGAGTTTGAAAAAATAGTTAATGTATCAAAAATACCAATATACGCAATAGGTGGAATAAAGATTGAACATGTTGAAATTTTCAAAAAATACAAAATTCATGGTATTGCTGTAATTTCAGGTATACTTGCATCAAGTGATCCATTGAACACGGCAAGGGAATTCCAGAGAAGGTGGTTTGAATGAATTTTGCAATAACAATAGCGGGATCAGATTCAATAGCGGGTGCGGGAATACAGGAGGATCTTAAAACCTGCACAATGCTTGGTGTTTACTGTGCTACGATTATTACATCAATAACAGCCCAGAACTCATATGAGGTAAGGGGTATTCATGATGTTCCCGCAGAGATGGTTGAATTGCAGATAGATACAGTTCTATCCGATATACCAATAAAGTATGGTAAAACAGGCATGTTAAGTAATGCGGAGATAATTGAAATTGTGACAAAAAGTATTAAAAAATATTCATTGAAGATTGTTGTGGATCCTGTCATGGTTGCAAAGTCAGGAGCAAGGTTATTGAGGGAGGATGCGGTAGAAACAATGATAAATGACCTTATTCCTCAGGCTTTCTTTGTTACACCTAACATACCCGAGGCCGAAGTAATAACAGGTATGAGAATAAAATATGAGGATGATATGTTGAATGCCGCAAAGGAAATAAAAAAGCTTGGTGTTAATTTTGTCGTTATAAAGGGCGGACACATGGACGGGGAGAATGTTACAGATATTCTATACGATGGAATTGATTACAAAAAATTTGTCTATCCAAGGATAAGAACAAAAAACACACATGGATCGGGATGCACCCTTTCATCAGCAATTGCATCATATCTTGCGAAGGGTTATGATCCCATTGTTTCATACTCAAAGGCAAGATTCTTCCTCCAGAAGGCAATAGAACACAACCTTGAGGTTGGAAGGGGTCATGGCCCACTCAATCCAATGTACAAAATAAAGTTTCAATAAATTTTTATATTTAACGAATATCCAAAAAATATGGACATGATAGTTTCTTTTAAAGCAAAAAGGGATCTTTTCAATGAATATAATATGGGCAGGGTAATATTTCTGAATGAGGCAAGTGAAAAGGATATAGATAATGCGGAAATTCTTTTCACATTCAGGTTTGAGGATGAGGTAAGCGATGAAACATTTAGAAAAATGAAGAATCTGAAAATTGTTCAGAGTTTACTGGCAGGTGTGGACTATCTTCCATTCGAAAAACTGAAGGACAAGGTTATTCTGAAAAATTCAGGTGCATTGTCCTGGGTCATCGCTGAACATGTTTTTGCAATGATTTTATCAGCATCAAGGAACATTGTTCTGAGAACATTGCATATGAGAAATGGTCTTTTTGAGCAGTTAGAACCGGGTGATACTATTAGAGGAAAAACAATGCTCATCATTGGTTATGGATCCATAGGAAGGGAGGTTGCAAAAATAGCAAAATGCTTCAACATGAAAATTCTTGCAATAGGAAGATCTGGAAAATGTGATGAATGTGAAAAATTTGGAAATTTAGAAAAATTGCATGAATTTTTACCCCTTGCAGATATAGTTGTAATTTCAATACCACTCACAAAGGAAACAAAAAATTTGATAGGCAAAAGGGAACTTGAACTTATAAAGAAAAATGCAATAATTGTGAATGTTGCAAGGGGTAAGATAATTGATCAGGAAGCATTGTATCATCATCTTTTAAATAATAAAGAAATGAAGGCATGCCTTGATGTATGGTGGAAGTATCCTAGGTTGAATGAGAAATTCAAACAGGACTATCCATTTGAAAAGCTTGATAATGTGATCATGACACCACATCAGGCTGGAATTTATAAAGACTATTTTGATGATATGGTGAGGTCAGGTGTAAGAAATATACTGAACTATTTAAAAGGAAACAGGGAAAATGTTGTGAAGATTGAAGATTATTTATAAAAAAACAATTTCTTCATTTTCCACATATGTTCTGTAATAGGGACAATCAGTATTTTTTCCATCACAGTTGAATGTTTTCATCTTTTTACAGTAACCATCCCTGTAATATGCACATAAACCTTCAGGAACAATAAATTTACCATAAATTTTACATTTTTCACCTATGCATTTGAAACCCCTGTATGGGCCGTGGCAAAAGCCATTTTCATCCTCAAATGCACATCTCATCATATTTCAATAAAAAAACTAAAAGATAAATTTTCCTTAAGCAAAAATTTTAATTTCACCTTAATATACATTCAAACAATGTTCATAATTGATGAATTTAAGGATTCGATTGCAAGGGAAATTGAAAAAAGGATAAAGGATGTATATTCAATAGATTATATTGTGAATCTTGTTGAACCGCCAGAGAATATGGGAGATCTTTCTTTTCCTGTTTTTGAAATATCTAGGCTTTTAAAATCCGACCCTTTAACTGTTGGGAAGAAAATTGTTGAGGATCTGAAAATTGACAATGTGGAAAAAATTCAGCAGGTTGGACCATACATAAACATTTATCTTGATTACAGGGAATTATCAAAAATATACTTTTATAAACTTTTAAATGAAAAAAGTAATATCTTTAAGTTTCCGGAAAAAAATAAAAAGGTTATTCTGGAGCATACAAGTGCCAATCCAACAGGACCCTTGCATGTGGGAAGGGGGAGGAATCCCATAATAGGTGATTCTTTAAGGAGAATATTGTTAAAGTATGGATATTCCGTTGAAACACATTACTTTGTTAATGATGCAGGAAGACAGTGCGCAACACTTGTATGGGGTGTGAAGAATTTTGGAAGAGAGGAGGATGGAAAGCCAGACCATGTTTATGTTAAATATTACCAGATGGCCAACGATATAATTGAAAAGGATAAGGAGAAAATAAAGGAAATAGATGAACTTATGAGGAAAATAGAGTCTGGGGATAAAGAAACGCTAGAATTTTCAAGAAAGGTTGTTTCAAAGGTTCTTGGTGGCATTCTTGAAACGCTTGAAAAAATGGATATAAGGTTTGATAGGATTGTTTATGAAACTGAATTCATAGTGAATGGAATGGTTCAGGATGTGATTGAAAATTTAAAACCATACCTTCAGGAAGAAAACAATGCCCTATATTTTCCACTGAACAATGAAAAGATATACTTAAGAAGAAGTGATGGTACATCACTGTACTTCACAAGAGATATTGCCTATCATCTTTATAAAAGGAAGCTTGGTGACATAATAATAAATGTGCTTGGTGAGGATCATAAGGCCCATGCGGATTCTTTATTAAAGGTTCTGAAAAAGATTGATGAAAGTATTAATGTAAATACTGTTTTCTATTCATTTGTAAGTTTGCCTGAGGGTAAAATGAGCACAAGGAGGGGAAGGGTTGTTTATCTTGATGATCTCATTGATGAGGCAATAGAAAAAGCAAGGCAGGAAATAGAAAAGAGAAGGAGCGATTTTGATAATGAAAAGATAGATGAACTTTCAAAAAAGATTGGAATAGGGGCTGTTAAATTCAACATACTGAAAATACAGAGTGAAAAGCCACTTGTTTTCAGGTGGGAAGAGGCGCTGAACTTTGAGGGCGATTCATCACCATTCCTTCAATATTCCTATGCAAGGGCATCAAGCATTCTTAGAAAAATGGAATGGAAAGGTGAATTTCATCCAGAAAAAATTGATCATCCAAGGGAAATTTCACTTATAAAGTTAATTCTGAAATACACAAAAATTTTAAAGGAATCGGCAGAAAGTTTAAAACCGCATAGAATTGCAAAGTATGGTGTTGATCTTGCAGCGGAATTCAATTTATTTTATGGTGAATGCCCAGTTTTAAAATCGGAGGGAGAAATAAGGGAAAACAGACTTGCCCTTGTTCATGCATTCAGGGAAACAATGGGCGATCTTCTTGAAACACTTGGAATAGATCATCCGGATGAAATGTGATCAGATCGCTTTTACCTTCACAATTTTCATTCTGCCATAACCCACGATCACTTTATAGTATCCTGAAAATTTCATGTCAAGGGATCTGTCACCCGTATCAACAAGTAAATATTTTATTCCCTGTAGCTTCAAAGGTGTTGAAACAACAATAATATCATCCCTGTTTATTCTCTTCAGAACTTCCTTTGTTAACTGGAGGTTTCCCCTTCCGATGATAAAACCCTGGTTGCCTATGGGTGAGAGAATGATTTTTACCTTTCCATTCAAAAGTTTAAGTATTCCTTTTTCGTTCAGATCCTTGCCTATCAGCTCTTTGTTCTTTACAGCATCAAAACCAAGTAATGTGTATTCAACACCCAGCAATTCCTGTATCTTCTTTACTGTTGTTCCAGGCCCTAGAATATAGGTAACATCATTCTCCATATTGTCAATTATGAATTC
Source organism: Thermoplasmatota archaeon (assembly GCA_031961545.1). Taxonomy (GTDB): domain Archaea; phylum Thermoplasmatota; class Thermoplasmata; order Thermoplasmatales; family ARK-15; genus JAVRLH01. The sequence goes on along the minus strand of JAVRLK010000029.1, from coordinate 4,984 downwards.
AGCAATACCCTGCTTATCCTCTTCATCTTCAGTTGAGAAAATTTCAGCCTTGCTGTTCTGAACAAAATCATCCAGGTAGGGAACTTTAAGGTACCCATAGAGTTTTATTTCCAATCTGTTCATTCTGTACTTTTCCTCATCAATATCCATTACCTCCCTCTCCTGAAATGATACATTATTTTTCAAAAATTCTTTTAGAATTTGCACAGCTGAAAATGGTGTTGGTGTAAAAACGGCTGAATACATTTTAACGCCGCTTGGTATTCCTAGTACAGGGATTTTTGAATCAACAGCCTCAACAATATCCCTTGCCGTTCCATCCCCACCAACGAAAATTAAAATATCCACATTATTTTTTAGCATTATCCTTGCAGATTCTATAGTATCATACCTGTCTGTTTTTTCCTTTGTTTTATAAACAATAATGAAATTCTCAATACCACATTCCCTTAAAACATTTTCACCCATTTTACCTGAAACAGTTAAAATTTCAAAATTTTTCAATACTTCTTTTGAATTTTCTAAAAATTCTCTGGCCCTTTCCTGTGAAACCTCCCTTGCACCAAGTTCTATTGCCTTTTCATATAAATTATCTGTACCCTTCAAACCAACACTGCCACCCATTCCTGCTATGGGATTAACAATAAATCCAATTTTCATGTCATTTCCTCCTTAATTTTCTTTATTGCAAGGTAATATGCCTTTGATGCATTATCAGTGTTATATCCACCTCCACCAAGCATTACCATTCTGCCATTTGAAAATTTCTTTGCAATTTTGTAGGTTAAATAAACAGCATTTATGTAATCTTCAATTGGATACATTAAATGTGTTAATGGATCATTTTTCAGACCATCCGCACCAGCCTGTATAATTACGAATTCAGGCTTTGCCAGTTCGGCGAATTCTTCTATTTTCTCATAGGGTAAATGATCGCTGTAGGCTTTCATAACAATATTTAATTTTGTTCCCTCAGCAATACCTTCACCCCTTTCATTTTCAAAACCCGTTCCTGGAAAAAGTGTCCTTGGATCCTCGTGGAAATCAATTATGAAAACATGGGGATCCCTATAGAAGGAATAGAATACACCATCACCGTGGTGTGCATCTATGTCCACGTAAAGTATCGGTTTTACATTTTTGTTCAAAAGAAATTTAATCCCAATCGCAGCATCATTGTAAACACAGAAACCTGAAGCATGATCACTGTATGCGTGATGCAAACCTCCGTTCAGATTTATTGAAAGATTATTCTTTTCAAGGGAATTTTCTATGGCTGTAAGTGTTGAATAAACCAGCCATAGAGCATGCTCATGAACATTCTTGTATGCAGGTGTATCACCATAATCAAGGTAACCAGAACCAACCTGCGACATGGTTTTAACGAATTCCACATATTCCTTTGTGTGAAAGATGTAGAGTATATCCTCTCCAAAATCCTTTGGTTTTATGGGTTTTGCAATATTTTCATCCAGAATCATTTTTGCTGCTCTTCTTGCCTTTTCAGAAGAGAAGGGGTGATTTTTGAAGGAATATGAGAATGTTTTTTCATCGTAAACTATTTCAATCATTCAATTGATCCCAATTCAATTTCAATCTTAAATCTTTTCCCCTTCCTTATTATTTCAAGTTCAACAATCTTTCCAGGTCCTTCACTTTCAAGTATGTATTTAAGGTGATCAATTCCATCAAGGTTTTTATCATTAACACTTGTGATTATCTCACCCTTCTTAATCCGGCTTGGAATGCCGGGGAATTTATTGAAACATCAGTTATAAGAACACCATTCCTTACGGGAAGGGAATAATAGTTTGATATTGAATCGTTTATTGTTATACCATAAATCCCAAGCTGACATACTCCCCGCACTAAAGTGCGAGGGTTCTGCGTATAGGTTCACTAACGAGAACCATTTCACGCATATACTCGCCGTGTCCCGACGAGGGAGCTATACGCTCCAATCCTCTTTTTAATATGTTTATTGATGCATTCAAATCTCTATCCATCTTCATTCCACAAACAGGGCATTTGAATACCCTGTCGCTTAACTTTAGTTCATGATTAACATAGCCACAACTTGAACAGGTCTTGCTCGAGTCCTTTGGATCCACCCTTATTATCTTCCTACCATATAGTTCCCCTTTCCATTCCAATATACGGAAAAATTCACTCAAAGATATGTATTGCAGATACTTATTCACTTTTCTCCTTACAACTTTGCTCCCTTTCTCCGATTCCTTCAACCCTTTCAAATTCAGATCTTCCACAACCACATATTCGTGGCTATTGAATATGTGGTTTATCGCCTTGTAGTAGAAATCCTCTTTGATGTTCTCAATTTTCTTCAATATTTTGTCTCTCCTTCTCTCCAATCTCTCTATTCTCTTTGATCTCTTTATTCCTCTCTTTTTGTTTATTGCACTTTTCTTGTCTATTATACTTTGAATTTTTTCCTCTTTACGAACCAATGACATTATTCTACCTGTGTCCAGTGATATGGCTTCTCCATTGCTCATGGTTATTGTGTTCTTTATCCCTACATCTATTCCTACCGCTTCACCATTCTTTTCTTTTTCCTCCCTCTCCCTCTCGTACACAATGTAAGCAAAGAAACCATCCACATCCTCTTTTACCCATACCTGTTTTGCTGTTCTCTTTATTCTATCCCATTCTGCCTTCTTTGTTATCTTGTCCTTGATGCTCACCCATCCAATGCTTGGAAGATAAAGCTTTCTGCCTTCAAACTTAAACCCCTGTGGAAATATCAGTATGCCATCATACCTGCTCTTTTTCTTAAACTTTGGAAATCCTTTCTTTCTCTTTATTCCATCTTTCAAACTCCTATCCAGTTTCCTGGCGATCTGTTGAAGCGTCTGGCTTGGAGAGTGTTTCAAAAATGAATATTCTTCCTTCATTCTCGTTATCTCTTTGCACATATCTGAATAGAATAGAAATTTCTTCTCTTTTTTGTATATTTCCCTGTTTTTCTCTAGTAACTTATTCCACACAAATCTAACATTACCTAATGATTGTTTGAGCAACTGCGTTTTTGATCTTTTTGCATATATCTTAACCTTGATTACGCTTTTCATTTTCCCCTATCCCATTTGCATCTCTATATACCTGTTTTATGATCTCACTACTGACATTACCCGCTGTGGATACAAAATTTGCCCTTGTCCTTGGATGCGATGCCTTAAATCCAAAATCTGGAAAATAATTTTTTAACAATTTTGAAGATATGCCCTTGAAATACTTTAAAATGTATGATTGCGCATATCTTGGTGGGTCTGATACAAATAGATGTATGTGGTCTGACATCACCTCCACCGCTATTATCTCCATCTCATACTTATAGGCTATTTCATAGAATATCTCTTTGAGTTTCTCTGTTATTCCCCCTGTTAGAACATGTCTCCTATACTTTGATATGAAAATAATATGATAGTTACACAGATATACTGAATGTCTGGTTGATTTCAACTGCATTGTTTAATATATAAAAAATATCTTAATAAACATTTCGGCGATTCATACCCGCTTTAAAAAGCGAGGCTTTCTCGCCGTGTTTTTGTAACAATTATATTTTTGGAAACAATAAATCCTGAACCGGATCCCTTCATTTCCTCCATGTTATAATACCTATCAAGTATTATCTTCTCAACATTAATGTTAACAACACCGCCAATAACCTTTTCAACAACCTCTTCAGTTTCCATGAACATAAATATGGAAATCTCTAATTAATCTTTTTTTATTATCCTGAATGGAATGAACATTGATGAGGAGATAAAAAGAATAGAGGAAGAGATAAGAAAAACGCAATATAACAAGGCTACTGAACACCATATTGGTAGATTAAAGGCTAAACTTGCAAGGCTCAAAGAAATGAAGGAAAGTTCAAAGAAAGGTTCCGGAAAAGTGCAGGGAGTGAAAAAATCAGGAAATGCAATGGTTTCAATAGTTGGTTATCCAAGTGTTGGAAAAAGCACTCTATTTACAAAGTTAACAAACAAGGAGAGCGAAATAGGTGATTACGATTTTACAACAATAAACATAATACCTGGTATGATGGAACATAAAAATGCAAAAATAGAGATACTTGACATGCCGGGTTTAATTGAGGGTGCACAGGATGGTAAAGGAAGAGGAAAGGAGGTATTGAGCGTAATAAGGATATCAGATTTGATTGTAATAGTTACTGATGTAAATAAACCTGATCCATATCCAATAATAAAAATTCTTGAAGATTCCGGAATTAGATTGAACAGAAAAAAACCGAACATAAGTTTGATCAAAAAGGACAGGGGAGGTTTGAACATTCAATATACCGTTGCACAGGATCTTGATGATGAATTAATAAGGGAAATAATAAGGGAATTCAGGATCGTTAATGCTGATGTAATAATAAGGGATAGAATTGATGTGAACGATCTTATAGATTTTCTATCCGGAAACAGGTCATACGTGAAGGGAATATTTGTTCTGAACAAGATTGATGAAAATCCGGGTTTTGTTGAATCCCAAACATTCAAAGAATTGAATGAAAAGTACAATTTTATCGTTATTTCAGCAAAATTCGATGAAAATATTCAATTACTTAAAGAAAAAATTTATGAAAAACTTGACCTGATAACAATTAAGTTAAAACCACCAGATAAGGATGAGGAAAATATGGTAATAAGGAGGGATTCAACCGTTGAGATGGTATGCAGGGCAATCCACAAGGATTTTGTAAAGAATTTCAAATATGCACTTGTATGGGGGCCCAGCGCAAAATATCCGGGCCAGAGGGTTGGTTTAGACCATGTTTTGATGGATGGGGATAAAATAACAATATTTTTAAGAAAATAAAAAATTACATGTAACCCAATTTTCTCAGCTTTTCCATCATCCCTTCCTTGTCCTGTGATCTACCTGCCCTTTCCTTTGTATGCTCAAGATCCTGTTCCCATGCCGGTCTTGTATCAACAGGTTTTGAATC
>JAVRLK010000028.1:0-13594 GCA_031961545.1 Thermoplasmatota archaeon | reverse complement strand
ATAATAGTAAATTTTTACACTATTAATTGACCAAAAATTATGATACCTCAAACAAATGTTTATGTTCCACCAGATGTATCAACAGTTAAAACGCTGAATCTCATTGCAGGAATTTTAACCATAATTGTATTGATTTTTGCTTTATTGGTGGATTCATGTATTCAATTTAACTCCTTGTTCCAAATGGTATGCATTTTATTCTCTATTTTATTTATACCTGGTTGATACTTGAAGTTATTCTTAATATATTTTTAATCTGGCTAATTTTTTCCAGAATTAATTCAAGCCTTGACAGACAGGAATACATCGAAGCCAAAAATTCAACTCTGATTGCAACAATAATCGGTTTTATATTTGGTAGTATAATAGTTGGAATAATTCTTCTGATTGCCTACCTTAAGTACGATGATATAATCAGGAATGTTCAACAGTATTATTCTTCAACAAACAACCCGAAATAGATTCTAATCCTCTTTTTCCTTTAACTTTTTCTTCAATTTTTCAAGTTCATCCTGCTGCTCCCTTGTAAGGGGTCTTTTCTTGGAGAGTTCTTCCAGTTCCTCAATCCTGTTTTTCAGATTCCTTTTTTTTCTCGCAAGATCCTTTTTACTGAGTCCCATTGGAACAAAAATCGCAATGATATTATTTAATATTTTCATGCTTTTAAATTGATTTTGAGCTGTAATATTCAACAAAAAGGAATATGACAATCACTCCTGGTAAAAGTAACAAAAATGTATATTTTATTCCTGCAAAATCAACAACCGTTCCCAGTAATGTGGGAAGAATAGAACCTATAATTGTTGAAATTGAAAAGAAATAGCTGTTTGCAGCATTCCTTGTGTCTTTATCAAAACTTCTTGATAGCGATATAACGCTGAGTGTGTATGTAAAACCATGCGGGATTCCCAGGATAAGAAGACTTATAACAAAAAGATATACATTAAAGGAAATGAATGATAAAATAAGACCAATGGCTGTAAATAGAACGGATGTTTCCATCCAAATTTTTATATTTTTTGCTGGCCTTATTGTAAGCATTAGCCTGGAAAGAAAGGATGTGAGGAAAAATGCAGAATAGAGAATAATTGCCTGTGAATTGTTTAATTTGAAAAATTCCATGCCATAAATTCCGGCAAATGTGACAATAAGTGAAAAGGGTAAAGAATAGGTGAGGTTATTGAAAAAAGCAACCTTAAATCCGTTGTTTCTCCATATGCTTAAAAAATCCCTTTTTACATTTTCCTCTTTTTCTTCCGGAAACTTTAATGAGAATGAAAGTGGAGGAACAATAATTACAATTAACTCAAAGAAAAGAAAAGTTTCTCTTATTGAAAAGTGTTTAAGTATAAAAGATTCAATTGATGGTCCTATAAGAAGGGAAACGCTTAATGAAAGTGTGTATATTGCAAGCATCCTTTCCCTGAATTTTTTATCTTCTGAAATTCCAGCGGATGTCATTATGTTTGGCATAAGCGCACCAAGAGCAAAACCTGAAAGGAATGACAGAATCCATATATTGAAAAGTGATGCAAAATAAAAAAGTGGAAAAATTAATGAATAGAGAATTGATGAAATAATGAAAACAAATCTTCTCTTTTTTGAAACAAGCCTTGCATTGATGAAATTGCTCATTAAAAATGTTGCACCCATAAATGTTGTTGCCAGTAATCCAATTTCTGTTGCAGAGAAATCAAAGTAATTCTTGGCCAGTAAGGGAATGGTTGTTGAAACCATATTGTTTGTTGATCTTAAAGCAAAGGTAAGTGTAACTATAACAATTATGTAAATCAAAACACCTTTTCTTTCAGAGTTTGACATTTTAAAGCCAGGATGAATAAAAATTATTAAAAACTATTGTTATTTTTATTACAATTAAAGAAAAAACAAAAAAATTAAAAAATTTTATTAAAAAGAAAATTAAATTTTAAAATATTTTTTATCGAAATTATTTGGAAAAAGTTTAATTAACGCATCATAATAACGAATCGTGGTTGATATGGAAGAGGAAAATAAAACTGAAATGTTCAACAGGCTTGCCCTGAAATATGCTGAAAGGTTTAAGGGCAAGGTTCAGGTCATTCCAAAGGTACCTGTAAGGGGTCTCCAGGATTTTTCAATATGGTATACTCCTGGTGTCGCGGCTGTTTCTACAGCAATTTCAAAAAATCCGGATCTTTCATTTGAATTAACAGGAAGATGGAACACAATTGCTGTTGTTACTGATGGAACAAGGGTTCTTGGTCTCGGTAATGTTGGACCTGAGGCAGCGATGGCTGTTATGGAAGGTAAGGCACTGATATTCAAATATCTTGGTGGAGTTAATGCTGTACCTTTACCAATCAGGGCAAAGGATCAGAATGAATTTGTAAATGTTGTTAAAAACCTTGAACCATCCTTTGGTGGAATAAACCTTGAGGATATAGAATCACCAAAGTGTTTCTATGTGCTTGAAAAACTCCAGAAAGAAATGTCAATACCTGTATGGCATGATGATCAGCTTGGCACAGCCACAATAACCCTTGCAGCACTTTACAACGCTCTGAAACTTGTGAACAAAAAGAAGGAGGATGTTAAAGTTGTTCTTAATGGTGCGGGTGCTGCAAACATAGCCACAGCATACCTATTAATTGAAGCAGGTTTTAAGCCAGGTAATCTTATACTTGTTGATTCAAAGGGCATACTTGAGCCAGAAAGGGATGATATGGACCACTTTATGCTTACAAACCCATGGAAATACAACCTTGCAATGATAACAAACGATGAAAGGAAAAAGGGAACGGTTGTTGAAGCTTTGAAAGGATCGGATGTTTTAATTTCAGCATCAAAATCCGGACCAGATGTGATAAAAAAGGAATGGATAAGTTCAATGAACAGCGATTCTATTGTATTTGCACTTGCCAATCCTATACCAGAAATATGGCCAAAGGATGCAAAAAGTGCAGGGGCTAAAATAGTTGCAACTGGAAGAGGGGACTTTCCAAATCAGGTAAATAACAGCCTTGTTTTTCCTGCTGTTTTCAGGGGTGTTCTTGACGCAAGGGCAAAGGGTGTAAATTATAAGGTAATGGTTGCAGCAGCACAGGAAATAGCAGATTTTGTTGAAGAACCAAACTATGATAAAATAGTTCCAACAATGGAGGATTGGCTAGTATATCCAAGAGTTGCGGCAGCAGTTGCATCAAAGACTGTAGAACTAAACCTGGCAAGAAAAGTGAATTCAAAGGAAGGATTCTATAAAGAAGCACTGGAAATAATAGAGGAAACAAGGAAAATATTCGAAACATTAATGAATATGAATTTGATAAGAAAACTTGATGAGGAGGTAATTTTATGAAGCAGGAAATTGAAATAAGGAGAATAAAAGAGAATGAAATTGATCCTGTTGTTGATCTTTTTGTGAGATTGAAAAAATTGAACAACGAATTTGATTCAACCTTTAGGGTATGTGAAAACGTTCAGGAAGAGGCAAAGAAGGTTCTTAAAAACATTGCAAAAAGTGATGATCATATCCTTTTAGGTGCATTCAAGGGGAAAAATATTATTGGTGTCATGCACACTGTAATACTGAAAAGACCATGCTATGATCCGAGGGATGAGGCAAGGATAGTGGAATTTTACATTATGCCTGAATACAGGAGCAAAGGTATAGGAAAGACAATGGTATCGGAACTTTATAAAATTTTAAAGGAAAAGAATATTTCTCTAGTCACAGCAGAGTTCCCTGCACTTAACCTTATAGCATTGAACTTTTACAAGAAATTGGATTGGAGGGAAATCGTCAGTGTTTATGGAAAAACAATTTAAAAATTCATAAAATTTTTAATTTTATTTATTATTTATTATTTTTATGGATCCCCCCCTTGAAGGTATACCAATCCTGGATGCATCAAGGGTATTGGTTAGCCCTTTCTGTACAAAGATACTTTCTGATCTCGGAGCAAAGGTAATAAAAATTGAGGATCATGGAATGTTGATGAAACTTCAATACTTGCATATCTTTTAAAAAAAAGAAAAAAAAATGGGGAAAATGATTGATATATCCCTTTTTGACAGTACGGTTTATTCCCTTACATATCTCATACCCTCCTATTCAGCGATGATTGAAAATCCAAAGCCCATTGGTATTTCAAGTCCAGGAATAGTTCCATACAAGAAATTCAGGGTGAAGGATCGGGATGTTATAATTGCAATTGCCAATGACAGAATATGGAAGAGGTTTTGCAAATTAATGAACATTGATGATGAAAAATGAAGAAGTATGATAAAAATGAAATAAGGGTTGAAAAAAGGGAAGAGGTTATTAATCCTGTTCAGAAAGAGATTAAAAATTTAACCTTTAAAGTAAGTAATAGAGAAATTGAAAAAGAATGGTATACCTGCAGACAAAATAAATAAAATAGTGGATGTGATTTCAAACGAACATATTTTGGCAACGAATGCTATAATAAAAAGAAAAATTATGGATAGGGAAATAAATTTTGCATCTTTTCCCATAACGATCAATGGAAGGAGAATAAATTTTTATAGAAAGGATCCACTCATATAATTTTTTAGATTGTCTTTTTTATTATTAACTTTTTAGTTAATGCTTAATTTAAAAAGGTTCTACTTATACAATTATGGATCTCCTTAAAAAAAATTTTAATTAATTGTCTAAAAAGTTATTAGAGAATGAGTTAAAAAAATGATATTTTAGAAGCTTTATGAGAAGCAGCCCCGGGCAGATTCGAACTGCCGTCTGCGGGTCCAGAGCCCGCTATGCTTGGCCGCTACACCACGGGGCTAGGATCTTTAAATGAAAGATACTATAAAATCTTTATGGGGAAAGTTTATTTTTATAAAATATATGGTGATTCCAATGCTTTACAAGCTTGTGGTTGTTGTTAGAGAGGATCTTGATATTTCAAAGGGAAAAATTGCGGTACAGGTTGCCCATGCAGCTGTAGAATGTGCCATAAATGCATATAAAAACAGAAGGGAAATATTTGATGCTTGGTATGCTGAGGGTCAGAAAAAGGTTGTTCTGAAGGTTAAAACATTGAATGAACTTATACAGTTAAGGGAACTGGCAAGAATAAACAATCTATTTGCAATATTGATTCAGGATGCTGGCCTTACAGAAGTTTCACCCGGAACAATAACTGTTCTTGGCATAGGACCTGATAGAGAGAATTTGATTGATAAGGTGACAGGATCACTTCCTCTTTATTGATTTTCTTTCATAATCTGTGCCAGTCCTTTCTTTTCAAGAGCTATTGCAAGATTTTCACTCAATGTAACAATATCCTCCCTGTTGAGAATGAGATCCCTGTTGAAATCGGCAAGTTCCATTGAAACAAGCATCCTTACAACCCTGAATCTCTCTTTTTCCTCAACCTTTTCACTTTTCTCCTCCACCTTTTCTTCAACCTTTTCTTCCTTTGGTTTATGGTTTAAATAGTAATCGAATTTTTCCCTGAGATCCATATAAAGTATTTTTTCCTCTGATGTAAGACCCTCAAGGTTCTGCTTTACATTTGAAAAAGCATCCTCAATTGCCATTATTGCAATCTTTTTAAACCTCAAGCTTTTAAGTTCCTTCAATGAGTTCTCAACACTCTTAATTTTACCCATTATCATGGTTATGTATTCAAGATCACCTTTCTCACTAGCAATTCTTAGTTCATTCTTCAATTTTTTTAATTCCATCTCAATATTATCGTAAAAATCCTTTTGTATTTCCTTAAGCTTCGATCTTGATGATCTTTCATTCCTTATAAGCACATTGATTTCATCAATAATGTCTCCCATCAAAAATAATATTATCTTTTTTGATTTAACCTTATCGCTGAATTTTTAGTACTCAAATTTATCTGTTATTAAAATTATTAGAGCGGTTGATAAAAATGGTAGAAGGTAAAAGGCAAAAAATAGATTAACAATTATGGCCAACATCAGGATCAAAGAATTAACTTCCATGAGCCAGATTATTCCCATAAATATTGAAAAAATAAAAATTGAAAATAAAATATAAATCGGAATACCAATTTTCAACCTTGAAACATTTTCTACACCCTTCGGTGTAACCGTGAATGGTTTATTCATCCCCAAAAGATAGGAGAAAAAAGATGAGGTAACGGAAATCATTGCAAGAATTTCCGCAGCCTGGTGGAGTAAATACGCTTTTATATCATAATTCAATGAACCCGTTTTAGTTATGCTAAAATAGAAAAGGAGAGTGTAAATGAAATAGGGAAAATAAAAAATAGCAAAATAGATTGGATTTAGAATTATCGTCACAAGTTTAAAATCTAGAAAAAGAACAAGGGGAAGGAAGGAAAAAAGTCTCACAGGACCGATGAATAACCAGTACAACCATCCGGATAAATAATCTATAAAGGCTGAAAATGGAATTTTTGAATTCAAAATCAATCCAAGTATTTGGAATACACCGAATGACCATCTACCCTGCTGTTTTAAATATGCACTTACAGTTTCAGGTGCCAATCCATGCCATATGTTTATAATATCAACATAAATAATTTTCCAGCCACGATCCTGTAATAGCAATGAAGTTGCAATATCTTCCGTTATACTTTTTTCATAAAATCCCCCTACGGATCTTATTGCTGAGATTCTTGCAACAAAACCGGATCCAAGAATGAATGCAGATATTTCACTTCTTGCACGCATTATAATTCTTAAAAATATTTCTTGCTGGTAATATGCTGCCTGGCTCATCTTTAATTTAAAATTTGTATAGTTGGGTGAAGTCTGTACTGCCGCAACAAGTGGATCATCAAAGTATCCCATAATACTTTCAAAGAAATCCTGTTTTGGCATCTGATCACAGTCAAAAACGGCCATGAATTCATATTCATCACCTACCATTTTCAATGCGTCATTTATTGCCCCTGCCTTATAACCCCTTCTTGTATTCCTGTGAACAAATTTAATGTCCAGGTTTCTGCAAATTTTTTCAAGAATTTTTACATTGTTTGGATCTGTCGAATCATCCAGCAGCCATGTTTCACCATAAACATTTGCCTTCTTCACCGATATAAGTGTTTTAAAAATTAATTTTGGATCCTCATTGTATGAAACAACAAAGGCAATTATTTTGCCTTTTACTTTTCCATAGATTGGACCGAGTTTATACCTTTTTGATCTTGAAAAATGCCAGTGAAAAATTATAACATTAAAAATTGTAATAAATGTTAGAACCCAGTAAAAATATACAAGTGGAACTGCAAAAATAGAGCCGGAAGTAAAAAATGCAAGAAGTACCGGTGTAAGGAAAAAGAGCAATACAAATAATTTTCTGCCAGGGTTATTCATAGTTAATCCTCAATTTTTTATCCCATAAAGATTCAAATATTGATACACATTCAATTTTAACATTAAATTTAATCTTATTTTCATGTTTTTCTACCTTAGAATATACCATGATCCCTTTTACCAAATTGAATGATGTCATTCCGTTGTTTAAAAATAATTTTCATTTATTTAACTTTTTTTGAATATTTTTCTAATAATTTTTAATTAAAAAGTAAGAAAATTTGTAAAAAGGCATGAAGGGATTCATCCTTATCCATCAAAACCTTTTTATTCATTGAAACATTCGCAGGATCAATGAAGCTTGGAGTATTCGTTGCTATAGTAATAGCAATCATGGTTGTTGCATCCACAGGTACATACTTTATTTATGAAAGCTATTTTGGTGGAGAAAAATCCTTGCAAACGGTTACAAATGGAACTGAGGTTTCAGTCTTCTATTACGGATATATTATCATAAATAATGTTCACTATGTATTTGACACAAACATAAAAAGTGTTGCAGATGATAATGTAACATATCCCAAGGCACCAGATTTCAAATATCCTTCATCTTTCCAGCCATTCAATTTCACTGTAGGTTCGAACCAGGTAATAAAGGGTTTCAGTGAAGGTCTCATAGACATGCATGTGGGTGAAACAAAACTTATAGTTGTTCCGCCATCGCTTGGTTATCCATACAATTCTTCTCTTGTAAAAAACATTTCAATTTATGGAAATGTATCCAGGATACAGTATCTAACACTTGAACAATTTGAGAATAGAACAGGTGAGACACCCTATTCAGGTGGTGTTTACAAAGACAGAATTTTTGGATGGAACGATGTTGTTATTTCTTTCAATTCCGTTGAAGACAATGTAACAATAGAGAATGATGCATATTCCGGTACAATATACTATCCATACCCAAATGTTTCATGGGGCTACAGGATCATAAATGCAAATTCAACAAACATATTCTATGAGATAGTCACACAGATCTACACATTCCTTCCAAACGGTGCATATGTATCAAACATTACATCAATAACAATTACACTGAATTTCAACAATTTCCTTGCAGGGAAAACGCTTTATTTTGTCGTTACACTGGCAAAAATTAACTCATAGATCATTTCAGCAAACTTTCAAGATCCACAGCTTCCTTTCCATTCCATATTTTTCTTCCCTCTTTTTCTTGGGCAGGTATCATCAAATATCTTTTATCTTTTGTTTCAATTACAAAATATTCCTCAACGTTTCCATTATCATCCTTCAGAACAAGCCTGTACTTTTTTTCAGTTTCCTTCCCGCTTTCAGGATCCAGGTAATTGTACTTAACAAACTTCCCCTTCGAAAGAAGATTCCTTGCCTCCCTTTTTCCTTTTTTTGAAATTGTTATAACCTCTTCAGGGAACATGATTGAATAAATTCAACAAAACAATAAAAATTTATTGGGATGGGATGACAGCAAGCCATGCTTCCCTGGAGCTCGCGCATCCAAGTACACACATGGCACGAGAACAGGCTTAACTGCCGGGTTCGGGATGGGACCGGGTGTTTCCCTGTTCTCTATGACCGTCATCCCGTGAAGACTGCTATGACAAATTCATATAAATAGTTTTCTTATTCCTATTTACCATTTTGTTATCACAACCTTGCTATCCGTGAAGAATAGAATATGATCAATTCCTCCCTGGGGATGAAGATCACCGAAGAAGGATTTTTTCATACCGGCGAATGGATAGAATGATATGGGTGCTGCAATACCAATGTTTACACCAATGTTTCCAGCCTTTACTCTTTGAACATATTCCCTTGCATATTTACCGGATTTTGTATATATGGATGAGGCATTTCCATATTTTGATTTATTTATTATTTCTATTGCATCATCAAAGTTCTGGGCTGTGAGAAAAGATGCAACAGGGCCGAATATTTCTTCCCTTGCAACTGTCATGTCTGGTGTAACATTATCGAGTATTGTTGGACCAAGGAAGAAACCATTAGGATAACTTTCATTCCTGTATGATCTTCCATCAAGAACAACCTTTGCACCTTCTTTTTCTCCTATTTCAATGTATCCCTTAACCCTTTCTAAATGATCCTTCCTTATTAATGGTCCCATATCAACATCCTTTTCCAATCCATAACCTATTTTCAGTTTCCTTGCCTCATTTTCAAAAATTTTTAACACCCTGTCATGGTTTTCAGGGAATGTGACAAGAACAGCACCTGCAAGGCATCTTTCACCTGCATTGCCATAAAAGGATCCAATTATATTCTTAATGTTCGCATCAAGATCTGCATCAGGCATGACAAGAACGAAATTTTTGGCAGATGCTCCTGCCTGCACTCTTTTCCCTGAAGATGTTCCCTTTTTATAAACATATTCGGCAACAGGTGTGGATCCAACGAAACTTATTCCATTAACCTTTTCATTTTCAAGTATGTAGTTAACAGCCTCGCTTCCACCATTAACGAGCTGGACAACGTTTTTTGGTATCCCTGCCTTTTTTATTAGATCCATAGCAAATTCCATGCTCATGGGTGTCCTTTCCGATGGTTTTACAATAACGGTATTACCCAAAGCTATTGCATATGGAAGGAACCAGAATGGTATCATCAAGGGGAAATTGAAGGGTGAAATGATTGCAAATACACCTAATGGCTCTCTTATAAGTTCTTCATCTATATCCCTTGCAATGTTTTTGTTATTTCTACCCATTATATGGTATGTTGCCGCTGCAGCGCTTTCAACATTCTGTATTGCCCTTATTGCATCACCCTTTGATTCCTCAAATGTCTTTCCATGCTCTATTGTCGTTATTTCTGCAATCTTGTCAATATTTTCCCACATCAGGTTTTCAAGTTTGAAAAGATACTTTATTCTCTCAGGTATAGGAACCATGCTCCATGTTTTTTGTGCATCGTATGCCAGATCAATTGCACGATTGATTTCATCCCTTTTCGCTTCAGAGACCTTTGCAATTATTTCGCCGAATGCTGGATTGTAAACATCGTATTTTTCATTTCCTTCAGGCTCCACATACTCTCCATCAACAAAGTTTTTTATTTTCCTCATTTTATCACCTCACTATCAGATATTTTCAATGATTCATCAATCACATCAAGACCTTTATTCAGATCATCCTCACTAATTATCAAGGGAGGTGCGATTATGAAATGATTGATCCAGGAATTAACATAAACACCATTTTCAAATGCAGCCTTTGCAATTTTATCTGTCATCAGAATTTTTCCATTCATTTTATCCTCATAGGTGTTAAAGGGTGTCTTTTTTTCCCTATCCTTAACGATTTCAACTGCACCAAAAAGCCCGATACTTCTTACATCACCAACCGACACATGCCTTTCCTTTATTTCTTCAAGCCTTTTTTTCATTAATTTACCCAGATCCCTTGCCCTCCTTATAAGATCCCTTTCCTTATATTCCCTTATTGCCGCGTATGCTGCTGCAAGTGGAACAGGATGTGCTTCATATGTTAATCCATGGGCAAAATAGTTATCATCAAAAAATTCCGCTATTTTACCATCAACTGCCATAAGTGATAAAGGTAAATATGCACCGGTTATACCCTTTGCAGTTGTAAGTATATCTGGTTCAACATTCCAGTGATTTATTGCAAACCATTCACCCGTTCTTCCCCAACCACTCATAACCTCATCGGCAACGAATATTATATCATTCTCTTTCGTTATCTCCCTTACCCTTTTTATGTAACCATCAGGTGGTATTATAACACCATTTGTACCCGTTACAGGTTCAAGGAATACACCACCAACGTTTCCCTCATTTTTAATCATATATTCCATATAATGTGCGCAGGCAAGATCACACTCTGGATATTTTAAATTGAATGGGCATCTGTAACAGTATGGTGGTGGCGCATGTATAACCATGGCTGATGAATAGAATGTATCAACAGCAATCCTTCTGAAATCGCCTGTCAAGGTCACACTTCCCATGGTTGCGCCATGGTATGAGTTGTAGTTTGAAATGATCTTCAATTTTCTATCCTTTGAATGGAACATTCTTATTGTTTTTATTGCGGCCTCGTTAGCATCGGTTCCGGATGTTCCAAAGAAATATTTTTTCAAGTTCTTCGGTAATATTTCCTTTAGTTCCAGGGCCACCTTTGCCCTTATTTCAGATGCATAGGATGGCTGTATATACTCAAACTTTTCAAGCTGTTCCATAATAGCCCTTTTTATCCTTTCATTCCCATGACCGAGGTTTGAACACATCAACTGTGATGAAAAGTCAAGGTATTTTTTACCGCTCGAATCCTGGAAGTATGAGCCTTCAGCTTTTTCTATCAAAACCGGTTTCCAGTTTGCCTGTTTTCTCCATGTTCCAAATGTCAATTCGGAGCAAATTTTTGCATAATCATCCATTTTCAACCCTCCTATCTTTATGGGTCATAAACATAACTTTTTTATGAAAAATTGAAGCTGTGGGTTTTAATTACCTTTTCTATTTCTTTTTTATCTTTTTAATTTTCGTGCAAAATTTTCAAATTAAAAATTTTCAAAAGAAACTTCACGAAAAATTTTTCACATTGTTTTTTAAATAAAATTATATATTTTTTGAAGATTAAATTTTTATGGATAAATTTTTTAAACTGAACCTCAAAAATTATATAAATGATCGATGATCATGTTTTTATGGTTGACAGAATTGATCTTGGTATTTTAAGATTGCTTTTCAAAAATGCAAAGGAATCTTTAAAAAACATTGGTTTAAAGGTTGGCATATTTTCACCATCGGCAATAAGCAGAAGGATCAAAGCGCTCGAAGATGAAGGAATTATAAGGAAATATACGATTGATGTGGATTTAAACAAAATTGGCTATAACTTTATAACAATAACATTCGTTAAAGCGAAATTTTCACCTGAATACTATGAGAACGTTGTTAATGAACTGAAAAAAATAAAGAACATAATTTCCATTTATTTCATTCTGGGCGATATAGATTTTGTTCTTGTTACAGCAAATAAATCCAAAGAGGATTATGAATTGGTTTTAAGGGAACTTACAAAAATAGTTGAAATAGAGAGAACGGATTCAAGAACAGTGTTAAAAATTTATAAGGAAAATGATGTAGAAAGTTTGTTGAAGGGTCTGGAGGAGGAATTCTCTTACTGATTTTTAGATGACAGCACATTTTCAAATATATCCAGTCCTTTATTAAGAAGATCATCAGGTATGTTAATTGCACCCATGAACCTAAAAACATTTGAGAAATGGCCACATGTATGCATCATCAGACCATTTTTTAACAGATCATGTTTTATTTTCAGAACCTTTTCATATTTCAATGGCTTTTTGTCCTCAACAAGTTCTATACCAACCATGAACCCCTTTCCCCTTACCTCAGCAATGATATCTGAATCTATCTCACTGAACCTTTTCAAAAGCATCTTTCCGTCCCTTTGAACCCTATCGAGGTATTTTGGAACTTCCCTTAAAACAAAGGTTCCCGCTGACAATGCAAGTGGATTTGCCCTATATGTTCCCAGATGAAATGGTTTGGGAAGCACTTTGTCAAATTCATTTCTATAATATATAACGGAAACAGGGATACCACCACCAATGGATTTGCTTATACACACAATATCTGGCGTTATATTTTCCCATTCAAAGGCCCACATTTTACCTGTTCTACCAACACCTGTCTGCACCTCATCAACTATGAGTGTTAAATTGAATTCATCACTTACCTCTCTCAAAGCTTTCAGGAAGCCATCCGGCGGGACAACATAACCACCTTCACCAAGAACTGGTTCCACGATGATAGAATCCGGTATTTTATATCCAGCCTCCGGATCCGTCATTATTTTTCTTATATTTTCTATAATATCCTCAACGGAAAAATCGTACCATAGTTTGTATGGATATGGTATCCTTATAACATCAAAGCCCTGCGTAAATACCTGTGATTTATATTTTATGCCTGCCGTGGCACCAATAATTCCACCCGATACACCATGGTAGGCCCCTTCAAAAGCTATTGTGCTGTGGTTTCCTCCACGAACTTTGTGTGCAATATTTATTGCAGTTTCGCATGCATCGGCTCCACTTATACCAAACATTATCTTATAATCCCTCATATTTTCCGGGAATGATTTTCTTAGCTCATTCATGAATTCAATCCTTGCCTCTGTTGGTATTTCAAGTGCATGCCATATTTTGTCCATCTGTTCCTTAACAGCTTTTCTTATATTTTCATTGTAACCAAGGTTCAATACGCTTATACCTGTTACCCAGTCAA
>JAVRLK010000027.1:0-13595 GCA_031961545.1 Thermoplasmatota archaeon | reverse complement strand
ATAAGAGCAAAAAAGACAATATATCAATTCCAGGAAGCAGTAATGAAGATCTTCTGTTACTTTTTACTAAGAAAAAACACGGTGGTGAGCTAAAAATGATTAACTTAAACGTTAGTTAACACACTAGTCTAAAACAAAAAATTAATATAGGGTTAATTGATTAAATTAATCAGTGATGCAATATGAGGAAGATGACTGAAAAAAATTTGAATGAAGCTTTTGCAGGAGAGAGCCAGGCACACATGAGATACTTAATTTTTGGTGATGTTGCTGAAAAGGCAGGATACAAGAACATTGCAAGGCTTTTCAGGGCAATTTCATATGCGGAGCAGGTTCATGCAACAAACCATTACAGAAATCTGGGCATGATAAAGGATACAGAGGATAACCTTCAGGTTGCTATTGATGGTGAAACCTATGAGGTTGAGGAAATGTATCCCGTTTTCAATGAGGTGGCAAAGTTCCAGGGAGAAAAGGGGGCTGAAACTTCAACACATTATGCTCTGGAGGCTGAAAAGATTCATGCTGAACTTTACAGAAAGGCAAAGGAGAGCGTGAAGAATAAGAAGGATCTTGATATAGGTGATATTTACATTTGTTCCGTCTGCGGTTACACGGCTGTTGGTCAGGCTCCTGAAAAATGCCCTGTTTGCGGAGCACCAAAATCTGCCTTTAAAAAATTCTGAGGTATCCATATGGGAGAGAAAGGAAAGGATATTGTTGAATTAAACATTACTGACCTAATAAACGATCTCAATAGAATCTATGCTGATGAGTGGCTTTCACTTTATCTTTTCTGGTATGCAGCCCAGAATATAAGTGGTGTGGAAAATAAACATCTGAAAGAATTTTTCCTTGAAGTTTTCAGCAAGGATCTTAAGCACAGCGAAATCTTGTCAAAGAGGATCAGGGCTCTGGGCGGAAAGACAATATACAATCCATCTGAAATGATAAGGATAGGAAACTGCAGTTTTCCACCATCCCTTGATCTCAAAAATAAAAATAACCTTGTTTCCTCTCTCCTTGAATACAAAAGATGTTTAATTGAGGCTTATAGCAGAATACTGAAAAAATGCCATGGAAAGGATGTTGTAACATACAACATAATTAGTGAAATAATTCAGGATGAGGTTGATCATGAGGATGAGCTTGAAAAAATGGAGGTGTAAAGTATGAAAAGGTTTGGAGATGTTGTTTATACAGCGGAAAAAGAAGGGAAGGAGAAGCATGTGCCAATCATAGAGGCGCCTGAAAAGGTGAAGGCAAACGAGTGGTTTACGGTGACCGTAACCGTGGGAAAGGATGTGCCCCATCCAAATCTGGTTGAACATCATATAAAGTGGATCCAGGTCTATGCACAGATTGAGGGAAGACCATACAACCCTGTTCACGTGGCAACATTTGACATGGGGCCAACATTTGCCGATTCAAGGGTAACCTTCAGAATGAAACTGGATAAAAATGCAACAATTTTTGCCCTTGCCTACTGCAATCTGCATGGTGTATGGGAGAATTCGGTTGAAGTGAAAATCGAATAATTTTTTTAATTTTTTTTGTGATCTTTATGGAAACCGTAAACGAGATTCTGGATAGGGCAATAAAGGTTGAAGAGGAATCGTACAGGTTCTACATGGATCTCATTAAAATTGTAAAGTTCACAAACGTTAAGGAAACTTTGAGGTTTCTTGCTCAAGAGGAATTGAACCATAAAAAATTGCTTGAAGGTGTAAAACAGGGTAAAACTCTTATTATTAATCCTCCTAGGGATCTTAAACTCAGTGACCACCTGCCAAAGAAGACGGAAGTGGATGAAAATGCTGACATTGCTGACATACTTGAACTTGCCATGTCCAGGGAAAGGAGTGAGTATGAATTTTATAAAAAAATGGAAGAGGTAAGTGAAACAAACAAAGAATTGTTTAGTTTCCTAGCGCAGCAGGAAATAGCCCATAAGGCAAAAATAGAGGAAATTTACGATGAAATTGTTTATAAGGAATTCTGAGGTGATGATTTTATGATTGAAGAGGGATCGAATGTAAGTTTCATTGATGATTACGTTGACAATAAGGGGAAGTGGATAGTCCTTTACTTCTATCCAAAGGATTTCACATCTGGATGTACATACGAGGCTAAAAGTTTCAATGAAAAAATAGATGAATTCAGGAAATTGAATGCTGAGGTTATTGGTGTAAGTGTTGATTCCGAAGAATCGCATAAAAAATTCACTGAAAAATTATCACTGAAATTTCCATTGTTGAGCGATGAAAAGAGGGAACTTGTTGAAAAGTTTGGTGTTAACAATGCTGGGAAGGCAAAAAGGACAACATTCATAATAGACCCTGAAAGGAAGGTCAGAAAGGTATGGAAGAAGGTTGATGTGAAGAAACATGTGGATGAAGTTTTAAACTACCTGAAGGAGGTTATTGTATGAGCGCAAAGTACCAGTGCTCCGTATGCGGTTATATTTACGATCCTGATCAGGGAGATCCGGAAAGGGGAATAAAACCTGGAACAAGCTTCGAGGATCTTCCGGATGACTGGACCTGCCCCGTATGCGGTGCAGCAAAGGATGCTTTTGTTAAATTGTAAAGGTGAAGAAAATGAGAAAAAATGAGTTAACTGTTAGAATAGGTGGATCGGCCGGTGATGGATCCCTGGCAACAGGTGAACTTTTATCAAAATTTTTCAGAAGAATTGGTTTGTATGTTTCAACTGACAAGGACTTTCCATCAAGGATCAGGGGAGGTCATACAAGCTATGCAATTAGGGGATCAGAAAAGGTTGTTTACAGTATAGGTGATTACATCGATGTACTTTTATGCTTTGATAAAGAATCAGTTGATCTGCACCTTGATGAAATAATACCTGGTGGATTGATAATATTCGATAATTCAAGGGTTGATGTTGAAATTAAAAGAAAGGATATAAGGGAAATAAAAATTCCACTTGCCAATATCTCAAGGACACAGCTTGGAATGGAATTGATAAAAAACACAATGGCACTTGGTTTGCTTGCATGGTTATTCGATCTTGATATAAACATAATGAAGGAAACAATATCCGATTCATACAGAAGTAAAGGGGAAAAGATTGTTTCCGAGAACATTAAGGCTTTTGATATTGGCTATGATGAAGGAAAGAAGTTTCAGAAAATGGAAAATTATGTGATTGAAAAAATTGAAAGAAACAAGGATACAATTCTACTCCTTGGAAATGAGGCAATAGCGCTTGGTGCTCTCGCTGCTGGTGTTAAGTTTGTAGCAGCATATCCAATCACACCATCAAGCGATGTTCTTGAATTTATGGCAAAGCATATACCTGAAAGGGGAGGTGTGGCAATACAGGCAGAATCGGAAATAGCTGCAATAAACATGGCGATAGGTGCAGGTTATGCTGGTATAAGATCCATGGCTGTAACATCCGGTCCGGGTTTTGATCTGAAAACGGAGGCATTGGGTCTTGCAAGCATGATTGAAGCTCCTGTTGTTGTACTGGATGCACAGAGGGCAGGACCAAGCACAGGAATGGCAACAAAGACCGAACAGTCGGATGTTAACCATGCCATATATGGTGGGCATGGTGAAAAGCCAAGGGTTGTTATTGCACCCGGCACCGTTGAAGAATCGTTCTATTTCACATTCCATGCATTCAACATAGCTGAAAAGTATCAGTTACCTGTAATTTTATTGACAGATGAACTCATAAGCTGGAACAAACAGGTTGTAAGGGAATTTGATCTTGATTCCTTGAAGATTGAAAGGGGAAAATTGATTTTCAATGTCCAATCCAGCGAAAGGGAATTCCCAAGGTACCAGGTAACTGATGATTATATTTCACCAAGAACAATTCCAGGTGTAATCAATGGTGTTCATCTTCAGACAGGGGATGAGCATGATGAGTATGGTCACATTACAGAAAGAATAGAAGTAAGGAACAGAATGATGGATAAGAGAATGAAGAAGATGGAAATTGTAAAGAAGGATCTTTTCCCCAGTGTTGTCTATGGTAACGGTAAGGATGCCATAGTCGGTTTTGGATCAACAATAGGACCCATTCTGGAGGCGATGGAAAAACTCAAGGAAAATGGAAGGGAACTGAAATTCATAAGGGTAAGGACACTGCACCCATTCCTTGATGATGTTAAGGATCATCTCAGTGATGTTGAAAGGGTTTTCGTTGTTGAAAATAACTACACGGGTCAATTAATGGATCTTTTAAGACTTCATATTGGTAAGAGGGAATACATTGGAATAAGGAAGTATGATGGAAGATCATTCAAACCAAAACATATTTATGAAAAAATAATGGGGGTGTATTGAATGATAGATCTGAAAATTTACGATAAGGAAACACCAACATGGTGTCCAGGTTGCGGTGATTATGGTGTTCTAAATGCATTAAAAAGGGCTGCTGCAAACCTTAGACTTGATCCCAATAAAACAGTTGTTGTTACGGGAATAGGTTGTTCGAGCAAAATAAACAGTTATTTTTACAGCTATGGTATTCATACCTTACATGGAAGGGCGGCAGCGGTTGCAACAGGTATAAAACTTGCAAACCCTGATCTTGAGGTGATCATTGCCGGTGGAGACGGTGATGCCTATGCAATAGGTACTGAGCATCTTGTACATATAGCAAGGAGAAATCTTGATGTTGCATACATTGTTATGAACAACCAGATTTATGGTTTAACAAAGGGTCAGGTATCCCCAACAAGCGATGAGGGTTTTGTTACCATAACCACACCCTACGGTTCATTTGAAAAACCTGTAAATGGTCCCCTTTTAGCTCTTGCTGCCGGTGCAACATATGTGGCAAGGGGATTTGTTGGGGATATAATCGGTCTTACAAAGCTCATAGAGGATGGTATAAAACATAAGGGTTTTGCATTGATTGATGTTCTCAGTCCATGCGTAACATGGAACAAATTGAACACATACGACTGGTACAAGGAACATTCTTACCAGCTAAAGGATCATGATTATACAAATAAAGCAAAGGCATTCGAGATATTGAGCAATGAGGATAAACTTGCACTGGGATTGATTTATAAAAAAGAGGAAAAGACATTCGAGGAAAAGCTACCAAGGAAGAAAGTATTCTCACCATTCGATGAATTGAATGTTGACTACAGTATAAAAGAAATGTACGCTGAATTCAGGTGAAAAATATGATAATAGGGGGCCATATGTCCATTTCCGGAGGATTCAGGGAAGCGCCTGAAAGGGCAAATAAAATTGGTTTGAATTCAATGCAGGTTTTCACAAAAAATCAAAGGCAGTGGATAGCAAAGCCCCTTGATATGGATGATGTTCAAGAATATAAAGAGAACATGAAAAAATTTGGAATAAGGATCACCGTTGCCCATGCATCTTACCTTGTGAATCTTGCAGCTCCAGCGGATGAAAATTTTAAAAAATCTGTGGATTCAATGGTTCATGAACTTGAGAGGTGCGATGCTCTTGATATACCATATTTGATTTTTCATCCTGGTGCACACATGGGAAAGGGTGAAGATTATGGATTAAAAAGGATTGTCCAGGGCCTGGACGAAATAATATCCAGGTTCAATGGAAAAGCGAAGATAACAATTGAAACAACCGCTGGACAGGGATCAAACCTTGGTTATAAGTTTGAGCAGATCCAGTACATGATTGAAAATGTTTCAGATAAGGATAGGATAAGGGTATGTATGGATACCTGCCATATATTTGCCGCGGGTTATGAACTCAGGAGCAGGAATGGTTATGAAAAAACAATGGAGGAATTTGAAAACACAGTTGGTTTTAAAAACCTTGTTGCTGTTCATTTAAACGATTCTGAAAAGGCTCTGGGCAGCAGGGTTGATAGGCATGCACAGATAGGTTATGGTTACATTGGCAGACAGGGTATGAAAAATATTCTCTTTGACAAAAGGTTCCAGGAAATACCTTTGATACTTGAAACGCCGGGGGGAGAGGAACTGTATCCGCAAGATTTAAGAATAATTAATGAAATACTCTCAGGAAAAGGTGATTGATATGAAAATAAAGGAGGGAATTTATTGGGTTGGTGTAAAGGATCCAGGCTTGAGAATTTTTGATGTTATAATGAGATCGGAAACAGGGACAACCTACAATTCATACCTTGTTATAGGATCTGAAAAGATAGCTTTGATAGATACTGTTAAGGAACAATTCACGAGTGAATTTTTAAGGAAGATAGAGGAGATTGTTCCCATAGAAAAAATAGATTACGTAATTTTGAACCATACGGAACCTGATCATTCAGGAGCATTACCAAGGCTTCTTGAAAGGGTCAACGCAAAGGTTGTTGCATCAAAAAATGCATCACTTTTTGTAAAAGAGCTCCTACAGAGGGATGTTAATCCCATGCTTGTTGGCGATGGGGATAGAATTTCACTGGGCAACAAGACACTTGAGTTCATACAGGCTCCTTTCCTGCACTGGCCAGATACAATGTTCACTTATATACCTGAGGACAAGATTCTTTTCCCCTGCGATTTCCTAGGTTGCCATTACTGTGATGATAAACTATTCAACGATGAAACACTTGATTTTTCATTTGCATTCAGGCATTATTTCCAGACAATAATGAGGCCGTTCAAAGAATATGCATTTCAGGCAATCAAAAAGATAGAAAATAAGGAAATAGAGATAATTGCACCGAGCCATGGTCCAATATTGAGAAAGGATCCATGGAAGTATGTTCAGCTTTACAGGGAATGGTCAGAGCCAAAGAAGAGGGATTATAAGAAGGCTGTAATATTCTATGCTTCACCCTACGGTTCAACTGGAAAACTTGCATTCAGCATTGCTGAAGGTCTCAAATCTGAGGGAATAATGGTTGAAGTGTTCGATCTATCAGGTACGGAAATAGATGATGAAATACTGGATATTATAGAGGATTCAGATGCCCTCATTGTGGGTTCAAGCACAATAAATGGTGATGCAATAAAACCTGTCTGGATCCTCCTTGCAAGCCTTGGTACATTGAACCTTAAAAACAAGATCGGCTTTGCATTCGGTACATATGCATGGAGCGGTGAGGCAGCAAAATTGATTGAAAACAGATTAAAGGATCTTAAATTGAAGGTACCTGAACCATACTTCAGGGCACCAATGAAGCCGTTGGAGAGCGATTTTGCAAAGGCAAGGGAAATAGGCGCCAAGCTTGGAAAAATAATCAAAGGATAATTCATGCGAAACCCTTTTTCCAAATATTTTTCTTTACCTCACGATGTAAAGATAATAATATACAGCAGTTTTTTTGCCGGACTGGCATACTCTCCATTGGGAATGATTTTACCATCCTTTCTTCCACTTGAGGGTGTGCCTGTTCCAGTTGTTGGCATGCTCTTTACACTCATGGGTATTTCAGGAACAATTTTTTCTTTATTTATTGGTGGAATTGCAAACAGGTATGGTAAGAAAAAGATTGCTATTATATCCGGTTTCATAGGATCCTTCATAATACTTGCCTTTGGATTAACAACAGATGTTCTAATACTTTATTCAGCAAGCATTGTTGCTGGTTTTGTTGATGCTGCCTCAATGGCAACAATAGGTGTTTTGCTCGCTGATAAAACATCCGAAATTGAAAGAACAAACGCCTTCAGTTTTTCATTCTTCCTTTCAAACCTTGCAATGTTTTTTGGAGGTATTTTCCCTCTTATTCTTCTTTACATTTCAAACTCAACAGGTTACAGTTTTATTGGTTTGCACAGGTTCCTTTTTATAACACTATCCATTGTGAGTTTGCTTGATCCAATTCTTTTACTTAAAATATCTGAGGATAAAAAAGAAACAAAGATATTCAATTTTTTGCCAAAAAAATCCATGAAAATTTTCATTAAATATGTAACAGCGAGCGGAATCCTTGCCTTCGGTGCAGGTCTTGTTATTCCTCTCTTTCCAACCTGGATACTCCTGAGGTTCAATCTGAGTGATGCATATTCAGGTCCTTTATTGTCAATAACCGGTCTTTTCATAGCATTATCATCCCTTGCCACCCCAATACTATCTGAGAGAATTGGAGTTGTAAAAACAATCGTTTTAACACAGCTTTCATCCACAATTTTTCTTTTCATAATTCCATTTATTCCATCATTCTTTTTTGTTTCCATAATATATATAATAAGATCATTCCTTATGAACATGTCAAATCCTGCCGAAAATTCACTTATACTTGGAATTGTTCATCCAGAGGAAAGGGCAATAGTTTCATCCATTGGAAGTATTTTCTGGAGGCTTCCAAATTCATTAAGCACATTCATAGGTGCGTGGATAATGTACAATTATTCACTTTCAATGCCCTTCATTCTTTGCACAATTCTATATATCATTTCCATCACATATTTCTTTTATTCGTTTAGAAACTATGAAATTTATACAAAAAAATAAAATAAAGAAATGCAATTTCAAAAACTATGGTTCATTTTCTTCTATATCAACCTGAAAGGAACCTTGGTGTTGAAGGGAACTTGAAAAGGATGATGGATATTGTTGAAAAATATAGTGCACATTTTTACATTTTTCCGGAACTGTACCTTACAGGATATCTTATAAGGGATGATGTTTACAGGCTCAATTTCAGCAGGGATGATGAAATTTTCCTTGAAATTTCAAAAAAGATAAGGAATTCTGGTAAAAATATCATATTTGGTTTTCCTGAGAAGGAGAATGGATTTTTATACAATTCAGCAATGCTAATAATGGACAATGGAAGCATAAATGTTTACAGAAAAATGAAATTACCAAACTTCGGCCCATTCGAAGAAAAGATTTATTTTAAAGAAGGAAAGGAAGCATATGTTTTTCAAACTGATCATGGTAAAATTGGTATTGAGATCTGTTACGATATTTTCTTCCCTGAAATAACTAAGGAAATGGCATTTAATGGGGCGGAATTCATAGTAAATATTTCCGCATCACCTATAACATCAAGGGCACTTTTTGAGAGCCTCATGCCTGCAAGGGCAATTGAGAATACGGTTTATTTCATTTACAACAACTGGGCAGGAACACAGAGGTCACTTGTTTTCTGGGGAGGATCACAGATCCATTCACCTAGAGGAAGGATTTTGAAAAAGGGTGTTTATTTCAGGGAAGATACAATAATGGAAGATCTTGAAAAAAATGAAATAAAAATAGGGAGAAATTTCAGACCTGTTTTAAGGGACAGTTAGTCTTTATTTCTTTGAAACAATTTTGATTCTTACCGTATAAACACCATTTTCTTCTTTGATTTCCAGCAATTCATTCCCTGTTCTCTCGCACCATGCCTTTGCATCAGCCTTTATACCGCTATCGGTTGCAAGCAATTCAATTATATCTCCATTCTGTGCCTTTTTGTATGCTCTCACCAGATCCGTTATAGGTCCAGGACAGGCGGAACCCCTGCTATCTACATTTATAACAGCCATTTTTTCACCTCAGATGAAGATTACCTGTCCCCCGGCGGATCTCTGCATGAATGCTGCGGCACCAAGTATTTCGTCAACAATTGGGTCAAGTTCATCCTTTGATTTTATTTTAAGTGCCTCGGCCATCATGGAGCAGACATATACCTTCACTTCACCAATCTCCTTTGCATTCTTTAGCATATCGTACCATGATGGAGCATTTATGTCCTTCAACCCATTTACAAGTGCGGGTGCCATATCCTCGAATTCCTTCGGGAATCTTGTAACGCTCTTGTATCCATCCTTTTTAAATGCCAATGTTGCCCAACCAGTCACAAATATGTTCACCGGCACACCAAGGTTTGCGGCAGTCTGTGTCAGCACTCCAAGGGGTATAAATTTATCTGCTGTTCCAGAAAACATTATTATGTTTAATGAATTCGTCATATTTTTTTCACCTCAAATAATGTAAATGAACAAAAGTATAAAAATTTTTCTAAAATGGTAAACATTTTGATGTATTTTTACATTTAATTATTTAAAACAAATGTAATGAAAATTTTATAGTGAATCGCATTTATCTCTTATTGGTGAATTGAATGGAAGAGGGTTTCGATGTGATTGTTGTTGGTGGTGGTCCGTCAGGTTTATCATCAGCTCTAGTTGCGTCCAGGAACGGTCTTTCAACCGTTGTTCTTGAAAGGGGTGAGGAGTCGGGGACAAAAAACATGTTCGGTGGTGTTTTATACACAAACTCCCTTAAAAAATTGATACCAGAATTCTGGAAAATAGCTCCTGTTGAAAGACCCATAACGAAAAGAAGGATAGATTTTTTGACCGAAAATTCACTCGTTTCCATTGAATATGAGAATTTTAAATATAAGGAGAATTACAACGGTTTTTCGGTATACAGATCAAAATTCGATAAATGGTTTTCAAAGTATGTTGAGGAATCCGGCGTTATGATTGCGAATGGTGTGAAGGTGGATGAAATCGTACATGAGAATGGTAAAGTTGTTGGTGTAAGGTCAGGTGATGATATACTTTATGGAAAAATGGTAATAATTGCCGATGGTGTTATTTCCTTAATTGCACAGAAGGAGGGGATGAAGAAAAAGCCGGATCCTAAAAATTTTGCACTTGGCATGAAGGAAATAATTAAATTGTCCCAGGAGGATGTGGAAAAAAGGTTCGGTATAAAGGAGAATGAAGGTGTAGAAATTTTATACCTTGGTTACCCAACAAAGTATATGAGGGGTGGAGGCTTTCTTTACACATACAGGGATTCCATATCCCTTGGTCTAATAGTTTCACTTGAAGAGTTGAGGAAGAGTGAATACATGGCAATTGATTTAATTGAAGACTTTAAGGAAAACAGGAAGATTTCAGAATTGATAGATGGTGGTACTGTGGTGGAATATTCCGCCCATGTTATACCTGAGGGTGGGTACAGAATAATACCTGAACTTTACAGGGATAATATTCTTGTTGTGGGTGATGCTGCAGGTTTCGTTATAAACTCCGGTCTTTACCTCAATGGAATGGATCTTGCAGTTCTTTCCGGAATGGCTGCAGGACAAACAGCGGCAATGGCAAAGAGAATGAATGACTTTTCATCAAAGGTATTGAAAAATTATGTTGAAATTCTTAAAAATTCCATATTAATGGACATGGAAACCTATAAAAAAGCGCCTGAATTTCTTGAGGATCCGAGGATTTATGATTTTTATCCAAAATTTTTGAATGAAATTATGGGAAAAATAGTTACATCCAACGATGATACTAAAAAGAATATTTTAACAATGGTGAAGGAAAAAGATCACTGGGAAATGTTGGGAACAATACTAAAAGGGGTGAGATCCCTATGAAATTAAGCATAGAGGATAGGCTTGCACTTTTGAAATATAAGGTGGACACAAAACCTCATATAATACTAAAGGATGATAGAGTCTGTGAAAGTTGTGAGGGAAAATATTGTGTACATGTTTGCCCAGCATCATGTTACAGGATTGAGAATGGAAGGGTTGTTTTTCATTATGAGGACTGTGTGGAATGTGGCTCCTGTTTCATAGCCTGTTCTGAAAAAAATGTTCAATGGGATTATCCAAGAGGTTCATTCGGTGTCTATTTCAAATTTGGTTAGATCTTTCCTTTGTTATTTCATAGTAAATATGGTGAACTTCAGGTATAATCAATTTCCTCAGAGCAAGTTCGCATGCTTTTGGTGATCCGGGCAGGGCAAAAATTATATTTTTACCATAAACACCCGCAAAAGCCCTTGAAAGCATTGCACTGGAACCAATATCGGCATAACTTAAATTCCTGAAAGCCTCTCCAAATCCAACAATAACTTTCAGATACGGGACAAGAGCTTCGGGCGTTAAATCGTAAAGGCTAATACCAGTTCCACCATTAAAGATCAGAACATCGGCATTTTTAATACCAGTAAAAAATGCATTCCTTATCTGTGAAATGTTATCCTTAACTATTGTGTAATATGTTACTGTGAAACCCTCCCTTGTTATAATATCCCTAATCAATTTTCCTGTTTCATCGTTCTCCGGTGTTCTTGTTGAACTTACAGTAATAACACCGAAGGAGAGTTTGTATCTATGTGCTTTATGATCCTCCAAATCAATCACCCCAGTTTTCCTTCAGTTTTTTATATGTATCTTCAAGTGCTTCTCCCAGAACCTTTGTATCGGATGTAACAGGCATAAAGTTCGTATCACCGCACCATCTTGGAACAATGTGTATATGAATATGATCCCTAACACCTGCCCCGGCCGCCTGGCCCATATTTATTCCTATGTTGTAGCCCTCAGGTTTCATGGTTTTATCTATTGCCCTTATGGCTTTTTTTATCATCCTTGAAATTTCTAGGAGTTCATCATCATCAAGATCATTGAAATTTCCAACATGCCTTGTGGGTGCAACCATCACATGACCTGGGTTGTATGGATAAATGTTCATTATCGCCATTGCCTTTTCGTTGTAATCCAGAACAAATCTTTTATCAGGTTCCCTTAATCCCTTGCAGAATATACAACCCTCTTCAACCCTGGCAGATTCTATATACTTTATTCTCCATGGTGCCCATAGGAAATCCATAAAATTCAGAATAAAAAAGATCTTATAAATTTTTAGTAGATTGGTTCGATTGAAAGACCCTTTCTGGCCATTTCTTCAAGCCTCTTAATCCTTTCCTCTGTTGGGGGATGTGTTGAAAAAAGATGTATTAGAGAACCACCTCTGAATGGATTAACTATGAAGAGGGATGATGTTGATGGATTTCCATTTGTTAATGGTTTCCTTTTAACATAATTCTCAATTTTTCTCAATGCTGATGCAAGTGCAAGCGGTTTCCCCGTTATTCTTGCACCGCTGTAATCCGCCTTATATTCCCTCTGCCTTGAAATTGCAAGCTGTAAAAGTAAAGCACCAAAAGCAGCAAGCATTGTAATGAACATTGCAAAAATATCGTTTTCTCTATCCCTACCATTACCTCCAAATATTGCCTCAAACAAGTAAACTCTTGATAGATATGTAAGGGCACCAACTATTGTTGCCGCAACGCTCATTATCAGAATGTCCCTGTTTTTAATATGTGAAACCTCATGCCCTATTACACCCTCAATTTCATCATCGTTAAGAAGATTCAACAGACCTTTTGTAACGGCAACAACGGCATGATTTTTATTCCTTCCTGTTGCAAATGCGTTTGGTACATCAGTATCAATCAGAGCAATTTTTGGCATGGGTATTCCTGCCTTTGCAGCAACATTTCTTACTATTGAAAATATTCTTGGATTATCCTTTTCATCCAATATTTTGGCACCATATGAAAATAGAACAAGCTTTGCACAGAAGAAATATGAAATTAAATTAATTATTAAAGCTATGATCAAAAATACAATTATACCAAATATTGAATTTCCAAGATAGAAGCCTATAATGTAGCCTACAGCAACGAATATTAGTGTTAGCAATAAGAAAAGACCGATTGTTCTGAGTGTTGGGTTCATCGGAGCAGTGAAAATTAAAGGAATATTTTAAAATTGCCATATGTAGTATCCCATATTGTTTGACCATATAAAGACTTAACTTTTTATTTTTCATTTTTCTCACCTTCTACAAGTGCATAAAACATTCCCAATTTGCATTCTTCAGGCATTCTGGACCAGAATGCTTC
>JAVRLK010000026.1:8696-14072 GCA_031961545.1 Thermoplasmatota archaeon | reverse complement strand
CTTTTAAACCCATAGAAGGAGAAAATCTATGGTTTATGGCAGGTTTCTTCCTTGCTCTAGGTGCTGTACTTTATGGTATTTCGGCCGCAATTGGTCCAGAAACAAAGGATCTGGATCTTAGGGAAGTAAAATAATCTCTATATTTTTTTTACTTTTTATATTAAAACCACAGGACTAACAATTTTTAATTTAATATAAAAAAAATTATTTGTTTTGAATTATTTCCCCAAGAAATCTTGATTTTTCCAGAATCTTTAGTTTGTTTATGTTTGGTGGTATTTCAAGTGTTTTAATGTTTACAAACGAGGCTATATAATTATCTATATCACCTTCCGAAATATCCCTGAGCTTAAGGTTATCAATGTTCCTGAAACTTATTTTTTTGTTTATTTTTCTTATTTCTTCCCCTGAAAGCTCAAGTTTACTTATATCAGAAATAACGAAAGTGTTTGATTCCTTTAGACCTTCAATGAACTGTTGTCCTGTTTCAACAACGGTGTTTGTTGTGGAAACAAATAATTTGTATGCTTCGTTTGTCACCTCACCTATTGTTTTGCCTGATTCCCTTGCTATCTTTTTTATTTTTTCGTAAAGATCTTTTTTAACGCCTTTAACGGATATTGTTTCATCTGTCATAATTACAGATAAGTAAAACTGGTTTATAAGTTTATCGGTAAACCAGTTTACTTTCTATGGTGGTACGATCATCACAGGTTTTGGGCTTTTTGCCAGTATTTCTGAACTTATACTTCCAAGTATAAGTTTCTGTATACCCTTTAACTTTCTGGTTCCTGTAACAATAATATCCGCATTGGATGTTATTGCATATCTAACAATTTCATCGGCAATATTTGCCCTTTCCTGTATTAAATACTTGAAACTTTTATTCTTATGGTTCTCAAATATTGCATTAAAAAGATCATCAAGTGATTTTAAGAGATCCTCTATGCTTTCAACAGTCCTGATTCCATCAAAGAAATTGAACTTCGTTGGAACGGTTGTATCGTTTAGAACAAATAAACCTTCAACAACATCATCCTCTCTCATCAACTTTTTGAGAAATTCAGCGCATGCAACTGCTCCAGATGAACCGTCAAAGGCTATTAAAAATCTCATGATTAAGAATTAAATTTACGTATATTAAACCTTTTGATATTTTTGACCATAAAATAATAGAAAAATGGAATAACTTTACCTCTATCTTCAGGATATGATGGATAAAGCTATAAACATCCTCTTTTAAGGTTGTGTTGTTGATTGATATTCAACATAACTTACAATTTCAAGATCCAGGCCAAGATCAATCAATTTTCTGAAGAGATCCATGTAGAAAGGTAAAAGATCTTTGAAATTTATCAATTTATAAATTCTGTAATTTTCCAGCTGTGATCCCTCAAAGTATAACACGGGCAAACCGCTTGATATGAATTTTTTAACAAAATCCTGGAATGGTTGAACATACTTTTCTTGCATATATGTCATTATTTCGAAAGTAAGAATTTTGTAATCTTTACCATCGAAGTAGGGCCATGAAATATAATATTCTTTATTCTCCTTTTCCGGAACAGGACCAACAAAATTTCCCTTAATTTCCATATAAAAGGAATTACTCAGATCAACACCATATCTTAAAAAGAATTCGGATAATGGCTTTACTTCTCCTATCTCTTCAATTGAGAAAATTCCAGGACCGATTATATCATCGTATGCATTTTGCAGACTTATTATTCTTTTTGAAACTTCAAATGATGATGAACTTTTATAATGTAAAATTGCGTATAATCTCTTTTTATAGTATACCATTGCTGGATAAAACATTACATTTTCAATATAAGGCAGAATAACATGTTCTTTTGTCCTCTCAAACAGTTTTTGATCGGTAAAGTTCAATGGCTTTAATTTTATTTGTAATGTATTATTCTTTTCTTCATAAGGAATCTTATTTCTGTTGAGTTCAAATTTAACCAGTTCGTAATCTGGATGTGATGATGGAACTGAAAATAGAAGTGTACCTAAAGGGGGTAAATACCTCAGGACAGTTCCATCCTTAATTATATTGTGTAAAAACTGTGCATTAAATGCACATTCATCCGTTGAAAATATCAACTGCCTGTCAAACATTTTCATGTAAAGAAGATCCTTTTCATATTCCTGATAGGAGTTCATCAATGATCAACAATCATAATTGATTAGGATCATATAAATTTTCTTTAAGATTAATTTTAAAATTTATTTGAAAAAAATTAAATATACTTTAATCATCACATGATTATGGATTGTTCAGATTATTACAAAGTTGCTGAAGCTTTCATATGTATGAGGGAATATGATCTTGCATATTTATATTACAAAAAATACATTGATCTCTGTAACAAAGAAAATGCAGGTGCATGGCATGGTCTTGGAATAACATTGCAGCACAAAAGAATGTTCAGGGAATCGAAAGAAGCTTATAAGAAGGCTCTTGAGCTACATTTAAAGGAAAATTCACCCTCAGGATATTTATGGGGTGCATGGTCGGCAATAAATATTAATGATTACAACCTTGCCTACGAACTCGTTAAAAAATCAATAGAAATGGATCCAGATTATTCATACTCCTGGAAAACTCTTTATATCATTGCCAGAAAATTGAACCTTGATGGTTATGAAAAATACAGGGAAAGGTATGAAAGTATGATAAAGGAAAAGCCCTTCGAAAAAAGGGAATGTGAAGGGTTGAAAATGCTTCTTGAATTAAAAAATAAATGGGATGAAGAATTAAAGAAAATATTTGAAAATTTAATCACCAGGGAAAAATATAAGGATTGTGGAAAAATTTAATTTTTTGAATTAAAATCCACAATTATGGAATGCGATTGGGAAAACATTAAAATTGAAGTTTTTGAAGGTGATATAACAGAAATTAGAGCGGATTGTATTGTTAATGCTGCAAATTCTTATTTAAAACATGGTGGCGGTGTTGCATATGCAATAGTTAGGAAAGGTGGATATGAAATACAGAGGGAAAGTGATGAGTATGTTAAAACACATGGTCCTGTGAAGACAGGGGAGGTTGCTGTTACAGGCCCTGGAAAATTAAAGTGCAGGTACATAATTCATGCTGTGGGTCCAAGGTATGGTGAAGGGGATGATCTTTTATATAATGCAATAAAAAATTCACTTGAAAAGGCTGATGAATTAAATTCAAAATCAATTGCCTTACCGGCAATATCCACTGGAATTTTTGGTTATCCCCTTGACATTTGCGCAAAGATCATGGTGAAGGCAATAAAGGATTTCAAAGGAAAAAGTCTGGAAAGGATAATGGTTGTTCTTTACGATAAGAATGCCTATGAAATTTTCTCAAAAATATTCTCTGAAAATTTTAGATGCAAGGGATTATAAACAACAATTTTTTTTTCATTCAAACATGGATGTTGAGATATTAACGATTGGAAATGAACTTTTGAGCGGTAGAACATTGGACACCAATTCATTATTCATAGGAAGGATATTTACGGAAATGGGTTTTGTTGTGAGAAGGATCTGCACTGTTGGTGATAATGAGGAGGATATTGTGAATGCCATCAAGGAATCATTATCAAGGAAACCGGGAATTTTAATAATAACGGGTGGTCTGGGTCCCACATACGATGATATAACATCAAAATCTCTCTCAATGGCATTAAACAAAAAATATATTCTGAACAATGATGCATATGAAATGTTGAAGGAAAGGTACAGGAAACTAAATCTGGATCTAATACCAGAAAGAATAAAAATGGCATACATGCCTGAAAATGCAATTCCCATACCTAACCCTGAAGGAACAGCTCCTGGAATATACATACCCGGTGAAACAGAAATACTTTGCACACCGGGTGTTCCAAGGGAAATGGCAGCAATACTTATTATTTTCATAAAAAATTTCATGAAAAAGAAAAGTGAAAAAGAATATCATGAAAAGAATATAAGGGTCAAGGGGATAATTGAATCCACCCTTGCCTCTCATGTTAAAAAAATTGTTGATAAATACAATGTTTACATAAAAACGCACCCAGTCAGTTTTGATTTGAAAAAACCTGTTCTTGAAATTCAAATTGTTTCAGATAGCATGGAAAAATTGAATGAATCATTAAATGAACTCAAAAAAGTAATAAAAGATCTTCATGGAAAGATTGAAGAGTGAAAGTTTTAATAAAAAGAAAAACTATTGTTAATTCCATGGGAAACACAAAGGTAATAATAACATCCGGGCCATCATGTCATGAAGAAAAAATCATGGAGAGGATTTTCAGGGCGGGTATTTCATCAGTGAGGATAAACACAGCACATGCCGAGAAAGGTTACATTAAAAAGATTACAAAAATGATCCATGCTCTAAACGAAAAGCTATCCATGCATGTTTCTGTAATGGTTGATCTTAAAGGACCTGAGCTCAGAACAAAAAATCTTGATGATATTGAAATTAAGGACGGAAAGGAATATTTATTATCCGGAGAGAGCGGAATTGTTATAAATTATCCACAGGCTTTAAAAAATCTTGAGAAGAATGATACAATCCTTATGAGCGATGGAAAAATAAAATTCAGGGTTATTGAAAGCATGGGTAATAAAATAAAAATGAAGGCACTTACCTCAGGTATTTTGAGGGCAAGGGCAAGGGTAAACATACCTGGCAAATATATAGAGATAGGATCACTCACAGACCGTGACATGGTTTTTCTTAAGGAAGGTATTGAAAATAATGTGGATTTTTTCGCCCTTTCATTTGTGCAGAAGAAAGAGAATGTTATTGATCTACAAAAAAGGATCATAGAGAATGGAGGGGATCAGGAAATTATTTCAAAGATTGAAACAAAAAGCGGTTTTTCAAACATTGAGGAAATCGTTAATGTTTCGGATTACATAATGGTTGCAAGGGGAGACCTCGGTGTTGAAATGCCCATTGAGGAGGTGGGAATAACACAGAAAAAAATAATTGAGGTATCACATAAATACGGTGTTCCAACTATAGTTGCGACTGAAATGCTTGAATCCATGGTTGATTCTGAAACACCAACAAGGGCAGAGGTATCGGATGTAACAAACGCAATAATAGATAATGCTGATGCGCTCATGTTAACCTCAGAGACAGCAATAGGAAAATACCCTGTTGATGTTGTTTTATACATAAACAAAATTATAGATTATGTTGAAAAAAAGATCCAGAAATTTCCGGAGCCTGAGGAGTTCCTTGGTAACAGGGTTGCTTTTTCCATAGCCAGGGCATCAAAGGTTATTTCTGAAGAAATCAAAGCCAATGGAATAATAGCATTCACAAGGTCAGGGAACACAGCAAGAATGCTTTCAGCAGTGAGACCTTCCGTGCCAATATACCCTGTTGTAACAGAA
>JAVRLK010000026.1:0-8596 GCA_031961545.1 Thermoplasmatota archaeon | reverse complement strand
GGCATCAAAGGTTATTTCTGAAGAAATCAAAGCCAATGGAATAATAGCATTCACAAGGTCAGGGAACACAGCAAGAATGCTTTCAGCAGTGAGACCTTCCGTGCCAATATACCCTGTTGTAACAGAAAAAGGTCTTGCAAGAAGGGTAAATTTGTTACGCGGGACATATCCATTTGTATACAATGACAAAAAAGATGATATCTTTTACATTTTAAAAGATTTCCAGGAAAGCATGAAATTAAAAAAGGGAACAAGGTATGTTGTTACATCCGGTTCACCATTTTTCCTTTTCGGTGGAACAAATGGTGCAATGGTGATAACTGTTGGAGAGTTCCTTGGAAGGGGAACAGTTGTTGGAAAGTCCATTGAAGGTAAAGCAACTTATGGTAAAAAAGGAAACATTCTTGTATTAAAGAATAAAATTCTGGATTTTGATGAAAACTTTAAGGGTTATGATGCACTCATATTCCTTGATAAAGTATCCCATGATGTTTTAATAAAAATAAAAGATCTTGACAAAACAGCTGTTTACAACACAAAAATTTTTAAGGATATAAAAGAGGGTGATGAAATAAATATAGATTCACATACGGGTATAATTAACAGGTGATTCCCTTAATATATGCGATATAATTAAATATAAAAAGGCAATGTGGTTAAAGAATATAAAAGGGTGAATGCGAAATGAAAATGCCCAACAAGGTAAAAAGGTATTGCCCCTACTGCAAAAGGCATACCATACATGAGGTTGAAAAGGTTAAGAAGAGAAAGGCAAGTGAATTGAAATGGGGTCAGAGGAGGTTCAGGAGAGCAACCGCCGGTTATGGAGGTTTCCCGAGACCAAAATTTGAGGGAAGGGAAAAGCCAACAAAGAGAATAAACATAAGGTACAGGTGCACTGTGTGTCATAGGGCACATACAGTACCCATGTGGAGGGCAAAGAAATTCGAGCTTGTGGAGGTAGAGTAGAATGGAAAACGAACCTCCAAAATTCCAGAAACCTAAGAAGATTGATAAAAAGTTCGTGAAAATAAAATGCCCCGATTGCGGGAATGAGGAAATTACGTATATCAGGGGATCAACTGAAATTCACTGCTCAGTTTGCGGTGCAACACTTGCAGTTCCAACAGGTGGAAAGCTTTTGATAAAGGGAGAGATAACGGGGACCTTTGAATGAAAAAGGAGTACCCTGAACCAGGAGATTTCGTTATAGGAACAGTTGAAAATGTTAAGGATTATGGGGCATTTGTTTCACTTGATGAATACCCTGGTAAGGTAGGATTCATACATGTTAGTGAAATTGCATCAGGATGGATAAAGTACATAAGGGATTATGTTAAGGAGGGGCAAAAGGTTGTATGCCAGGTAATAAACGTTAACCCTGAAAAAGGGCATATTGATCTCTCCTTAAAAAGGGTGAATGAACACCAGAAGAGGGAAAAAATACAGGAATGGAAAAACAGGCAGAAGGCATTAAAGCTGCTTGAAATTGTGCAGAACGAGTATGGTAAAAAGATCAATTTTGATGAAATTGAATCCTACTTTGAGGAAAAATATGGTACATTATACAATGCATTTGAAAGTGCATCAATGAGTCCAGATGATTTCAAGCATGATAACAAATTCGAATGGATTGACCACTTCATAAAGGTTGCAAGGGAGAATATAGTTCCTCCTGAGGTGAAAATATTCGGTTATGTGGATATATCACTTAACAGGAGGGATGCAATAGATTACATAAAAAAGGCATTAACGCAGATACATAATCCGGAT
Source organism: Thermoplasmatota archaeon (assembly GCA_031961545.1). Lineage (GTDB taxonomy): Archaea > Thermoplasmatota > Thermoplasmata > Thermoplasmatales > ARK-15 > JAVRLH01. Next base: position 6,823 of record JAVRLK010000026.1, on the reverse strand, counting down.
AATGGTGTAACTGTTCAGTACGTTGGTGCACCAAGGTACAGGATCGTTGTAAAGGCAAAGGATTATAAAACAGCTGAAGATATATTAAAAGAATCATCGGAGAAGGTAATAAACTTCATTAAAAAAGTGGGAGGAACAGGCGAGTTCCTGAGGAAGGTTGAATAGGTTGAGAACAAGAATAAAAAAATGTCCAAAATGTAAAATTTATACACTTAAAGATAATTGTCCAAAATGTGGTGAAAAAACGGTTTATATATCCCCACCCCGTTTTTCACCATTGGATAAGTATGGAAAATATAGGAGAATGATGCTGAAGGAGGCTGAAAAACATGGAGAACGTACTGGTTAAAATTTACAAGGTTCCGAAGCTGAAAAATCCAATACTTATAGAGGGATTGCCAGGTGTTGGTAACGTTGGAAAACTTGCAGCGGAATATCTATTATCCAATCTGAATGGTGTTAAGTTTGCTGAAATATACTCAAAATACTTCCCTCCACAGGTATTGATAAACGAGGACGGTACCTTGTACCTTGTTAAAAATGAACTTTACTACGTGAAAACAAAGGGTAAAAACGATCTTATTTTTCTGGTAGGTGATTACCAGGGTCTATCCAACGAAGGGCAGTTTGAGTTATCCTATAAGGTTCTTGAGATAGCAAAATCACTCCGTGTGAAAATGATATTTACTCTGGGTGGCTTTGGAACGGGGCAGCTAACGGATGAACCAAGGGTGTTCGGTGCTGCAACAAACACTGAACTTGTTGAGGCCATGAAAAAGTACAATGTAGTTTTTGCAGGCGGAGAGCCAAGCAATGGTATCGTTGGTGCGGCAGGTCTTTTACTCGGTTTGGGAATGAACTTTTTCAACATGGAAGGGGTATGTTTGATGGGTGAAACATCAGGCTATTTCACCGATCCAAAGGGTGCAAAGGCTGTTCTCAATGTTCTTGTAAAAATACTTAACCTGAAGATAGATTTCACAGAACTAGAAACAAAAATAAAGGCATTGAATGAACTTACAACAAAAATGCAGGAAGAGATTGAACAGAAGGTAAAGAAAGAGGATCTCGGATACATAGGATGAGAATATGATAGGATTCATCGGTCTCGGCCAGATGGGTAAACCGATGGTAAAGAACATTCTGAAATGCGGTTTTCCCATTGTTCTCTGGAACAGGACAATTGAAAAGGCCTATGAATTTCAGGAATATGGTGCTGAAATTGCAAAGGATCCAGAGGATTTAGGAAATAAAGCTGATACTGTTATTCTTATGCTGGCCGACAGCGAGGCTGTTGAATCAACAATATTCGGTAACAATGGCCTTTACAATTCAAATGTTAAAATAATTATAGACATGAGCACAATTTCTCCATTCAAAAGCATAGAATTCTCAAAAAGGTTGTCTGAGAAAAATATAAAGTACTTGGATGCACCTGTTATTGGATCAGTTCAGCATGCTGAAAAGGCAGAATTGAACATTCTTGTTGGAGGGGATCTCGACACATTCAATAGTGTTCTCTATATATTCAAATGCCTGGGGAAGAACATATACTACCTTGGACCTAATGGTTACGGTCTTTTTATGAAAATGGTCAATAACATGATAATAGGAGCAAACCTTGCTATTCTTTCCGAGGCATTAAACCTTGGTGAAAGGGTTGGTTTGAACAAAAAACTTATGCTTGACATACTATCTCTCGGTACAGCCAATTCAAAGGTTCTAGAATTGAAGAAAGATAATTTAATTAATGAAAATTTTGAACCAGCATTCAAACTCAAGCATGAGGCAAAGGATCTCTTTTATTCGATTGAAACAGCAAGGAAATTGAACATACCAGTTCCATTAACATCACTTGTTCATCAGCTTTACGAATCCGGTATATCAAACAATTTGGGAGAAATGGACTATTCTTCCATATTTTTGATCTTCAAGAAAAATCTATCCGGTAAATGATCCAGCGCGGGGAGAGGGATTCGAACCCTCGCATCCTTGCGGATAACGGCTTAGCAGGCCGTCGCCATACCACTAGGCTATCCCCGCAGCATGGGAATAATATTCTCTTTCCTTTTAATTTTTTCGCAAACATTTTGCTTTTTTAAAATTTAGGTAAACCGAAAAATTTAAAATATGAATCTTTATTTATGTACCGTGCAGAAAAATATTTACAGAGAGATACTTGATTACGCAAGGAAAAAAGGATATGTTGATGAAAATGATCTAAGGGAAAAATTTAATGATGTGGATATAGAAATAATATTGCAGCAGATGGTTGATTTGGGTTACATTGAATATGCATCTGATAACTGCTCAGACAAATCCTGTTCATTTTGCTCTTTGAACAAAAGCTGCCCATACAAAAATACACAGTTAAAATATTACAGAATAAAAAAGGTGATTTGAATGCAACCCCTTGATACCGTGCCTGAGGGAGAAAATGTCAGAATAATTAGGATATTCGGGGGTATGGGATTTTCCCAGAGGCTTTTAGAGTGGGGTCTTGTTCCAGGTGCGGTTGCACAGGTTGTTTTCAACAGGTACGGTCCTGTTATAATAAAAGTTAATGACGTTACTGTTGCAATCGGAAGAGGTATGGCAAACAGGATCCTTGTCGAAAGGTTGATGAAGCATGAATGATGTGTATACTGTTCTTCTTGTTGCACAGCCAAACGCGGGTAAAAGTACACTTTTCAATGTTTTAACAGGATCAAGGAGCTATGTGGCAAACTGGCCGGGAAAAACAGTTGAGGTTTCTGAGGGAATTATAGAGCATCATGGTAAAAAATTGAAAATTATTGATTTACCAGGTATACAGAGCTTTCAAACATTGAGCTCAGAGGAGCATTTAACAAAGGAGGTTCTGTTTAAGGGATCCTGGAACGCTGTTGTTGTTCTGGTTAATGCTGAATCATACCACAAATCCCTCTATTTCGCACTTCAGGTACTTGAAATAACAAAGAATGTTGTTGTTGCAATTAGTAAATTCGATGTTGCTGAAAGAAAAGGAATTCACATAAATATTTCAGCTTTACAGGAAATCCTCGGCGTGCCTGTTGTAACAATAAGCGCCTTAAAGAATGTAGGGGTTGGTCCTCTCCTAGACAGAATAATGGATACTGTTGAGGGAAGAACAAAATCACAGGAACTGAATTTGAACTATGGTAACATTGAAAAGTATATCCAGGAAATTGAAAAGATCACAGGTTCACATGGTTTTGCTGTGAGGGCGCTTGAAGGGGATAATGATGTTTTGTCAGGAATTTCACAGGAAAATATTAAGAAAATTGAAAAAATAAAGGAGGATATTGAAAAAGAATTCGGTTTTCCTCCAAACGAAATAATAGCCATGGAAAGGTACAAGATTGTTGAGGATATTATTAAAAAGACAACTGTTGAAGTTAAGGTAGCTGGTAAAAGCTTTGAGGATAAAATCGATTCCATATTGTTGAAGAATGTTGGAATTGGAGCTTTAATTTCCATTCTTACCCTTCTCTTTATAATGTTTTTTGCATTCACAATAAATTCAGGTTTTCCTCTTAATCTAATATTCAGATCATTTGGTTTGAACAATCTAGCTGATGAAATTGAAACATACAGCCTTGGAGGTCTTTTATCCTCCGGCTTCACAATGCTTTCAGATTTTTTATCATCAATCTTCTCATCTTTACACTATCCCCAATGGGTAAATTCATTAACTGTTAATGGAATTATTGCTGGTGTTGGAGCTGTTTTAAGCTTCCTTCCTTTAGTTTTCACAGTTAACATAATAATGGCTGCACTTGAGGACAGTGGAATAATGGCAAGGATCGCCGTAATATTCAACAGAACATTTCAAAGGTTTGGTATTTCAGGTAAATCCGCCTTTCCAATGACAATAGGTTTTGCATGCAATGTTCCGGCTGTATTATCAACAAGAATTCTTGAGAACGATAAGGAAAGGATAGCTGTTTCTCTTGCCCTTCCATTCATCATCTGTCAGGCAAGGTTGATAGTTTTATTATTTTTAATAACAGCTCTATTTGTTTCAGTACTAATGCAAACATTTGTTACTGTTTTTATTTACCTTCTTTCAATAATACTTTTCCTCGTTGTTTCAAGGGTATTTTCAAAAAATGTTTTAAAGTCAGAATCACAGGAACTTTTGCTTGAGTTACCCCCCTACCATGTGCCAAGTTTGAGGGTAATTGGCTGGACTGCATGGGAAAGGAGCAAGAGTTTTATAACAAAGGCAGGAGCTGTAATTTTTCCGTTCAGTATTGTCATATGGATCCTCATGCATGTGGGATTTAATGGATATGTATCCGATCCAATAAGTTCATTCGGTTTTTATGTTGGAAACTTTATTTCAATGCTTTTTACTCCCATGGGCTTAAATAAATGGGAAATAGGCCTTTCCCTTTTAACAGGATTCTTTGCAAAGGAGGTTTTCATTGAAACACTTGCCATTGCCTTCGGTACATCATATCCAGTTATTGCTTTGGGATCTCTTCATCTCTCAATTGCACAATCCATGGCATTGATTGTTTTTGTCATGCTCTATACACCATGTGTTGCTACATTCTACGCCATGTTCTCTGAAACAAAGAGTTTAAAATTAACATTATTCAGTCTGGTATTTGAATTATTTGTGGCATATGCCTTGGCATTCATATTTTTCATTACGCTTTCATTCATATGAAATGTTCATATGCAATTCTGTTCTGTAAAAAGCTCTAAATGTTTCACCATATTTAAAACCGGCAATTTTTCCGAATTTTGATGAAAGATACTCAATATTTAATTCTCATTTTTGATAATTATTTTCACGTAATTATTTCAGTATCATCAGGATGTGGAGAAAAAGCAACAATTCTACCTGCATTTTCAAGCAAAATTTTCTTCTCCATATCCAGAATCATCAAGCTCACCACTCTCACAGATTTTTTTATATACATTAACAGCCTTTGTTGGAATTCTCTCCTTTGTTTTATAATCTACTCTGAAAAGTCCAAACCTCATGGAAAATCCCTTTGCCCATTCATAATTATCAATCAATGACCAGTGGAAATAACCCTTGACTGGAATTTTATCCTCATTTATTAGCTTTCCAATTTGTAGAACATGATCGTAAAGGAACTTTGATCTTTTTGTATCGTTTGCATCAGCAATACCGTTCTCAAGGATGTATATTGGCTTGTGGTATTTTTCAAAAATACTTTTTGAAACAATTCTTATACCCTCCGGGTAAATGTCCCACATAAAGTCAGAACAGTTTTCACATGGTTCAGGAATTATTTTCAGTATTTCTGGTAGACCTTCAATTTCGTTATATGATACCTTTGTTCTCTGATAGTAATCTATTCCAATATAATCAGGATCATTTATCTCTCTGACTTTCATATCATATAGAAGATCAAGATCCATATCGAAGAATCCATAAACAGCAGCATTCAGAAACCATTCATTCTTGAAATAATTGAGATAGAATGCTGCCCTTCTATCCAAAGGATCATCCTTTGCAGATTCAACGTATGTTGGGGCTATTCCCACACCCACCTCCTTTTTTCTATCAGCCTTTTTTAAATTTTCGTATGAAACACTGTTTGCAAAGACCAAATTTTTCTGAACCTCAACCATTTTTTTAAGATCAGAAATGCCGGGAGGGAAGCCGGATATTGGTCCAAGAAGATAACCTTCCAATGCTATTATATCAGGTTCATTTATTGTTTCCCATACATCAACATATTTTGAGAATAATTCACCAGCAATTAATGAATATTTGCCAAACTCTATAATCGTATTCTTATCAAGCCATCCTCTTTTTGAGCAACTTTCTATATTATCCCTGCATTCAATTGGATCATGCAACCAGATGGGAAGGGGCCAGTGATAAAGTGTTAGAAATATTTTCAAACCAAGATCTTTTGCATACTTTAATATTTTTATGTAATGCTCAACAGCATCCAGATTCACCATATTCCTTAGATCTTTAATTTCCTTATTTTCAAGGGTAACAGAAATTATTTCGTCATGATCGTTCATTTTCACATTCGCATGTATACTTTTTGTTGATTCAGGAAGAATTCTTGCCCATTCAATGCTAAGCCTTATGGCATTGTTATTCATTGATTTTGCAAGATTAAGATCTTTTTCATAAAGATCCCAGAAACCATCACCATTCTCTGGAAAATCACCGCTAACAATTCCATTCTCAATGTTATTTTTATCATGAGTCCAAACGTACCAGTCCGTATTTTTCACAACACTTTCTTCACTCACACCCATTTCTGTCTGAAAAGCTGAAATTGCAGTACCCCATACAAATTCTGGGGGAAATTTTATTTTCATAATAAAAACAACTTAAATTCAATATATAACGTTTCCTATTCAAAAATTTTAAATGAAAAATCCAGGATTTTTGATGATCATTTAGCAGCGATGCAAATTTATAATTTAAATACTTTCTTTAGTTTATCGGGTTTGTCAGGGTTAATACCATTATTTTTTGCGATGTAATAAGCTAAAAGTTGAATCGGTACAATGGATACTATGGGATAAATGAATTTTTTCACATTTCCTAAATAAATATCACTATCCCTGTAAAATGAAAAATAAAATACCTGAGCACCGTAATCCTTTAATTTTTTCACAATTCTCTTTTCCAATTTATGATCATAACCACCAAGAACAATTATAGTTGTATCTTTATCAATTGATTGGATGGGGCCATGGAAATATTCTTTCAAATAATAGAATGTGGACAACATGGAAGAACATTCTGTTATTTTTAATGATCCTTCCATGGCTGTTATATAAAGAAAATAAGAGCCAAGAAGAACAATTT
>JAVRLK010000025.1:0-14152 GCA_031961545.1 Thermoplasmatota archaeon | reverse complement strand
ATCTAAAAATTGTTCATTAACCTTTCAATTTTAGGTAAAATGGGTATTATTATGAACGATGCGAAAGAAAAGATTCCCGTAATTAGAAGAAATGTTATTATGTTCCAGATTAATTCTTTCATGAACATTAATGTCTTAATTTCCATGGTTATTCCATTAATGATTCTTAAATTTAAAGAAAATGAACGATTGTTCCATCAAAATTTAAATAGGTAAGGAAATTTTCAAAAGTAATATGATACCCACCTGGTTTTTCCTTCTTTCCGCGGTACTTGAAATTTTCATAGGTATTGTTAGCATACTTATAGCACTTTTTTCATACAGTGCTTACAGATTTTCAAAAAATATTAAAATTTTTTATTTTTCTTTGGGTTTTATGCTTATATCCACTGCCATGTTCCTTCATATTTTTTTGATAATCCTTAATATTCTTACACCCTTTCCATCCCGAATTTTTTATGAAAGGTTAACAATGGACAGGCTTTTTCTCACCATATTCTATATTTTTGAAATACTCGGTTTCTTTTTCATATCCCTTTCATACGTATTTCAGTTAAAAGAGATTGCAGCAATAACACCAATAATGATCATTAATCCATATCTAGAAATTTTTATTATCGTTTTTCAGATTTTCATTATGGTTGAAACGTTCATAAATTACAGGAACAGAAAAACAATGGATAGTTTATTCATTTTCCTTGCATTCCTATTTCTTTTTCTATCAAACTTTTTCTTTACATTATCCATTTATCGTGAATTTTTCTTCATCACCGGACAAACAATACAGCTCCTTTCATTCATTTTAATATTTGCTGTATATTACAGGGCGGTTAAGAACAAATGAAAAGGTACAGGACAAAGATAGGAATTGTATACGACATATTGAAAATAATTGATGAGGAAAAGGAGATAAGAATAACAAAACTCCTTTCCAGAGCAAATCTTTCATATTCAAGGTTACAGGGTTATATTGATTTCCTTGAAAAAAATGGTCTTATAAAGAAAGAGAATGAATTTTATAAAATTACAGACAAGGGTTTGAATTTTCTTAGAGAATATAAAAAGTTCGAAAGTTTTGTTGAGGCATTCGGTCTTGAGCTTTAAAAGGAAAGTTTATTAATGGATTAAAGCTTAACTGTTCTAAACATGGAAAAGACAGAAAAGGAATTTGAAAAAAGTAAGGTTATCGTGAGAAATTTCAGGATTGAGGATCTATCCAGGGTAATAAAAATTGCTGAAGAAACATTAACGGAAAGATACAGCATAGATATTTATTATAGTATATACAATTCCTGGCCCAAGGGCTTTATTGTTGCTGAATTGAACAATGATGTAATAGGTTTCCTTGCATCAATGAGGCTTTCCCTTTTTGAGGCAAGGATTCTGATATTTTCTGTTGATCCATCATACCAGAACAGGGGTGTTGGTTCATTACTCCTTAAAAAGTTTGAGGATCTTTGCAGGGAGGAAAGGATTAAGGGTATAAGGCTCGAGGTAAGAATATCAAACAGCAATGCAATACAGTTCTATGAAAAAAGGGGATTCATAATAATGAGTATTTTAAGGAATTATTATTCAAACGGCGAAAGTGCATATGTTATGTGGAAGATGGTTGATTAAAATTTATTTCCATCTAAATTTATTAAGTAATTTATATTTTATTAAACATTTTTAATTTCCATAACATTTACTGGAGTTTCAAAAAATAAAATAAAAAATAATAAAATTTTCTAAAACACTGTTATCTTGTCCTCCAAGATTTCATCCTTAAGCTTTGTTATGTTTGCAAGATGCCTGTCTGTGATTTCCCTGAATTCCCTTTCGTATTTTGAAATATTTGCTCCCGGTGCCGGAATTATCTGAACGTTTGCAACATGTGGATCGTCAATCCTTCTTCCAATCTGACTGACTATTCTAACATGCACTTCCTTAATATCGTTCTTTGCTGTATTGTATATCTCATCAGCTATCCTGAATGCAAGAATATTGTAGAGCTTACCAACATGTGTTACAGGATTTTTACCTGCAGCAGCCTCCATACTCATCGGTCTGTATGGTGTAATGAGACCGCTTACCCTGTTTCCCCTGCCGACGGACCCATCATCACCGTTCTCAAATGAAAGACCTGTTACTGTTAGATAGAAAAGATTTTTATCTGGATTATCTGCTGTATTTATATAAATATTGACATCCTTATCCGTGAAATTCCTTGAATAATCTAAAAGAACATCCTTCAATTCTTCCTTTACGTTTATGTAATGTGATTTATCAGGAACATACTTATCAACGAATGCCACAGCTATTGTAAGATTAATTTTATTTTTCTGCCTGAAACCCATTACCTTAACGTCCTCACCAAGCTCCTTGAATTTTTCTTTCAGCTTTCCATTTATATATTTTTCAGTTTCAAGCGTTAATCTCTCAGTTTCTGTGAATGGTGCAAATCCAACACCGAAGGATGTATCGTTTGCCAGTAACCTCGATGGATCGTAAAGTTCCCTTAAATCCTGGGATCCCTGCCCTATTTTACAGTCAATTATTACATCCTCATCAACGTTAAGGTTTCGGAAATTTTTCTTCAAATATTCCCTTGCAGCCTGTATTGCCAACGTTCTGTATGGAATCCTTTCCTCACCATTCTCACCATTTACCTTTGTTGTTGCCCGCCCAACAAGGAGGATGTAAATGGGTTCAAGCAAAACACCACCACCAAACCTTGGCTGTGCCTGACCACCAACAACCTGTGTTTCATCCGTGTTGTGATGCAGTATCCTTCCATACTTTGAGACATAATACCTGCTGAGTGCCCTGCTCACGGATTCGGCAATACCATCAGCAACACTATCCGGATGACCTATTCCCTTCCTTTCAACTATTTCAACATCCCTGTCCTCAACAGCCAGAGTTTTTATTTCCTCAACAACTATGTTTCTTTCCATTCGTATCACCATTTGAATGGAAAAGGTTTAAAGGAACATTTTTTATAAATTTTTTGTAATTTTGTATTACCAAGAATAATAAATTTAGAAAATTGTATAAAAATTATTACGTAATGTTAGTAAAAAAATATAAATACATGGGATTTATATCTTCAAATTGTCTGACGATTAAATAATCAAGGTGTTTAAAATGTCCGAAAAGGATGATATATTGGAATCAACACGTATTACAATCAGAATTTCTGGTGAAGCTTACAAAAAACTTGAAGAACTTTTAAAAACAGGTGAATTCAAAAATATGTCTGATGTTATAAGAACGGCAATACAGGAATTTTTAAAGACAAGGTTTTCACCACCAAACGTTTCAAAAATTCCTGTTGAATTACCAAAATCGATAATGGATTCAATTGATATTCTTGTTGAAAGTGGTGATGCAATAGATAAGGAGGATCTCATAAGGCTTGCTGTTAGAGAATACGTGAACAGGAGAATAAAGGAAATTGTTAGGGAAAAGGTAAAGGAGCAAAAATGAATATGGAAAAAATTATATATAAAATATCCGAATCGAATGGAATAAACAGAAAAGGAAAAATATGCATTGTAGGAGTTGGAGGTGCAGGTAACAATTCAATAAATAGGATATATAGCCTGGGGAATGGAAAATTTTTTACTTTTGCAATAAACACAGATTTTTCACACCTTGAATCCATAAGGTCTGATGTGAAAATCTTACTTAAAGCGGGAAGGGGCATGGGAACGGGCGGTGATGTTTCCCTTGGTGAAAAGGCTGTTTTTTCAGCAAGGGAAGAGATATTAAAAATATTGAGAGGTTTTGATTTGATATTTATAATTTCAGGTTTTGGTGGTGGAACGGGTACTGGTGCAACACCAGAAATAACAAAGATAGCGATCACCACAGGTGCTGTTGTTATAAACGTTGTAACCTTACCCTTCAGATCTGAGGGATCAAGGTATAAAAAGGCTCTTGATGGCATAAAGGTTTTAACAAATGTATCAAAAACAATTATTGTTCTTGATAACAACAAACTCCTCATTTCACCAAAGTCCTTACCTGCAGAAAAGGCCTTTTTTGTTATGGACCAGCTGGTATATTTGATAGTGGATTCTTTCTACAACCTGATGACAAAGCCATCGATCCTCCATGTTGGTTTCTCAGAGGTGAAGCATTTAATATCAACGGGAAAGATTTCAACAGTACTTTACAATGAAGGTAAAATGGATAATGTGGAGGATGTTATAGATGAAATGGTCCAGAATCCCCTGATGGATGTTAACATTTCAAATTCAACAAAGGCAATACTTTATATGGTTATGGGTGAGGAACCAACACTTGAATTCGTTATGCAAAGAGTTGTTGGTAGATTTTCATCATATTTGATGGAAAATGAGAATATAACACCTGGAATATTTGTTGATCCTTCCCTTGGTGATAGAATAAGGATAATGGCAATAATTACCAACGTTTTAATACCATCCATTGAGGAAAAAAGGGAGGAAAGAAAATATTTATTTAATAAATAATCTATTTGTATTCAATGATAGAATGGGCTGAAAAATACAGACCAAAATCATTGAATGAAATTGTTGGTAACAGGGAAGCCATTCAGAAGATAAGGGAATGGGGTGAGGAGTGGAAATCCGGGAAAATACCAAAGAAAAAAGCACTTGTTTTTGAAGGTGGACCGGGTGTTGGAAAAACATCGGCAGCGCTAGCTCTTGCCCATGATATGGGTTGGGGTGTGATTGAATTAAATGCTTCTGATATAAGGAATGAGGAAAATATAAAAAACATTGCACTGAAGGGATCACTGTATGAAACATTTGATGATCAGGGTAACTTTCTATCCTCAAAGGAAGGTAGGAGAAAACTCATTATTCTTGATGAGGCCGATAATCTTTATGAAACAAGGGGTGAAGGGGGAGACAGGGGTGGTAGAAAGGCAATAATAGAAACAATAGAGATATCCATGCAGCCAATCATACTCATTGTGAACGATCCATACGAACTATTTAAGGGTGATCTTGGTCTTGTTCTAAGAAAATACTGTGATGAGGTAAAGTTTAAAGCGTTGAACTATAAGCAGATTGCTTCATCAATCCTTGCAAAGATATGTTCAATGGAAGGAATTTATGTTGAGAGAAGCGTTCTTGAAAAAATAGCACAAAGATCAAGTGGTGATGTGAGGGCTGCCATAAACGATCTCCAGATGCTTTCCATGGGTAAAAAGACAATAAAGGAAAAGGATCTTGATATCCTTGGTTACAGGGATGTTCAGGAAAATATATACAGTGCAACACTAAGGATACTTTTAAGCGTTTCAATGAAATCATCCCTGGATATACTCTCAAGCCTTGATGAAGACCCTTCGCTTGTTCTTCACTGGCTGGATGAGAATCTACCAGATGAATACCTTGATCTTGATGATCTTGCCAGGGCAATGGATTATGTTTCTCTTTCCGATCTTTACCTGAGCAGGATAAAGAGAAGGCAGTACTTTGGATTCCTTAAATATGTTAGCGATTTTATTGCAGCAGTATCGATAGCAAAAAAGCAGAAGTATGGTATACATGAAAAACTCAAATCACCCGAATTCCTCAAGGCCCTTTCACAGAGAAAAAAGGCACTGGATTACAGGAATTTAATTTCATTGAAACTTTCAAAAATATTGCACCAGTCAAGCGATTCTGTTAACGTGGAATACTTTGACTTCTTCAAACAACTGTTCATGAACAATGAAAAATTTGCTGTCTGGTATTCAGCAATATTGAATCTATCAACACAGGAAATTGCATTCCTTCTGAACAAAGAAAAGGATGATGAAAATGTTATGAGTATTTATAAATCCTCAAGGGAAATATTGAAGAAAATAAAAGTTTAAGTCATACATTTTCTTTAACGGGGCTATGGAAGAAAAATATGAATTCATCAAGGAAATACTTGAACGTGATCCATTCATTCAATATGTTGGAATTAAGGTTCTTGAAATAGGTGAGGGCTACGCAAAGGTCTCAATGGATTTCAGAAGGGAAATAACAAGGTACGGTAATATTGTTAATGGAGGTGCAATCGCCACCCTTGCTGATACGGCAGGCGGTACATCAGTCCTTTCCCTAATGACAGGTAAAAATCAGGTAACCGTTAACCTTAACATAAATTATCTAAATGCCATAGACAATGGGCCTGTTATTGCCGAAGGAAGGGTTATAAGGAAAGGGCAGCATATTGTTTTTTCATCCATTGAAATATACGACGGAAAGGGAAAGCTCTGTGCCCATGCCACGGGATCATGGTTCCTTAAGGATTTTTAAGGATCCAAAAATTATTTATTATAATTATTATCTATCCTAATTATGTTTGGCGTGTTTGGTAATGTTGTGCATATTGACCTTTCCACAGGGAAGGTCAGGGAAATAGATCTCGACGAATCTATTTACAAAAAATTCCTTGGAGGTTACGGTCTTGGTGTATGGTACATTTACAAAAACCTTGAAAAAAACATTGATCCGCTTGGAGAAAAAAACATTCTAGGTATTTTGCCTGGCATGCTGAATGGAACAAATGCACCCATGGCCGGAAGAATGATGGCAGCAACAAAATCGCCATTAACAGGAACATGGGGTGATTCGAACGTTGGGGGCCATATGGGTCCAGAACTTAAAAAAACGGGCCATGATGGCCTTTTCATATCTGGTATTTCAAAGGATCCAGTTTACATATACATTGAAAAGGATATTGAAATATTAGATGCTAAGGATCTATGGGGTAAAACAACAACTGAAACTGAAAAAATTCTAAGGGAAAGGCATCAGGGTTCACAGGTTCTTAGCATTGGACAGGCTGGTGAAAATGTTTCCCTTATATCCGCAATAATAACAGATTATGGCAGGGCACTTGGCAGATCAGGTGTTGGGGCTGTTATGGGATCAAAAAGATTAAAGGCTATTGTTGCAAAGGGTACAAGGGAGGTGAGCATATACAACAGGGAAAAATTCAGGGAAATTGTTTCAAAGATGATGGAAATAATGAATCCAAGCAAAAATAAAGATGCTGAAAGATGGCATAAATACGGTACAATAGGTGGTGCTGAATATTCACATCTTTCAGGCGATACACCCATAAAGAACTGGAAGGGTATTGGAATAATAGATTTTGGAAGGGAAAAGGCAAAAAATCTTGCAAAGGAAGAAATAGTTAAGGATAACATAAAAAGTTATGGCTGTGCAAGCTGTCCTGTTGCATGCGGTGCATGGATTAAAAGGAAAACAAAATATGGTGAAATAGAGGGACATAGGTTGGAGTATGAAGGAACAGGAATGCTTGGTGGTTTGCTTTTGAACGGTGATCTCGATTCAATTGCCTATGGTTTTGAACTTGCAAACAGGTATGGATACGATGTAATTTCTCTAGGTGCAGTCATTGGATTTGCAATGGAATGCTATGAACTTGGAATAATTAAGAAAGAGGATCTTGGCTTTGAATTAAACTGGGGAGATGGTGATGCTGTTATAAAAACGATTGAGCTCATGGTAAAGAATGAGGGTATTGGAAAAATTCTAAACATGGGTGTGAAAAGAGCATCTGAAATCCTTCATGCTCCTGAGGAAATAGCAATACATGTTCACGGACAGGAATTACCTGCGCATGATCCAAAATATTTGCCGAGCCTTGCAACAACATATGTTGCAGATCCAACACCGGGAAGGCACACGGCAGGTGGTGTTGGATTCTCTGAAGGAAGTGTTCCAAGAACACAGTTCCCGATTGAGGGAATAAAATTCCAGAAGCTTGAAAAGTATGTTTATACCGGTAAGGGCTATGCACATGCTGTAATAAGCAACATAACACAGGTTGAGAATTCACTTGGATTCTGCATATTCTCTGAATTCGGTCAATATCCATACGTTGAACTGGTTAACTCAGTTACGGGCTGGAATCTTACGGATAAGGATTTGCTAAGGAATGGTGAAAGAATACAGAATTTAAGGCATCTTTTCAACATAAGGGAAGGATTAAAACCATCAGATTTCAGGATTCCAAACAGGGCGATAGGTATTCCACCACAGAAGGCAGGGCCATTGGAAAATATTACAGTTGATGTTGATTCATTGGTTAAAGATTACTTCAATGCAATGGAATGGGACATAAACACAGGAATGCCAAGTGAAAGGAAAATAAGGGAACTTGAACTTGAGGAGTTCATCAAAAGCTAAAATAAACTTTCAGATCATATTTTTTTGAAATTTCAATTGTCAAATTTTTCAATTTTTTTAGATCAGCCTGAAAGTATTGTAATATATTTTCATTCATTCCATTCCTGTACCTGAATCTGTCCATGATAACATATGAAACATCTAAATCTGAAAAAATCCTGAACATGTTTTCAATCTCATTCATTATATTTTTATGAACTGGTGCGATCATTACATACTTTCTCACATTGATCTTTTCCATGGCTTTTAATATCCTTTCAATGGAAGGGGAATTTGGTTCAATAATACTTTTAAATTTTTCATCAAGCGTGTTAATGGTGAATCCAACCTCGATTTTTTCAAACCTTGAAATGATATCAAGATCCCTGAGAACAAGATCGCTTTTCGTTAATATTGTTGTTTCAGGTTGATAATAAAGCATCTTAATCAAAGATTTCCTTGTTATTTCATAAATTTCCTCACAGGGTTGATACGCATCAGTTACTGATCCAATCAATATGGATCCTCTTTTCTTTGGCAATTCCCTGCTCAATATTTCAGGTAAATTCTTTTTCACAATTATATTGTTTTTCCATTCCAAAGGATCCTTTTTTAAAACAAATGGTGCGTAACAGTAAACACATGCATGGGAACATCCAATATAAGGGTTAAGGGAATAATCCGTATTCTCAAGACCCGATTTTGATAAGGCAATTCTTGTTTCCATCTCAATGCATTTCAAAACTCTCAATTCCCCTCTGGTGTTTTATAAAATCCAGAATCTTGCTATTTTTCATCCATAGATTTTTTTCTATATGGAACCTTGAAAATATGTAATTTAAAGCACTGTCAAGATCATTGAATTCAACACCATTTCCATTCAAAGCCTTTCTAACATTCTCCCTCACGTTCCATACACCAACAGGCATGATGTATGATGGCTGTGCCTCTCTTAAAACAACAACCCTTCCCTGCTTTCCTATCTTTTTTAAATATTCTGAAACAGCAAGTCTTGCTGAATAATAGCACCCACCTATCTGTGCATAATCCTTCCTTCCATAATAGAACTCATGATCTGAAATAATGTATGTGTTTTTGCTGAATGGATTCCATAATGTTCCTGGATACCATGCTTCAACAAGTTCATAGGACCAGGATCCCGGGAATATTGCAACTATGAACCTGTTCTCCATAAAGTTTGATTCAAATATTTTTATTGTATCTATGCTTTCATAGCTCTTTATTTCATCAAGCATTATTTCTGAAATCGTTGAATCAACAGCTGTTATTGCCCATCTTGTTGGAACAAACTTTCTGAACTTTCCAATACCCATCATACCTGCTGACATTATCCTCTGTATCTTTGATACAGGTACATTTTCTCTATAAAGTTGAAAAATTGCATCCCTTGCATTCATATCCCTATCCTCATAAACCTTCTCAACTTTCCGGTCAGTAATTGGATTTGAAACGTAAATACTCTTAAGATCACCTGAAGGCCCGTATGGTTGAACCTCATCGTTCAGTGGAATTGAAAATCCTGGCTTTTTTAAGAATTCCTCCTCAACATAAACCGGTCTTTCAGAGAGTATTAATTCATGCATGGATCTTGAATACCTTGATTCAACATCATGAACATCTATCCTGTACTTTGCACGAACAAGACTAAAACGCATATCAACAAACTCTTTAATGTTAATGTTCCACCATTTTTCAGGATAGTCCATTATCTCCGTATCACCCTGGAATGGTGGTGAAAGCGGGCCAACATTCACCTTCGGGTAATTTCTATGACCAACGAAAATGGATGGTGGTGAGGATCCCTGTAGATCCTCTTTAACATATTCCCTGTATTTTATCATGCTGTAATATTTTACAAGGATTGGACAGGATGATTTTCCACATAAAAGCTTCTCACCCTTGCATTTTACACAGAGTGATCCGTACTCCTTTCCGCTTTCAAACAGGTGTTCCCTCTTCTTCACATTTTTAATTATTCCTTTCAATTATTTATTTTTTAACAAAATTTTTAAGGAAGCTGTGATATCATGGAAAATATGAGAAAGATTTTGATGATCCCGGGACCAATTGAGTATGAGAACAATGTTCTGAGTGCCCTTGCACAGCCAACGATTTCCCACACATCAAAAGAATTTCTTTCAATATTCAAACAAACATTGGAAAAAGTAATGACAATATTCGACTTGAAGGAAGGTCTTCCATTCATACTTTCAGGATCAGGTACACTGGCAATGGAGATTGGAACTGTGAATTTCATAAAAAGGGATTCAAAGGTACTTGTTGTTAACACCGGTTACTTTGGTGATAGGTTCGTTGATCTTTTCTCAAGGTTCACAAAGAACCTTGATGTTTACAAACCACCTCTGGGTGAGGCAGCGGATCCGAAAATAATAAAGGAAAAGGTGAGTGGAAACGAATACGATCTTGTTACAGTAACACATGTGGATACAAGCACAGGTGTCAGGAACGATGTTAAGAGTATAGCACCAATTTTCAAGGATCTTGATACAATACTTGTTGTTGACGGTGTATGTTCAATAGGTGCTGAAGAATTCAGCATGGAATGGGGTGTTGATGTTGCTTTCACTGCAAGTCAGAAAGCACTTGGGGCACCACCTGGACTCGCTGTGGGTGTTGTTAACCAAAAGGCTATGAAGAGAATGGAATCCTTGCAGCCACTCTCATTCTTTTCCGATCTAAGAAAATGGAACAACGTGTTCAAGGCAATGCTAGAACTTAAACCTGGTTACTTTGGAACACCTAACGTAAATCTTATAACAGCTCTGAACGTAAGTCTGAACAACATTATGGCTGAAGGAATGGAAAAGAGAATAAAGAGGCATGAAATAATAGCTGAATCCTTCAGGGCGGCAATAAATGCACTGGGTCTTGAGATGATACCGAAGGGAGCATACGCAAACACATTGTCAGTACAGTACCTTCCTGATGGTGTTAAACAGGGACCGTTCCTTGACGATGCTGCAAGGTATGGTGCTGTTTTTGCATCGGGCCTGATACCCGAAATAAAGGAAAAATATTTCAGGGTAGGTCACATGGGATCTGTTGGTCCATCGGAAATAATGATATCAGTTGGTGCAATTGAAAGAGCATTGAAGAAGAATGGTTACAATGTGAAACTAGGAACAGGTCTGGCAGCGGCCCAGGAAATTCTTTTCAAGTATGATCAGGGCAATCCATAAAAATTAAATTTTTATATTTTTATTTATAAATTCCCTTGCGTAAATAACCATTTCTGCCACATCAACACCTGTTGGACATTCAAGTAAGCATCTTTTGCAAGTGTTGCAGGTGAATATGGATTCCACAGCCTCCTTGGGATCAACCTGACCCTCAAGCATACCTCTCACTATCAAGGTCCTTGCCCTGGGGCTGAAATATTCCACCTGTCCATGGGCATTCCAGCTTGGACACACATATACACAGAATCCGCAAGAAATGCATTTATCGGACATTTCCTTAAGAATATTCCTGTAATCCTTCATTTTCCCAGTCCCTCATAAAGAAGGTCAACAATGTCAAAAAGGTTGGCATCCATACCTGAAAAATCCTTTCCAACCCTGAAAAGCATCAGACACGCAGGGCATGCTGTTACAACATTTTTCTGTCCAGTGGATAAAAGTTCCTTTAACCTTATCTGTGATTCTTTAACGGATCCAATGGGATCCTGGTATTCTGTGGCTCCACCATCACACCTTGTCTTTTCACCCGAGTTTGGTGGATCTATAACATCGTAACCACTCCTTCTAAGCAAAATCCTTGGTTCCTTTATCAGTTTCCAGTGCCTTGCAAGGTAACAGGGATCATGGAAAACAACGGTGTCCCTTTTAACACTTTCATTTATGTTAACAACCTCAACAAAATGCTTCACATCAATATCAAATTCACCGATTATTGCCGGATAAAAGGATTTGAATGCAATACCTGTTATTGGATCCATTGTAATGATCCTTTTAACACCAAACTCCTTAAATTTTCCATAAGTTTTTCTTGCATGTTCCTTAAATTCATCAAGAAAACCAAGTGTGTGAAAAACAACACCAGAATCCGGTTCATCCTCACCAAGATATGCAAAATCTATTCCAGATTTTTGTAATATTATTGCACCCTTCCTCAGCTTTTCCTGGTAAAGATCATTTACCTTTTCAACATCCTTGGAAATTTCCCTCAATGTTTTTAGTGTTTTTTCCGAAATTCCGGTGATTTTACCAAGAGACGATAGAGGTGATGAAAGTAATTTAACTAAGCCTTTCATATTCTTCTCATATCCTATTATTGTTGCCATGGAAAACCATTTTAAAAGTTCCGAAATCTCCAGGTTTTCCTTCTTTATCAAATATTCCATTTTTAATGCAATTTCCGCATATCCCATGTAAGGATACATGCCCGAATAGAATATTGTTTCACCCCTGTTTTTAATGCCCAGACCATCACTCCATTTTGAAATTTCCTTTGGTGTTAAACCTGCAGGATTACCATACTTCAGCTGTGCTTCCCTTACAAAATTTGCCATTGTTATTATATCCCTGTATCTATTGTTCATTTTCATCACCAAGTGCGTATTTGTCAGGATTCATTATGTTCTTTGGATCAAATATCTTCTTTATTTTTTTCATGAAATCGTATACGGGCATCTGGTTCCTTTCCCTGAACTGCCTTAAAAGGAAATCCTCCTTTAATTTTCCAATACCATGCTCAGCGGAAATTGATCCATTCAGTTTAATTGCAATTTCATTTATTTCATCCGCTGCCTTATGTGCCCTCTCACTCTCATCCCTGTCAGCTGGATTGTAACCTATGTTTGGATGAAGATTACCATCACCGGCATGACCAACAGTGGCAATGAAAACATTGTACTTTTTCATTATTCTGTCCACTTCCACAAGGGCATCCCTTATTTTGGAAAGGGGAACAACAATGTCACCATCAATAAAGCCCGGGTATAATCTTCCTGGTGCTGTGAATGCAACCCTTCTAACATCCATGATCATTTCCATCTCATTTGAATCTGATGGAATAAAAATCTCCTTTGCATTGGATTCCTTCATTATTTTTATTACCCTTTCCTTCAAAGGTTCAAGACCATCCTTGGGACCATCTATGTCAACTAGAACCATTCCTCCTTCCGTTTCAGGATAGCTGAAGCCCTTAATCCTATTTGCAGCCATTATACCATTTTTGTCAGCGAATTCAAGTATTAGGGGATTTATTCCCTCCTTCCTTATCCTGAATATTGCTGTTCCCGCATCCTCAAGTCTTTCGAAGAATCCTGCAATTCTTATTATTTTTTCAGGCAGGGGCATTATCTTAAGCCATGCCTTTGTTATTATGCCAAGCGTTCCCTCACTACCAATCATCAAACCAAGAAGATCGTACCCTGCCCTGTTCTTGTACGTTGCCTCACCAAAGTATGTTAATGTTCCATCCGGGAGAACAACCTCAATCTTCAATGTCCAATCGCGCATTACACCATACCTTGCACCCCTCATACCACCTGCATTTTCAGCCAGGGCACCACCGATTGTTGCCACCCTTGCACTTGCTGGATCTGGTGGAAAGAAAAATCCATACTTTTTACATTCGTTATCAACATCAAGGACTGTTGCACCTGCCTCAGCCTCAACTATACCATTTTCAATATCCACCCTTATCTGGTTCAGGGCTCTGAGATCAAAGATCATTCCTCCCCTTGTTGGTGCAACGGCCCCAGTTACACTTGAACCAGATCCCCTGGGTATAACAGGTATTGAATGTTCATATGCAATCCTCATTACCTTTGGGACCTGATCCCTGCTTGTGAAGTGCACAACAATATCAGGTCTGCCCGTATGTTCATCCACCGCACCCCTTCCAAATATGTAAAAATTTGATGTGTCTGTTATTACATTCTCATCCCCAACAACTTTTTTTATTTCCTCTATAACATTTTTTTCAATCATAACTACCATCTTAGAAAACAATTC
>JAVRLK010000024.1:0-14347 GCA_031961545.1 Thermoplasmatota archaeon | reverse complement strand
ATGCTTTATTTATAATTTTCGGAATTATTATTTTTTTATAATGAATATTAAAAAAGAGATTTTTGATGTTATTTTGACGTACTCTCCGCATTTAAATGGGAAGGCTCAGAGTATAGGTTGTTTTGGTTATCACAACCATTTCACCCCTATAATTCTCTTGTCCGATAAGAGAGCTTTACGCTCTTATTTATTATTTACAAAATTTCTTAATAAACATTCCGGAATTCATCCCCGCTTTAAAAAGCGAATCTTTCCTGCCATGTTTTTGTAATTAAAATAGCAAAAGTATTTAGGTAAAAAGATTTTATTTATTATTCGGATTTTTTATTATTGATTTTTTTTCGGAGTTTAAAAAACATTAAATTTAAGTTTATATTTGATTTCCCTTAACATATGTTGTACAGATTCCTATCTTTTGAAGATTATGACAGGGTTGTTGATCTCTGGAAAAGGGCAGGATTAAAGTTCAAACCCAATGGAAGAGACAGTAAAAAGGCCATACTTGAACAGATGACAAAACAACCAAACATGTTCCTGGGCGCATTTGATAACGATAAACTGGTTGGTGTTGTTCTCCTCACAGATGATGGAAGGAAGGGATGGATAAACAGACTTGCAGTTGATCCCGATTACAGAAGAAAGGGAATCGCAAAAGAATTAATAAAAAGGTCTGAGGAAATTTTCAGAAACAGGGGCATATACCTTTTTGCAGCCCTGATTGAGGATTGGAATACTCCGTCACAAAAACTTTTTGAATCACAAGGGTATAAAAGTCATCATGACATATTCTACTATTCAAAAAGGGATTTCGATGATTACTGAAGAAAAAATTAGAGAATTAAAGCTCATTTCCAATGAAATAAGAATATGGGCAATAAAGATGATTTACAACGCACAGTCAGGTCATCCGGGCGGATCCCTATCCGCCGCGGATATACTTTCGGCCCTGTATTTCCATGTTTTGAGAATAGATCCAAAAAATCCAGCATGGGAGGATAGGGATAGGTTCGTTCTAAGCAAGGGTCATGCAAGTGCGGCATATTATGCTGCCCTTGCCCTTAGAGGCTTTTTCCCTGTTGATGAATTAATGACATTCAGAAAGATTGGTTCAAGGTTACAGGGTCATCCAACGATACATTTACCTGGTGTGGATATGACAACAGGATCCCTGGGGCAGGGATTCAGCGCAGCAATTGGCATGGCAATATCCGGAAAAATTTATAGTAAGGATTACAGGGTATATGCACTGATAGGCGATGGTGAAATAAACGAAGGTATATCATGGGAAGCAGCATTAAGCGCACCGCACCACAAACTTGATAATTTGACAGTTATTCTTGATAGAAACAGATATCAGCTTGATGGTTATACGGAAGAAATACTCAGTCTTGAAAATGTGGAAGAAAAGTTCAGGGCATTCAACTGGGAGGTATTTACAGTTGATGGTCACAACATAAAGGAAATTTTATTAACATTGGAAAAGGCAAGGGAAATAAAAGGTAAACCATCCATTATTGTTGCAAGGACAGTAAAGGGAAAGGGAGTAAGCTTTATGGAGAACACATCAAAGTACCATGGAAAGGCACCAAACAAGGAGGAGTTTGAAAAGGCTATAAAGGAACTTGAGGAACAGAGAAAAAATATTCTGGAGGGAAAAGAATGAAGGAGAGCCAGAGGGTAGCATATGGTGAAACATTGATAAAACTGGGAGAGAGGGATAAGAATATTGTTGTTCTCGATGCTGATCTTTCAACATCCACCCAGACAGTCATGTTTGGAAAAAAATTCCCTGAAAGATTTTTCAACATGGGTGTTCAGGAACAGAACTTGGTTGGTGTAGCAGCAGGTATAGCAACAACAGGTAAGACAGTTTTTGCAAGTTCATTTGCAGTTTTTGTAGTTGGAAGGGCATACGATATAATAAGGCAGAGTATAGCGTATACAAACCTCAATGTTAAAATTGTTGCAACGCATGCTGGTATCACCGTTGGTGAGGATGGTGCAACGCACCAGATGCTTGAAGATCTCGGTATAATGTCAGGTCTACCTAACTTTAAGGTCATAGCCCCTGCTGATGCACCTGAAACAAGAAGGGTTATTGAAACGATTGCATACAGTGATGGACCATTTTATGTAAGATTATCAAGGGAGACCGTTCCAACAATTCTTCAGGATCAGGATTTCAAAATAGGCAGGGCTATTGTTTTGAGGGATGGTTCAGATATTGCAATAGTAACAACAGGCATAACGTTAAGTATTGCCCTTGATGCTGCAAATGAACTTAAGGAAAAGGGTATTGATGCTGCTGTTATTCACATGCCAACATTGAAACCCATAGATTCCGATACAATAGTAAAATATTCAAAAATAACAAATAAATTTATCACTGTTGAAGAACACACAATTTACAACGGTCTTGGATCGAGGGTGGCGGAGGTAATTTCGGAAAAGGCACCCGCTAAACTAAAAAGGATAGGAATAAATGATACATTTGGGGAATCCGGTCCTGGATGGGAACTTCTTGAAAAATATGGTGTAAGCAAAAATTCTATTATTTCCAATGCCATTGCTCTTGTAGGTGATAGGGAATGAAAATATTTCTCGATACGGCAAACATTGAAGAAATAAGGAAGGGAATTGAGTGGGGAATAGTTGATGGTGTAACAACAAACCCCACATTGATATCCAAAGAAGCATATAGGGGATCATTCCTTGATATTGTTAAAGAAATATTGAAAACGGTTCCTGGTCCCGTGAGTCTTGAGGTAACATCCCTGGATTCCGAAAATATGGTAAGAGAAGCGATAGAACTATCAAAGCTTGGGGAGAATGCTGTAATAAAGGTACCTTTGACCGTTGAAGGTTTGAAAACAATAAAAAGATTGAGTGAAATGGGTATTAAAACAAACGCAACACTTGTATTTTCGGCAAACCAGGGACTGCTCGCAGCCAAGGCAGGTGCAACATACGTTTCACCATTCGTGGGAAGACTTGATGACATAGGAGAGGAGGGCATGAACATTGTTTCCGATCTTAAAACAATATTTTCAAACTATAATTTCAAAACGGAAATAATTGTGGCAAGCGTGAGGCATCCCATTCATGTTTATCAGGCAGCATTAATAGGTGCACATATTGTTACCATGCCATTCAACGTTCTTGAAAAAATGGTTCAGCATCCAAAAACTGATGAGGGAATTAAAAAATTCCTTGATGACTGGAAAAAGGTTAAAGTATAAAGATTGAAGGCCTGCCGGGTATTGCCTGCATTCTTTTTTTACCCGGATCCTCATCCGGATCTATTTTTATCTTTGCATCCAGAACCCTTTCCATATGATCCTTGAATTCTTGTAGTATCCTTTTTTCGTCAAGATCCTGTATTTCCATACTCCTGTTTTCAACAATTTTCTTAACTATATTTAATTCGTCCTTATTTTTTGCCTCCCTGAAAGCAAGATTTTTGTTTTCAACCGCAAGCTTTGCAAGGTATTTTGTTCTATCATCCGCCGTGTAAATGTATATTTCTTGAGGCTTTGTTTTTTTAACCTGTATTATATTTTTAATATCATCAATGACATTATCAACATACCTGAATTCTCTTATTATATTTTCATCGTAATTTATGTTTTCAGGATACTTTTCGAGTGAAATTAATGTATCCTTTCCCATTCTATGCCAGAGTTCCTCACAGGCATGTGGTGTGAAAGGTGCCATTGCCTTTAACCATTCCTCCATTATGTATGGTATTACCCCTTTCCTTCTCTCCTCACCTTCAATGTTTTCATAATATTTTATATCATTTAGAAAATTGAAGAATATTTCAATGACAGCATCCCTGAACCTGTATTTTTCCATGAATTCAGATGCCTTTGAAAGCCTTTCTCTGAATATGTTTATTAAATACAGATCCGATTTTTTAAGATCTTTTATCTTTTCCATACCAATGGATTGATTGATTATTTCCTCGAACCTTTCAAACTTTTTCCTCAGGTTCTGAACTTCACTCTCCCTCCAGTCAAGTATTGTATCATAGTCAGCGGCGGATATAATGTATAATCTGAATAGATCAGCTGTGTACTTTTCAGCAATTCTGGCTAGGGGGACAACATTGCCCTTGGATTTTGACATCTTTGCACCCTCACTTATAAGCATTCCTATGATCATCAACTCCCTTGGATGATATTTTTCAGGAAAGAGTGCTGCATGGTGGAAAAGATAGAAGATGAAATGGTTGCTAACATGGGCCGTTGATGATGTCCTCATATCGTTCGGGTACCAGTATGAAAATGCTTCCCTTAATTCCCTGTATTTTTCTTTTTCACCTTTTCCAAGGAAAATGTAATCGAAAAATGATTCATCCATTTCCTCTGGATCAATTTTCATTTCCCTTATTTTATCAATTATTGTGTAAAATGCAGGGTAAATTGTGCTGTCTGAAAGTGATTCTATTATCCATCCCTTTTCAAATGGAAAAGGTGTTCCAAGTCCTCTTTTCCTTACACATGGTCTTTCCTTCAACCATTCAGCTATTTCCCTGAATATCTGCCTGTAATTCTCAGGATAAAATTTCATTTTATCAATCAATTCAAATGTTTTATTTTTCCATTCATTGTTTGAATAATCAAGGAACCACTGACCATGAACAACAGCCACTATCACCTTATTCCCTGATCTTGTAACAGCCTTCCTTGATGTTTCATAGAACCTTATTGCCTTTTCCGTTTTATAAAGAAAATCTTTAATTTTTTCCTTAGCCTCAGAAACCTTCATGCCTGAGAATTCACCGCTTATTGGAAGCATTATTCCATGGTAAAATTCTTCCCTGTAAAGTTCCTCAGTAAGATCCTTTAACCTTTCATCCATCTGATCCCTTATGTTATATTTTTCACACATTTCCTTTGCAGGTATTTCACCAAATTTTTCCAATTTTATGACAGGAATAGGTTTAATATCTGAGCCCAGATCCTTCAATGCCATGTAATCGTATGGTGCATGGGCCGGAACGGATTTAACAAAACCGGTTGCATTGTCCGTATCAACAAAATTTGCAGGTAAAATTGGTATTTTTCTATTGTTTATCGGTTCCTCAACAAATTTTCCAAGGAAATAGGAACCCTCGTATTGGGAAATGAACTCAACATTTTCAACCTGGTATGATATTTTTTCGTATGCCTCCATGCTGAGATAATAAAAATTATTACCAATCCTTACCTTTGCATATTTTCCATCCTTTTTTACCCATATATTAGTTACACCAAAAATCGTTTCGGGTCTCAGTGTACCCGTAATAATAAATCCATCCTCAAATTTGAATTTAACGGCTGTGAATTCAACAACAGAAACCTTATCAACATCACCATCCTTAATATCGTCCTCACCAACTGGATTACCATCGGCAATGCTGAAGGTTATTGGATAATCACCCTTCTTTAGGTATCCCATTTCATTCAACTTTTTGTACTGCCATTCAACAAATTTGTTATAGAATTTTTCAGCAGTGTGAAACTTTTTCCTCCAATCAATGGAATAACCAAGGGATTCAAAATCCTTCTGAATTTTTTCCGCAAAATAAAGCGCGATGTTTTCAGGCTTTTCGAAAGATTTTATAATTTCATCAATCTTCTTTTCATCATTCTCATACAGGGATAAATAATCCCTGTAAAGGTTTATTGTATCAACATTGCCCTTTTTAATACTGTCTGCGATGGCGAGTATCGGTGTTCCGGTAACATGAAAAGCCATGGGGAAAAGAACATTGTAACCCTTCATCCTTTTGTACCTTGCAATGATATCCCCAATTGTATATGCCCTTCCATGGCCTATATGCAGGGGACCGTTTGAATATGGGTATGGAACGGTTATGAAAAATTTCTTCCCCGATGGTTCTGGTTCAAACGCCCTTTTTTCCTTCCAGATTCTCTGCCATTTTTTCTCTATTTCGGCGTTCATTGAACTTTAAATGTTATTCCTTTTTTAAATATTTCTCTTTGAAATATTTTATATCCCAATCCTATTTATCATTGATGAAAATTTTTGGTATAGCATCACCCTTCACGGGATCTGGGAAAACAACAATTACATTGGCCTTTGCAAATTTACTTGAGAATTCTGCAGTTTTCAAAATAGGCCCGGATTTCATAGATACCGGTCTGGCAAGATCCATAACAAACTATGCGGAAAACATTGACAGGTATTTAGAGTCAAAGAATTACAGAAATCTTTTATGTGATGCAAGTTTGAATTTCGATTATGGTATATTTGAGGGTGTTATGGGCCTTTACGATTCAGGAACAATAAAAGAAAATTCCACATACTATTATTTTAAAAAATTCAAAATCCCGCACATTCTTGTCATTGATGTATCAAGGATGGCAGAATCATCCTATTACATTTATAAAGGTTTCAGGAATAGTCTTACAATTGGTGTTATACTTAACAATTTTTATGGACAAAAGCACCTAGAAATTGTGGAAAAACCTTTTCTTGAAAATAATGTAAAAATCATTGGTGAAATTCCCCATGATGAGGAAATAAAAATTAAGGAAAGGCACCTGGGTTTATACACATTTTTTGAAAACAGGGATCTTAGGAAAAAGATTGAAAAAGTTGGCGGATACCTTGATCTTGACTTTCTTGATGATCTTCCAGAATTTAAGTGCTATTATAAAGAAAATTTTAGAAGAATTGGTAACTTTAAAACATATGTGGCCATGGACAGATCATTTAACTTTTATTATCAGTACAACCTTTCATTACTATCAAACATATCCCAGGTAATTTACTTTTCACCTTTAAAGAATGAAAGTGTTGAGGATGCAAACATGGTTTACATTGGTGGAGGTTATCCTGAAATTTATAAGGAAAAATTATCAATGAACAGAAAAACAATCGATTCTCTGATTGAATCTTTCAACAACGGTAAAATAATTTATGGCGAATGCGGTGGACTTATGTATCTTTCCAAGGAAATAATTTCAAAGGATAAAAAATATCCAATGGTTGGAATTTTTTCTTCCTCAATAATTGAGAATTCAGGTTTAACGCTCGGGTATACCTATTTAAAGGCAAATAAGGATTATTTCTTCCTGAAAAAAGGTGAAACATTGAAGGGTCATGAATACCATTATTCATCAATGTTGAATGGTAAAAACTTTGCGTTGAGTGTTTTAATGGGTAAAGGTGTTAACGGTTACGATGGTTTAATGAATAAAAGAGCCTTTGCACAGTACACACATATACATTTTTTCCCGTACAGAAGGAAAATAATTAAATATTTAGAAAAGGTTTATAAATAAGAATTGATGTACTGAATTCAATGGATGGTAATGCGGGGACCAGATTACGTGTGGAAACATTTTTCAAGGAAGCCTGTCCCTACTGTAAGAATGGAAAAACTTGCAGGTTCCATTCAATACTTGACGAAATTGGCATAGATCCAATGAATGGGAAGATAATTGATATAAGAAGACTGGATAAGGGGAAAAAGTACAGTATAAGGTTATTATACCATGGAAAATCACAGAAATCTCTTGAGATCACAGTTTCAATACCCAATCCACAGATAAGTCTTATAGTTGAAAATGGTAAGGAAAGGAAAAGCATAATGACGTTCCATTATTCGCCCAAAATCTACCATGAAATTTTCCTCATAGCCAATGAAGGGGATATTGAAAAATTGAAAAACATAAATGATGAAAATTTCAAAAAAGTATTCAGAAACACATTCGGGGATTGATGGAATAGTTTTTATTCATAAAAAAGATTTAACCAAGCATGGATGGCATTGAAATTTTCCTGTTAGGCATAATTATTTTACTAGTTTTAATTTTAATAATCCAGAATTATATTCACAGAAAAAATGTTAATAATATTGCCCTGAACATTTTCAGGGAATGGGCATCAAAAACGCTTGAGAATGAAAGGGAAAATATTAGAAGGGAAATTGATGAAAATTTAAGAAAGGAATATGAATTGAAGCTAAAGGAATGGCAGGATAGTTACACAGAAAAAATAAGGGAAGAGGCGATTAAAAAATCACAGAATGTACTTAAGGGAAAGGTAACTGAACAGATTTTTCCATATTTTTCAAACTTTCCTTACGATCCAAGGGATGTTAGATTCCTTGGATCACCCGTTGATCTGATAGTTTTTTCCGGGCTAAGGGAAAAAGGTTTTGTTGAAAAGATTGTATTCATTGAAGTGAAGACTGGAAAGAGCAGGCTGAGCGAATCGGAAAGGAGTGTAAGGGATGCTGTGGAGAAGAAACTTGTTGATTATGAGATAATAAACATTGAAGATTTCACAGGAACCTCAGAGTAATTTTCTTTGTTCCGTTCTGGTCCTCCTCTATTTTGTAAATTTTCTTCTGTACCTTTTCAAGAACAGCATCTATGTAACCCGATACAAAGGTTGAATATTCCTCATTTTTTATGTTTGATATTTTTATCACAAACGTTTTTTCACTGAGCGCTGTGTAATCAACAGGAAAGGCAGGAAGGTATTTTCTCAGGTTATCAACTATGCCTGAAACTATTGATGAATTCTTTTCAAAGATTGAAAACACCTTCATTGCGGGTGTGGAGAACTTTTTACCATAACTGTATCCAAGCTGTGTTAAAAGTTTTCTGTCCCCCAGGGCCTGAGATGATGCATACAGAACCCTTTCAAAATAACCCGGAGAGAATTCTTCACCAGGATCTATTGATTCAAGACTGGGTATTATGAGGTTTCTTTCGTTCACCTTTTTATGGAAAACCTCTATGCCGTTCACTCCTTTTTTCTCCTGAACAAAATCCGCCATATACCTTAGGGCCGATCCACTCACCATTCTCATCACCTTCTGTCATATGTTTTTTAAATTTTGTATGAATTTTGTCAGACGTATATCGCACAGGTACTATTTAAAACTTTTGTTTAAATTAACCATATTCACAAAGTTTATTTAATACATTTTGATAGTGGTTTAATGGTGTCTCAATGTTTAAAACAATGGCGGTTCTGGGTTTGCAGTTTGGGGATGAGGGTAAAGGTAAAATTATAGACTATTTATCATCAAGGTTTGATATTGTTGCAAGGTATCAGGGCGGTGCAAACGCAGGTCATACAGTTGTTGTTTCAGGTAAAACATATAAATTCCATCTGATTCCGAGTGGTATTCTAAACAGAAAAATATGTGTCCTCGGGAACGGAATGGTCATTGATCCTGTTGAACTATTAAAGGAACTTGATATGGTTGGTGAATATTCACCACTGAAAAGAATTTTCATATCCGAAAGGGCTCATGTTGTTTTACCATTCCACAAAGAAATGGATAGAATTGAGGAGGAAATAAAATCGAGCGGGAACGTTGGCACAACAGGAAAGGGTATAGGACCCGCATACCAAGATAAGTATGCAAGGATTGGCATAAGGTTTGCTGATCTCCTTGATAAAAATATTCTTGAAAAAAAGATAGAAATGAACTTAAAGTTCAAAGAAAAATTTTTGAATGAAAAGTATGATGCGAAAAAGATAACGGATGAATACTGGAGGATTGGAAAAAAGTTGAAAAGAAACATTGTTGATACATCGATTTTCCTGAGAAAAAGCATAGAGAATGGAAAAAGTGTTCTTTTTGAGGGTGCGCAGGGGACACATCTGGATGTTGATTTCGGAATGTATCCCTATGTTACAAGTTCAAACACAACGGTTGGTGGTGTTATAACCGGACTGGGTATTCCACCAAAATATGTTGGCAAGGTCATGGGTGTAATGAAGGCATACACAACAAAGGTTGGAGAGGGACCCTTCCCAACAGAAATAAAAGATAATATTGCAAAATATATACTTGAAAAGGGAAACGAATATGGAACAACAACGGGAAGACCGAGAAGGATAGGATGGCTTGATCTGAACCTTGTAAAATATTCCGTAAATCTTTCAGGTGTAAACTATATAGCAATAAGCAAAATTGATATTCTTTCTGGACTTGATACCATTAAGGTGGCCTATGCCTACAGAATTGGAAATAAAAGAATAAAGAATATACCATCCAGGGTGGAGGATATACAGAAACTTGAACCAATTTACAGGGAATTCGATGGCTGGGAATTTACAGGAAAGGATGTTAAAAAGGATATACCAAGGAATATGATGAAATACATAAGGTTCATAGAGAAATTTACAGGTGCTAAGGTCAGGATACTTTCCCTTGGACCCGCGAGGGAGAATACAAAACTTTTAGGACCCATTTAATTCTTTCTTTAACTCATCAAGTTCCTTTTCAAGCTCTTTCAATGATTGGAGAAGCATTTTTTTAAACGCCTCAACGTTACCTACAATTTCTGCTCCATCTGGTGTTGCTCCTATCATTCCCTCAAGTTCAAGTATCCTTAAGGAATACCTTACCCTGTGCGGTGGCATGTTCAATATCTGTGATATTTTCATAATGCCTATTGGACCTTCCTTTTCAAGCAGGTTCAAAATCTTCAAATGCCTTTCAACGAGTTTTATTTCCTCGATCGCATCAGATAGAATGGAATATTTTTCCATCCTTTTACCTCCATGATATGTGATAACATACTGGTATTTTAACATTTTCTGATATTTATTTATAGGTTTATTCATTACCTTTATCCATGAATCCTGTTGAATTGAAAAGAATGGCTGGAAGAGAAGCAATAAAATACATTGAGAATGATATGATAATCGGTGTGGGAACAGGATCAACTGTTGAGCAATTTATAATTGAACTCTCAAAGGTAAAGGGAAATTTCAAAAACATTCTTACAGTTCCAAGCTCATATAAAACTGAAACTTTACTTAAAAACTATGGTTTTGACATCCTGGATCTTGAAAAGAAGGTTGATGTTTACATAGATGGTGCGGATGCCATAGATAAAAATTTGAACCTTATAAAGGGAGGGGGAGGTGCACTTACAAGGGAAAAGATACTCGCTTACAATTCCAAAAAAAGGATAATAATAGCCGACGAAAGTAAAATTGTTGAAAACATATTCCAGAGAAAGGTTCCTGTTGAAATATTGATATATGGATATCCAGTAACGATGCAAAATCTAAGGGAAATTTCACTCTCAGCGGAATTGAGGAAGAGTGGTGAATATCCATTTATTACCGATAATGGAAATTACATTGTTGATTTACAGATAGGTGAAAATGAGAAGCCGGAAAATATGAACGAAAGGATAAAATCAATTCCTGGCGTTGTTGAACATGGTATTTTTATAGGATTGGCAAACCTTGCAATTATAGCAAAAAATGATGGATCAGTAGAACTTTTTGAGTGATTCAACGAGCATTTCAAGTTTTGATATACTGTTCTTTTTCTCCTCCTCAATTTCTTTAAGTATCTCCTCGAAAGGTTTTGCAAGTCTGTATAGCCTTACAGGCCTTCCCTTACCTTCCTTTTTCACACTCTTCTTTTTTATCCAGTTTTTAGAAAGTAGATATTGAATTGCAACAGATACCTCCGGCTGTCTCATTCCAGCATTAAATTCAATATCAACAGCCATTGCTTCATCATGGTACCTTAGATATGCAAGTGTTTTTGCAACATTTTTTGGTAAGCCAAGCTGAATCAACAGGTTTGATAGTTCTGTAAATTCATCTTCCATTATTTATCACCTATATTGATATTAAAAAAATGGTATATTAAATTTTCTATTTTCAAATTTTACATTTACAAAAACACAAAAAACCTTACTTTTTAAAGGGGATGATTCATCCAAATGTTTATTAAAGAGTTTTGTAAACAATAAACCAGATAATAAAGCTCCCTCGTTGGGAAACATAAAAATAATAAGAGATATGACATTCGAGGAAATGAAGTCAAGATTTTGTTTTTTGAAAGCAATGATTAGTATTTAACTCGTTTTACCTTCAAGATGCATCAAAATTGCTGAGGTATCTCAAGAGGGAAAAAGATGAAATGGTAGGAAAATACAGTCGTGAGACAGATATCTTCTAATTCTTTTTTTTTAATTGGACGTTTATAAAATTAGATAAGAATAAAATCGTGACCTGATAAAATATACTTCACAATCGCCCTAACAAAAAATAAGAAAAAATTGAAAATTTTATTGTGAAACTGCAGAAATGTCATACACAGGAATGTTAAACTCTCCTGTTGTAGTAGTTCCGTTGTTGCTGGTTATTATAGTTAAGGGAGCGTTGTTTGTTATGACCTTCAGCTCCAGATTATTTGGTGTTCCGACTGGGTTTTCCAGAGAGATCGACCCTGAAAATAAATATACATTAGTATTGAAACTGGTCACTTGTGACGAAACAACTCCATAAATTGCAGAAGCCATACCCACAATTGTAGCAATATCATCTGCTAGATCGAGCCATCCTGATCCGGGAAGCCACCCATCCGCAAGAGCTATAACTGAAATTGTACTGAGCCCAAGTCCGATGATTGAGTTGATGTATGGCCAGATATCGGTGGCGGAAGAGCTTATGCTGTCTTCAAATGTGCCCCATTGTACCGATTCCCCGTTGGTCATATTGTAGTATGCGATCTTGTAATTACTGGATGTGAATAAGTGTGTGACCAGGTTTTCAGGTTCCAATAGTGACCATATACTTCCCCATGTGAGATTCATATATCCCATCTGGAATTGATTGTTTGTTATGTTGAGAGATGCAAATTCTGTTATGGTATATTTGTTATTTGTTGGGAGCCATCCACTTACTGTGTTCTGGTACAGTTGGTAGTAATCTACTGTTATGGTACCCACTACGTAAAGCATAACACCATGCGGTGGATTATCATTTACAGGAAGAGCGTTATAAGCAACGGTCCCGGCTACCTTAGGTGATACATATGAACTTCCATTCAGTGTAGACCATGAATAAGTTCCATTAATGTAAGAGCACTCTCCAGGATGGAAGTATGTTGCTTGACTATAGGAACCCAAGGTAACGGCAATATCTATTTCCTCGTCGTTGTTTTGAAGTATTGAGTTGTTTGCCCATGCTAATGGTATGGGATAATTGTTGAAAGTGGACTGCTTTTTGAGAACCCACATATAACGACCGCTTCCTCCTGCTATGCCCATTGGATAGACATATTGCGAATCATTAACGGAGTTAGATACGATATTGCTTGAATTTACTCTAGCTATGTTCATTGGATTGATATATTGAACTCTGTATCCTCTGAGGGAACTTAGTGATGGATGAAAATTGATTTTGAGACTATAGAGATGACGATACCCTTCAATAGAAGTCACCTTCTGGAAAATTCCAACAGGAAAAATGAAGAATGCAGGATCGATTGAGATTACTACCGTGTTGAAGTAAACATAATAGTATGACCCATTTTTGTATAGGTATGATACTAGCATAG
This sequence comes from Thermoplasmatota archaeon, assembly GCA_031961545.1. Taxonomy (GTDB): domain Archaea; phylum Thermoplasmatota; class Thermoplasmata; order Thermoplasmatales; family ARK-15; genus JAVRLH01. The sequence goes on along the minus strand of JAVRLK010000024.1, from coordinate 999 downwards.
TGAGAGAAGTGTTTGCGCCGGTATTGTTTGTTTCCATGAAGTATAGAGTCCAGTTCTCTGCAAGAGAGTAGAAGCTGGCTGAGATGTTTGTGGTTATGTTACCTGTGGAATTGACTACTCCATTGAACAGAGGTGTAACATTGGTGAATGTTTGTACACCCTGGGTGACTGTTGGAGGGTTGTTCATGTAAAGTTGAACTGATGCGTTAATCAGTTGAGCCGTTGTATTATTGTGAGGTTGGCCTTGAAATGGCATTATTGATAACTCCAGTCCTGGACCGAGTTTTTTCACCACACTTTGACTGTTGTAGATTGAATAATATATCGTCATAGATGATCCAACAATGATCAAAACGATGGCAATGGCTAGAATGCCCTTTATTTTTGGCATGTGGATCACCCTCATATATCGTATAGTTTTACATATATATACTTTTTCCTCCAGATAAGCGTATTAACTAAAGGTTAGGTTAATCATTTTTAGCTCCACACCGTGTTTTTTTCTAAGTAAAAAGTATTTCTCTAATTTTTTTTGAAAATATAAAAAATGTTTTTCTATGAATTCGTAATCTATTAATTCCTCCACATTTCCCTTTATTGCCCTAGATAGAAGACAGCATTTGTGGGCAGGTTTCATTGCCCTGGCTATTTTCTCCTTATCTTCAGGTGAAACCTTCAATTTCACATAGATCTCAATTTTTCAAACATAAATCCTTTCTCGAGTGATAATTCCGCATCAGCACGAACATTACTTTCCCATTTCTGTAAATTTATCCATATTATATCTTTGAACTCAAAAAATGTTATTAGAATACAGGAAGCAAGAACAGATAGAATAAGCTCTTCAGGGCACAGCTGCCCCTCAGGTCCCTTATACTGGGGCGGGGGATCAACCTCAAGTTCATAGTTTTTAATCTTTATTCTAGTTCTTCTATCACCAATTCACTCAAAATTTCCATAAAAATAGACCATGGAACTGAAAATAAAAAAGGATCAGAT
>JAVRLK010000023.1:0-14902 GCA_031961545.1 Thermoplasmatota archaeon | reverse complement strand
GGGCCCATTTAAAATAGTAGGTATTCAAATTTTGTGTAAAATTGAATCTATTTTTACACAAAAATTTGAAAAAACTTTTAAATATTTGTTAATAAATAGATATATATAGTAACCAAATTATGAACTTGTTTAAGATTTAAAAGGATGTGAGAGTATGAAAATTGTACTAACAGCTGGAAGAGCATTAATGAGCGATTATAATGGAACAAGCTACATGGGTTTCGTGTCCGCTCTTCCCGCAAGTTTAATAGGAAAGAGATTGGAAAAAGTATTCTTCCCCACATATTCAGATGAGAATGGGCGTGTTTCATTGGGAACATATTCTATACTTAAGATAGAATCATCCCTGATAAAGGCAGGATTTTCAAGGGATGAAGTTATTGTTGCAGATCCCACAAAACTTGATAAGGTAATTGGTGAAGATACAAAGGCTATTGGTGTTACCTGTATGGATCCCCTTGGAGTTGGATATGGAAGCGGTATAGTTTACATGGCAATGATGCTTTTTGGCATTATACCAAAGGGAAGATCATACATGAGCAAAGCATTTCTTGATGTTATAAATCATCCAAGCGTTAAAAAATACAAACCAAAGATAATTGTTGGTGGTGAGGCATCCTGGCAGATAATCGATCTTAACATGCAGGAAAAACTTGGTATAGATACCGTTGTTCTTGGAGAAGGGGAAAAGGTGGCGCCTGAACTATTCAAAAAGGCTGTTGAAGGTGAGAATTTACCAAAGTTTGTTAATGGCGTACCTGTTGATGCTGAAGAAATACCACCAATCTTAACACCTTCAATTGGTGGTCTTGTTGAAATTACAAGGGGTTGTGGCCGTGGTTGCAAGTTCTGTACACCAACATTATTAAAATTCAGATCCATACCAATGGATACAATTTTAAAGGAGGCGGAATTTAACCTTCAAAACGGTGCAAAAAGCATAGGATTGCATTCTGAAGATTTTCTTAGATACGGGTCTAAAACATTAATACCTGAAGAGGATAAAATTTTGAACCTGTTTGAAAATGTTCAAAGATTGACAAAAAGGTATGATGCGGGTATAGGTGTGGATTTTGTTACTGCGGCATGCACCATGACCAAACCAAAACTTGCAGAAAAAGTTGGAAATGAGTATGTGAATGTTGGTGGTAAGAAAAGTTTTATAGAGATGGGTATAGAAACAGGAAGTCCAAGGTTAATAAACTTAATAATGCCTGGAAAGGTATTACCCTATAAAGCTGAGCAATATCCGGAGATCGTTGAACAGGCCATCGGAATTTTGAATGATGCTGGCTGGACAGTTGTGGGAACATTGATAACTGAACTTCCTGAGGAAAATGAATATGATGTAATAAAAACAATTGAGTTGATAGACAATTTAAAAAATCTTGAAGTTATTCCATTTGTTCTTCCATTCATTCCCATGGGACAGTTCAGGGGAAGGGAATTCACAGTCTTAAAAAATATTGTTCTGGATGATTTAAGAAGGGAATTATTTTTAAAATCATTGGATAAGGTTGTTTCACAGATAAAAAAGGATGCAAAAATAGTAACAAGTGGAATTACAAAAAGTATACTTGCAAAATTGGCACTTGAGTTTGCATTATGGTATATGGGAAGAAAAATAAAGAAGCTTGAAAGGATGGATCATAAAGAATTCGTGGAACTTGTAAATAAACTGGAAAAGCATGTGATCAACGTTGATAATTAAATACCTGAATTTTCAAACATTTTATCATTTATATTTTTGCACAAAAACCAATCTTCAATGAATTAGATTTAAAAAATTTACACCTTATCTGTAATAATTAACTTTAAGCTATGGATCAATCATCAATAAAATATTTATATTGTCACATATTGTTTTAAGTGATGGTGAATTGGAATGACAAGGGAAATTAACGGCAAATCATCAATCAAAAATTTATTGGCCGTTATTTCCATTACATTACTCGGTACTTTTTTAAGAATATTACCATCCTACAAATATTCAATCTGGGGTGTTGATTTTGGTATCTATTACAATTTAACATCAAAATATTTTTTAACAAACCAGATTTTTCCCAATTTCCAGTCCATTTGGGGATCCTCAGGCTATGGATATTTCCCTGTTTTTTACTGGATGATGGCTCTTGTTTATAAACTTACTGGAATGAGCGTCCAGTTCATACTTTTACATATTTCACCAATTTTCGCCGGTCTTACGATTCCAATAATTTATATCATAGCAAAAAAGTTAACTGGCAGTGATGAAATAGGTATAATCGCTTCACTTTTATATGCAATAAATCCAATGGATGTATTTGAAACATCCATGGTTGGTCTCCTGATTTTCGGTCATCTGTTCTTACTTTTGTCCATTCTCTTTTATTTTTATACATGGAAGAATAAAAAATACTACATTTTACTCTCTCTATCATCACTCGCACTTATACTGTCACACCATCTCAGCACCTACATGTACATAATTTCTATTGTTGGCATAATATTTTTCAGAAGAATTTTTGACAACGAATATAGGACCTTCAAATATGATTTTATATATTTGATTGCATTTTCATCATCCACTTTCTTCTACTGGTTAACCTTCATACCATCAATGCAGGGATTTTTCTCAGGTGCCTTTGATGGATTTTTGCCCTGGTATGTAATTATAATTTTGTACTTTTCAATTGTTTCCCTTTTAATTTTCTATGCAAATAAATTCAAAAATTTCATTCTTTCAATAAAAAAATTATTTAAATTTGAATTGAGGGACAGGTACCTTTACCTTTTATTCCTTTTCATATCCATCTCGATTTTTATCATACTTTCAACAACAGGAATAAATGGAATAAGGATAAAAAATTACGGTTTATTTTATGCACTTCCATATATCCTTATTTTCAGTTTTGTGGGCATTGGTTTAAAATATATTAAAAATCATAAAAAAGCAAGGATATTCCTTTTTGGGTGGATCTCCCTTCTAACAATTTCATGGATCTTTTCAGCAGTAAGCTGGAATGGTATCCTCATTCCATATCGCTATATTGAATACGTATTCGAACCACTTTCAATTATCTCAGCTATAGGCATCTATTACATTTACAAACAGTTACCATCACATCATACAAATGATCAAAACGTTGTTTACATTCCTGCAAGGATTGAAAACAGTGTAATTACCATGTTCTACGGTTTTGAGAACAGGCTTGTATATTCTGTCCCATTGATTACAGGCATATCCCATTCAATAATTATTTCAAGAAAAAATAGGTATAAAAATTTAAGAAGGGTTTTTGCTCTATTCTTAATCATTTCAATAATTTTTTCAATAGGCACCATTTATCCACTTGCTGAACAGGTAAGCGGAACTTCACAAAATTATATTACGAATGTAATGATGTCAGGCATAATATGGCTTGAAAAGTACGGGAATAAGAATTATTCTGTTGCAACGGATGCTGTTGATGGATTATATTTAGAATCACTTGGTTTTAACACAACATTTGAATACACATACAAACTCTGGAATTCATCGAACTGGTACGATGCAATCTATGAACTTGAAGGTCTTAATGGCACATATCCAAAAATTGGCTATGTTTTAATCAATTCCAACATGTACTATAATGGTGTTTATGGTTATGAGCTCAGCACACACCCATCCTACGATCCTCCTGTAATAATATCCAATTCCTCCTTTGAGAAATTTTTCAATGAACCATTCATTGAGGTTTATTACAATTCCACACAGGATGGATCGCAGTGGGTCTATGTTTTCCAGGTTAATTGGACTTATATTGATAATTACAGATGAAAATTATTGCTCAATAACACCTATGTATGGTGTAAATACCCTTGATTGTATGTTCAGGCACTCGTTCAGTTTAAATTCAACAATAAATTTAAAGTTTTCATGGGGCTGGATAGTGAAAGGATGGTTTATGAATGCAAAATTTGATGAAAGGTTGAATGTTACATTATTACCACCAATGTTTACAACAACGGATGTTATGTAAAGTCTGATCATCGTATATTTTCCTGGCTGTAAACTTATGTTACCAAGCAAAACCAAATTGTTCACGCTTGTTCCAAAAATATTCAACGTTCTCTGTCCGATTGTGTAATTCATCCACCCGCTCTGATTACCATGTATTTCAATGCTTGAAAATGTTATATATACTGCTGAGACCATATTGTTGGGTGAATCGGAAACATATATGGATAGCGATCCGTTGTTAATTGTTGAAAAATAACCGTATATACCGTAAATGCCAAGAGCTATAAGAAGGACTGCAACAATATATGTTAATATCTTACTCCTCATTAATAAAAGTGAATGTTTTGGTAATAAATAAATTTTTTCAAACCTATTCCTTTCTTGAAATGTTTGCAAATTTGGCTAATAGTGCATCAAGCTGTATTTTATCACTTCCACCTTCAACAATCCTGTATTCCGTATCCGCAAGAGTTTCAAGCATTTTAACAAGTTTTTCTTCAGGTATTGAAATTGTAAAAAGTTCCCTGTGTATCTGCCTTAAAATATCCTCTGCAGCTATACCATACTCTATTATCATTTTATCCAGCATTTCCCTTGCCTTTATGAAATCACCCTGAAGTGCCTTTTCAAGCATCTTTCTTATTTCCTCCCTTGTTGCAAGTCCCGATGCCCTGTATATTATATCGTTTGTGATTTTTTGACCCATTGTTGCAGCTGCCTGTAAAATGTTTATTGATTTCCTCATATCACCATCAGCAATGACATGGATTGCATCAAGTGCATCCTGATCGATCTTCAGATTTTCTTTTTCAGCTATGTACTTGAGCCTTTTTTCAATATCCTCCTTTGATAGGGGTTTGAACCTGAAGATTGCGCATCTAGACTGTATTGGTTCTATGATCCTTGATGAATAATTCACGGATAATATGAACCTGCATGTTTTTGAAAACTTTTCCATGGTTCTTCTCAATGCAGCCTGTGCATCTGCTGTTAAATGATCCGCCTCATCAAGGAATATTATCTTAAAGCCAACAGGATTGTTTGATGCCGTTCTTGCATAATCCTTTATCTGCCCCCTCACAATATCAATACCCCTTTCATCACTTGCGTTCAATTCATTGAAACTTTCCTTCCAGTCATCACCAAAAAGTGCCATGGCCAGAGCAATTGCACTTGTTGTTTTACCCGTTCCAGCAGGACCGGCAAAAATAAGATGTGGCATGTTCTTTTCCCTAACGTATGCCTTCAATCTCTCAACTATCATATCCTGGCCAACTATTTCATCAAGCCTTTTGGGTCTGTACTTTTCAACCCACACATCTTCCATGGTATTTCCTCCAGATGAATATAAACATTCACAGTTTTATATTTTTCTATTATGGAATTGAAAATTTTTTATAAAATTTGAAATTTTATAAAATATTAAATACTATTTTCACATCTTGGTAATACCTGAGATATCGGGTGTGATGACAATGAATGCGGGAGATATAGTCAAATTAACGTACAACCTGTGGATTGTTGAACAGGATAAGGAAACCCTATTCGATACAACCGATGAGAATTTTGCAAAGGAGAATGGTATTTACGATCCGGACAGAAAATATGGACCGGAAATTTACATAATAGGTAAAAAAATGCTCCTTGAATCAGTTGAAAAACAGATCATGAATGCAGAGGTAGGGAAGGAATATGACATAATACTTGAACCCAAGGATGCCTACGGTGAAAGGAATCCAAACCTTGTAAAGGTTGTATCAATGAGGGAATTTGAGAAAAATAAAATAACACCTGAGATTGGAAAATTTGTCACAATCAATGGTCAGAGGGGAAAGGTGGTTAATGTTACACCTGGCAGAGTTCTTGTTGATTTTAACCATCCACTTGCTGGTAAAAAATTACATTATAAGGTTACGGTGAAGGAGATTGTTGAAGGACTTGAAAATAAGGTTCTGGCAATAATTGAGATGGCATACGGAAAAGACATGGATCAGTTCAAGGTAAAGGAATTGGAAGATCATATTGAGATTAAACTTGCTGAGAGCTGCAAGTACAGGAATGAATGGTTCACAAGCAAATACTACATAGTGGGAACATTAAGGGATTATACACAGAAGGATATATATTTCATTGAGGTTTACGAAGGAAAGAAGGAAGAAGAAAAGAAAGAGGAAAAGAAAGAAGAGAATACAGCAGCCCAACAATAAATTTTTAAAAATTCCTGATTAAATTTTTTTAAAGATTCAAAAATTTTTATTAATTTTCATCAATACATAAATATAAAAAATAAATGTAAAAAAAAATAAATAATTTTATTCCTTATGAGCCAATTTTCCCTTTTGTTCTTCCTTTCCTTTTCCCTTCTTTGGCTGTTTTGGTCCCTTCCTGATCCTCCAGATAACAAGGGCTATTATTGCAATTATTGCTATTATGCCTATGACCAATGCTGGTAATTTCCATGCTGCCTGGTTAACGCTGACAACCTTTGATTGTACATTGTCACCAAGGAATATGGATGGTTCTTCAGGTGTGTAAACCTCAAATTTAAGTGTGAAGTTACCTAATGATGGTGGTGTCCAGTTTAATATAACCATGACAGTTTTGTTAACACCAAGGTTTTTCATTGTTATGTTTTCAACAACCTTTCCATTGGCTGTTAAACTAACATAGTATATTGTTGCATTTGCATTACCAGTGTTTGTAACATTTACCCTGAACTGACCCTGAACACCCTCTGTGAAATTACCGGTCCAGGTAACATTGTCAATGATAAGGTCAGGGGCAACAGGTGAAACCCTCAGTGTTCTGTTTGCAATGTTATAGTTACCCGATCTATCAGAAACATTGAGGAGGATATAATATGTACCAAAATTGTTGAATCTTATCTTTACAACACTCTGGTTAAGAGATCCGGAAACAATCGTGTAATTTGTTGAATTCAGGAGAACTTTTCCCAATGAATTCTCTATTGTCCAGTTGTATGAAGCTATTGTACCATTCTGCGGATCGTATGAACCCGTACCATTAAGTACAACAACCTGCCCCTGCATTATGTTTGTTACCTGTGCACCTGTACTATTCTGTAAAACAATAACAGGTACTGGTTTAACAGTATCATGAACGATTACTTTTATTGATACCGTTACATTGTTTCCAACCTGATCGCTGTATGTAACATTTACCCAATCAAAGGAATTCCTTGTTGGATATGTGAACGTATAATTAACCCAGTTACCGGAGAATTTTGAACCTGAAATGTTCCAGAAAACATTCGTTGCAGCGTGTGAATTAATATAACCATTCAATGTATCACTGATGGATTTTACATTGAACGTATACATTTGATTTTCATTTACTTTAATTGGTCCGAAAACAACCTTTCCATTTTGAATGTTTAATGTACTTCCAGTTCCATTGTAGTAATAGTAAATTGTGGAATTGAGATAGTAAACACTCCATGTTAGTATCGCTGTTTTACCATAGCTTATTAGTGATGTGCTTGATGGATATGCACCATCAGCATAAACAACGATGTTTGTGTAATTTACATTTTTACCAACATCCGTAACAGTAAGATTTAGGTAATGTATTCCAGGTGAAAAGTTAAAGCTTACATTGGCCAGTCCCTTTCCAGATCTGACTATTCCCTCAGAGCTCCAGGAGAATGTGAAATTGTTCCATGGTTCCTGGGTCCTTACCATATCCCTTACCGCAAGGCTTGCATTGAAGAAAACATTTTTGTTTGCAGGTATCAGGACTGTGAAATTCCTGGCAGTGTTGTTAATTATATAATTTCCCTGTGACATGCCTGGCCAGTATATAACAAAGGTGCTCTGACTCAATGTTATTTGGGGCGGTACCCTTTTCTTTAGATCAAGTTCAATTATTTTTGATGACTGTGCATTTGTTAGATTAACTGTGTTAATGTATGAACTAACTGTTATTCCGCTAACTGTGTTTGATATTTCATATCCCTGTGGTATATTTAAAGTATAATTGTAAACGTTCTGTGCACCGTACGGACTATTCTTTAAAACATTTAGGTATATGGGAATGTATGATTGTGATGAAAGCAATGATGATACATTTACGGATGAATTATAGTAAATTGAATTTATTTGAACAGTAAAGCCGTTATAATTTATGTTAATGTTTCCAACCGAATAGGATTCAAGTGAATAAACATAGTTACCTACTGTTATGTACTGTGAAGAATATTCCCTGAGTGAATTTGAAAAGAATGTTTTGAGTGAACTTGAATTCATGTGGTTGTAAAGAAGCTGGTAATAGAGGATTGTTATTGATGAATATGGTAATGACCTTAGAACAGTTTTGTTGTTTAATAGGATTGTTTGATTGTAGGAAATTGTCCTGAAATCGTTTGAAAATGTGAAATAATTGTTGTAATAGTTGTATACCTTCGTTAATTTAACTGGATAGAAACCTCCTGTTGATGGTATACTTGTTATTGAATATCCATCGGCTGTTACATAGATTGAATAGCTTCCAGGATAAAGGTAAAAATCAAAGACACCATTGTTTGATGTTATTGTGTACCAGATGTTTCCATTGTTGAAAATGTTAACGTAAACGGTTGTGGGAACAATTGCATTATTTGATGCATCCTCAACGGTACCGAATATGTGGTTGAAGGATGATAGATCAACAGTTGTGGATTGATTCAAAGGTAAGTAATAATTTTCTGTTATACCATTCATATTGGTTGTAATTTTAACAACAAATGGTAACGTTGGGGCATTAAATGTAACATTACCCACGGATCCCGTATATCCTGAAAAGAACTGTGTATTAAAAATATAGGCACTTACATAGGCACCAGTAACAGGGGATCCGTTGTTATCCACATTCAAAGTTATGCTTTTTGTGAGGGATAATCTTGGAACAATAACATATGTGGAATTAACACCCGATGTTGTCACTGTTACGAATGAAACCGTGTGCTTGAAAACATAATTTCCAATAACAATGGATGGAACATTCACAATATAATTACCAACCGGAACATTGTTAAATGTCACTGTTGGTGTTGAAACCTGGGATCCTATCACATTACCATAATAGTCCATTAGCTGTACATTTGCCCCGGACAGGAAATCAACCTTTCCGGAAACAATATCCTTATACATTATCACCAGACTCACATTTTCAGTCTCAACACTCTGGGCACTGGCAAGCACTGGAACAAAAAGAAAGCTCACTAGAAGCACTGAAATAATCACTAACGCGATTGTGCTTTTTGTTCTGTAGCTTTTCAAATATCATCCCTCCAATGAAAGGAGTTAGAGATAGGAAATCCATTTCAATATTAAATATTTTTCTTGAATGAGAAGTGTGTTAACTAATTCTATTAGATTAATCATTTTTAGTTCACCACATTGTTCTTTCTTAAAATAAAGTAATAGTAAATTTTCATTAGTGCTTCTTGAACAAGATAGATAAACTTCTTTGCATTTATCACTTCTCCCATCACTCTTTTCAATGCAGAAAAGAATATTTCTACCCTCCATCTTTTACCGTATTCAACAGATTCTTTCCAATTTTCTACACCCATTTTATTAATTTCTCTTACTACCTTTGCCCTTGCAGGCGATCCATTTGCTCTTGTTCTCGCATTCTTTCTTGGCAGTATTATTGGTGTTACATTGTTATTTGCCGGATAATTGAAATTCTCTCTGCTATCATAGCCTTTATCTCCGTATACTTTTGTCACCTTTCCTATTATTGGATCAAGAACATTCTTGAATTCTTTACTATCTGATCTATGTTCATCAGTAACACTAACAGATACCACATTTATACTATTCCCATCAATTGCAACATGAATCTTGATCCATCCTTTCCTATTTTTCTTCCATTTATTTGCAATCCATTCTCCTCTTTTAGTTATTTTAAATCCCGTTGAATCTATTATAACTGCTATTTTCTCTCCAGCCAATTTGTTTATTTCATTTACCATATTTTCTATTGGTATTTCTCTAATACGTTTGAATATTGATACATAACTCATTGGACGGAACTTTTTAGTTCTTTCTGAAATTTCTCTCACAAATGCTTCCAATTCATGAAATGATAAACCCCATAAAGATCTAATTTTTGATAGAAAAATAAAGAATTCTATGGGATACTCATAAGGCCTTCCTATCTTACCATTATTCTCTTTTTCAAGTTCTTCTTCCCATTTATCCAGGAAGGATGTGTCCAGAAAAATTAGAATTCTTTTAACCAGAGATTGGTTATACTTTGACCAAACTCTTTTATATTTCCTTTCATTATTATTATTGAAGTTGTTTTTTGTAAACATGTGTACTCACCAACACCTCCATTTATATTTGATTTAAATATTTTACTTTTGGATAAAATAATTAGTTAACACGTTTTTGAATGAGAAAAAAATTAAAAAATAAAAATAATTCACCCATATGATATTTGAAAGTGATTATAGGGTCGCATGGGTTGACACAGATACACTTGGCATCGTGCATTTTTCAAACTATTTCAGAATATGTGAAAGAGTGGAGGAAGAATTTTTGAATTACCTTGGTTTTTCTGAGGAATACAGGAAAGAAATACTTTTACCAAGGGTGATGGCAAAATGCGATTACAAATATCCACTTAGATTCAATGAAATAGCTCGTGTTTCAATGAAGATAGATGAAATTGGAAAGAAACACATTACCTATGCCTTTGAAATATACAACAGAAATGAGGGAAAAATTTCTGCTATTTGCAAAATAACTGTTGTTGCAATAAACAGGGATTTTAAATCCATACCAATACCCGAAACTTTTATAGAAAAAATAAAACCCTATTTTGAAGGATAAGTTTCAACAACGTTTATTTTTCTCATTCTCAGTTCATGCTTTATTTTTTCAAACTTTTCTTTTTCAAAGCCAAGGAATTCAGGTGGATAAACACCTTTGTAATCAATAACATCAAGCAATCTTGTTATTATTGCTGCCGTGAAACCCGTCATTTTACCCATTGAGGATATTTCATCCATCTCCTGTTTATCGTAAACATAAAGATCAATATCCTTTTCTCCAATTCCTTTAACAAGCAGTATTGAAATATCTGTAACATTTGTTTTCAATCTTTCAAAAAGTTTTTCTGTTAAAATCCTTGGAACACAGCCATCAATGTTTTCGGATGAAAAATAACCAAGATCCCTTAAGAGCTTAATTTTTTCAAGATGACCCGGATACCTTATTGTCTTTTCAAAAATATTTTTCACACCAATGGTTTTTAAAAGTGTTCTTAAACCGTCTGAATAGAATGTTTCAAATGCACCAAGACTTGATATGCAGAACGGTTCAATTTTATCCAGAGGATCTACGGTGAAAATTTTTCCATCCTTAATGTATCTTGCCTGCCTTGTATATTCATCTATCAGACCCTCAACGTTCCAGGTTATTGCATAGTCCAATGGTGGTATCTTCCTTTCAGGTAAGCCACCAACGTATATTTCAATGCTATCAATGTTACTAAAATTTTTATAAATATAACCTGCAAAAATGTTGCTCAAACCGGGTGCAAATCCCGCATCCGGTATGAATACAACACCATTTTCTTTTGCAAGGGAATCAAGAGAGAATGGATCCTCCGGCATGAAAGATATGTCAACAACGTTCTTTCCATTCATTATCAATTTTTTTATTATTTCAAAGGATACACTACCGGGCAGGGCCGAAACAACAGTATCAATTCTATCAAGAATATCTTTCCTATCAAATATGTTATCTGAGAATTTTCTTTCAACATTGATTTTATCAAGTGCACTTTTTGATTTATCAAAAACAAAAACTTCATGGTCTCTGGATAGATCGTATATTATTGCCCTTCCAACCATTCCGGCACCCAAAACAGCTATTTCATTCATAATTTAAACATGAAATTTAAGAATAAAATTTTATCTCTTTTTAAGATTTATAATTCATTTTATGTTTACCTGCAATTCCATAAAATCCTTTGCAACAATTGTGTTCCTGAATATTCCCTTTGCCTCCTTTTCAAGTATATCCACATCCCCCGATCTATATCTTGGGCTTATGTGTGCAAGAATGAGCATGTCAACATTTGCTTCCCTTGCTATTTCAGCAGCCTGCCTTGCAGATGAATGACCGAACTCATTTGCCTTTGATTCAAGTGAGGAATCAACAGTTGAATCATGTATGAGTATCCTTGATTCCCTGCCGTATTTAACAATATCCTGGCAGGGTGATGTATCACCAGTATAGGTTATTTTCCTTCCAATTCTCATACCGTCTGCTATATCATCAAGTAATATTTTCCTGCCATTTTTTTCAATATGACCGTTTTTAACAATCTTTTCAACATCCTGGCTTGTTAAAGAATATTTTTCCATAAGTTCCTGGGATACCCTTTTTCTATCCTTTTCCTTAAAAACGTAGGCAAAGTTCGTAACAGGGTGTTTTGTTTTAACAGCCGTAACCGTATAATCACCAAAATCCATTGTTTCATAATTTTTCATTTCCCTTATATAAATAGGAAATGAAAGTGTGTAATAACCCACCCTGAGGAAATTTGTAATCTGTTCAACAACATCCTCGGGCCCAAATATTTCAAGCTTTTCCTTCCTTTCATTGAAAACCATGGTTTGAATTAATCCCGCAAGGCCCAAAAAATGATCACCATGGAAATGTGAAATGAATATTTTTGAAATTTTCATAAAACTGAATGATGTTTGCATTATCTGTCTCTGCGTACCCTCACCAACATCAAAGAGTAAAATTTCCTTATCAATCTGTAAACCTATGGACATTGGATTCCTTTCAGGGCTCGGCCAGGAGCCACCCGATCCAAAAAATACAAGGCGCATTGTTGATATCATGGTCCTACCGTCGTACCTATGAATTCCTTTCCCTCTATGGCCCTTTTCATATTCTCCATATTCCTTCCATTTATAACTTTTATACTTATTCCGCTCCTCTCAGCAATTTTTATGGATAAAAGATCAAGTACAACATTTGGTCCTGCACCTATATTATTTCCACTTAAAATTTCAATTAATTCTCTGTAAGATATTTTTTCAATAAGCCTTGCATCCCTGAACTTCTTTGGATCCTTATCGTAAATGCCGTCAACTGATGTGGCATTAATAACAACCTTTTCATTGAGATATTCTGCAACAAGCATGGAAACAGTATCCGTTGTATGACCGGGTTCAGTTCCACCCATCAACCCAATCCTGAAGTTTGAAATGCCTTCAATAGCATCAAAGAAAACAACACCATCCATACCTGAAAAGAATGATTTAACAAGCATTGCATTAATTTTTGTTGCAAGTATACCAATTCTATCAAGGTTATACTCATCCATACCGTTCTTTCTAGCAATATCAATGTAATCCCTTGCAATCCTTCCACCACCAACAACAATAACAAAATTGTAATTTTTAGATAGATCCTTAACCATTGATGAAAAATCCCTTAAGAATTTCACATCAATACCATTGTCGAATATAAGCGATCCTCCAAGTGAAACTATAACATTTTTCATATTACCTTATATAGGTAAAAGAATTTATAGATTAAAAAATTTCCTAAAAGGTGTAGAAAAGATGGAAAGTAAAAGTAAATACGATTTCAAAAGGGCTCTTGAGGAACTTTCCAAATACGAGGGTAGAGGTACGGAGTTGATTTCACTTTACATTCCGCCAAAAAGGCCCATATCGGATGTAATGGCATATTTAAGGGATGAGTATTCCACATCTGCCAACATAAAAAGTAAAACAACAAGGAAGAATGTAATGAGTGCAATAGAATCCATGATGAGCAGGCTGAAGGTATATAAAATGCCACCTGAGAATGGTCTCGCGGTATTCATCGGGCATGTACCAACAAGGGGAGATCAAACGGAAATGGTTACATACATAATTGAACCACCTGAGCCAATTCAATCAATGATCTACAGATGCGATTCGAAGTTCTTTCTGGATCCTCTATATGCCATGCTGGGCGAGAAGGATGTTTACGGTCTTATTGTTATAGACAGGAGTGAGGCAACAATCGGTTTTCTAAGGGGTGTTAGAATAGAAGTTGTGAAAAACATACAATCACAGGTACCAAGCAAACACCATCAGGGTGGACAGTCATCAAGAAGGTTTGAGAGGTTGATTGAGCTTGCAGCTCATGAATTTTTTGTTAAGGTAGGAAATACTGCAAATGAAATATTCCTTAATGAAAAAAATTTGAAGGGAATATTGATTGGTGGACCAGGGTCAACAAAGGAATTCTTTGCTGAAAAGGATTATCTTCACCATGAATTGAAAAAGAAAATAATAGATCTTTTCGATACAGGTTATACGGATGAATACGGTCTTAGGGAACTTGTTGAAAAGGCTGCCCAGAGACTTGAGGATCTTGAAATTGCCCAGGAGAAGAAAATAATAAACAGGTTTCTTTCAGAGGTAAGGAAGGAAAACGGTCTTGCTGTTTATGGTGAAAAAGAAGTTATTGAGGCACTGAAAAATTCACAGGTGGATACATTGATAATTTCAGAGGCATTGAGGAAGTATAAGGTAACATGGGAATGTCCAAACTGTAAGGAAAGGGAGGAGGAAATCATAAATTCTGCAATAATACCGGAGAAAATGTGCAAGAATTGCAACGTACCCATGAACGTTGTTGATAAAATTGATATTATTGATGAATACTATAAACTAGCTGAACAGACAAACGCAAAGGTTTATCTAGTTTCAGATGAAAGTGAGGAGGGAAAACTTTTCCTGAAGGGCTTTGGCGGTATAGGGGCAATATTGAGATATAAAAAATAAAAAATTTTATTTGAGTTCAAGAACAACTACGTCCTTTACGGATTTCATACTTTTGAAAGGCAGAATCAACCTTCCCTGTGCATCCGTTTCGTATCCCCTCACTTCAA
>JAVRLK010000022.1:0-15483 GCA_031961545.1 Thermoplasmatota archaeon | reverse complement strand
TATTCACATACAAGTTTATTTCTTTAAGAAGATATGATTATAATTTTTCAAAATCTATCGATAAAGTTAAATATGGTAAAAAAATTATACTAATTATGATACCACAATTTGTCGATCGATCCAGGGAACTGGATTATCTTGAAAAAATATATGGAAAAAAAGGTTTTTCCCTTGTAATAATCTATGGAAGAAGGCGTGTTGGTAAAACAACGTTATTAAAAGAATTCATAAAAAACAAAAAAGGGTGTTACATTCTTCTTACCAATGAATCCATAAAAGAAAACATAAAATATTTTAAAAATTGTCTTGCAGAATCGCTAGGCAAAGAATCTTACAGAAAACTTGATGTGGATAATTTCTATGATCTTTTCAGTTATGTTGAATTTGGGAATGAAAAATTTATAATTGTATTTGATGAATTTCCATATTTGCTGGATATTGAAAAGGGTATACTTTCAACCTTCCAGAAAATTGTTGATGAAATACTCAGTGAAAAGAATGTTATGCTTATTTTAAGTGGATCATCAATTTCCATGATGGAGAATGATGTAATCGGGTACAGGAGTCCTCTCTATGGCAGGAATTTAAATATCTGGAAAGTTCAGCCTTTTGATTTTAAAACAATTTACAAAATGTTTGGAGATTTGAACATTGCAATTAATGCATACTTCATTTTCGGTAACATACCTTACTATCTGAATTTCTACGATCCATCCAAATCCCTTGAAATGAATATTCAAGATTCAATACTCACAAAAGGTTTTGGACTTTATGATGAACCATTAATTCTGCTCAGGGAGGAATTCAGAGAATCAAGAATTTATCGTTTAATTTTAAAATATATTTCTTTAGGTTATCAATCCATTGGAAAGTTATGTTCCGTTACAGGCATGGATAAAAGTAACCTTAGCAAGTATCTTGATTCCCTTAAGGAAACAGGATTGGTTGATCATATTGTTCCTCTGGGAAAAAGGAGAGGAGGTATTTATGAAATTTCTGATCCCTTCATGGATTTCTGGTTCAGATTTGTCTATCCATACAGAAGCGATCTTGAAATAGGTAATGCAAAAACAGTTCTTTCTGTATTTGAGAAGGAAAAAGATCCATATTTTGGAAAGAAATTCGAAAGACTGATTCTTCATTTATTAAAACAGGGTACATTTCCAGAGCTTAATGATTTTAAAAATTTCACAAAATGGTGGTATAAGGATAAAGAAATTGATATTGTTGGCATAAACGATGATAAACTTTTGCTTGGTGAATGCAAATGGAAAGAGAATGTAAACGGTAAAGATGTTCTGAATGAATTAAAGGAAAAGGCAAAAGATTTAAACTGGAAAGGAAAAATAGAATATGCGGTATTTTCAAAATCTTTTTCAAAAAGACCTGAAAATGCCTATTCATACGATCTTGCGGATATTGAAAAATTTCTCGAATAATTATTGTATTTTCTAAATTCTTTAAAAGATAGTTTTATATTCGTTATTTAATTTCGGATTTCCATGTATCCTGTAATAAACGAAGATTACTGTAAGGGCTGTAACCTATGCATAGAAGTATGTCCTAAAAAGGTTTTTGAAAAAAGTAACAGGATTTCACCAAGGGGTTACATTGTTGCTGAAGTGAAATACAAGGAAAGGTGCACAAACATTAATCTTAAGGGTAATGCAAAGCCCCTTTGTGAAATATGCTGGTTAACCTGTCCTGAACATGCAATAGAATTTAGGGGTGATTGAAATGTTAAAGCCTGGTAGGTATTTCCTTTCCGGTAATGTTGCTGCTGCTGAGGCAGCTTTACTAGCTGGATGCAGGTTCTATGCAGGTTATCCAATAACACCATCGAGCGAACTTATGGAACACATGGCGCACAGAATGGAGGAAGAGGGTGGAGTTTTCATACAGATGGAGGATGAATTATCTGCAATAGCAGCGGCCATAGGAGCAGCATGGACAGGGAAAAAGTCCATGACAGCCACATCCGGTCCAGGATTTTCACTAATGCAGGAGAATATAGGATACGCTGCAATGACAGAAACACCTGTTGTTATAATTGATGTTATGAGGGGTGGTCCATCAACAGGCCAGCCTACAGTTGTTGCACAGGGAGATGTTATGCAGAGCAGGTTCGGTTCACATGGTGATTATGAAACAATTGTTCTTGCACCGAACTCAGTTCAGGAACTTTTTGATTTAACAATAAGGGCATTCAACCTCGCTGCAATGTTCAGGAATCCTGTTATTGTTCTATCCGATGCAGAGCTGGCACATATGGTGGAGAAGATTGTTGTTCCTGAAAAGATAGATGTTGTGAATTACAATGAAGTGGAAATAGATCTTGTCCCATCCTTTGTACCTGTTGGTTATGGTTTCCACGTTGCCGTTACAGGATTAACACACAACTTCAAGGGATATCCAATAACAAACGATGTAAAGGTTCACAGGGAACTTGTAACAAGGCTCGTTAATAAAATTAGAAAGCATGAGGAAATGATATCCGATGTTGAAATAATTAATCCGGATGCAGAAACAATTGTTGTTTCTTATGGAATTTCATCAAGGGCAGTTTATCCAATATTGAAAAACAAAAATGTTGGTCTTTTCAGACCTAAAACGCTATGGCCATTCCCCGAGAGCAAATTCAAGAATATTGTAAAGGATAAGAGAATAATCGTTTTAGAAATGAACCTGAGGGGTTATGCAATGGAGGTTGAAAGGGTTGGTAGAAAATATGGGGCAAGGGATTTTGAAACAATAAACATAATTGGTGGTGAGGTACCACAACCAAAGCATATTGAGGAGGTGCTTTGAATGGATTTCTTCGATTTTTACAGGAAGGATAGATGGCCTCATCAATTCTGTCCGGGATGCGGTCTTGGAACAATAATGAACTGTTTATACAAGGCTTTCTCAAATCTGAACCTTGATATTAATAGGACTGTTTTTGTGAGCGGAATTGGATGCACAGGAAGAGTTCCTGGTTACATTAATGCCGATTCTTTACACACAACACATGGAAGGGCAATTGCATTTGCAACAGGAATTAAACTTGCAAACCCTGACCTTAATGTTGTTGTTATAAGCGGTGATGGTGATCTTTTTGCAATAGGTGGTAACCATACAATACATGCTGCAAGAAGGAATATAGATATCAAGGTCATTGCGGTGAATAATGCAACCTATGGATTGACGGGTGGACAGATGGCACCAACAACACCATACAACATGATAACAACAACAACTCCGAATGGAAACAGGGAATATCCATTTGCACTTGCGGATCTCGTTGCTGCAGCAGGTGCAAATTACGTGGCAAGATGGACAACAGCACACCCAAACCAGCTTGTTAAGAGTATAGAACAGGCTTTCATGACAAAGGGTTTTGCGTTCATTGAGGTTGTTTCACAGTGCCCTGTGAACTTTGGAAGAAGAAACAGGATGGGTGATCCTGTTTTCCACCTAAGATGGATAAAAGAACATTCCATACCCCTATCCAAAGTAGAATTTGATGTAAAATCACCATACGATGTTATGGATCTAAACACAAGGGGAATGTATGTTATAGGTGAACTTGTAAAGAGGGATAGGCCCGCCTACTGTGAAAAGGAGGAGGAATTGAAAGTAAAACCACCATCGGAATGAAATGATAATAAATGTTGATTTTCACATACATTCATATTTATCTGGTGCAACAAGCAAAGACATGAATATAGATAACATTTCATTCTATGGTTCCTTAAAGGGCCTTGATGTTATTGGCTCAGGTGATATACTCAACATAAAATGGCTTAAAAATTTTGAAAACATGGAAAGGATAGATGATGGAACATTTTTTTATAGAAAAACAAGGTTTATTCTTACATCAGAAATTGAGGATATGAATAGGGTGCATCACATACTTTTCTTTCCCTCAATATCCAAGGTTTATGAGGTTAGAGAGAAATTTTCAAAAAGTTCCCAGAACATGGATACCGACGGTAGACCGAAAATAAGACTTGATGGTGCAGAAATTGCTGAAATTTGCAGGGAAAGTGATGTTTTAATCGGCCCCGCACATGCCTTTACACCATGGACATCTTTATACGCTTACCATGATTCAATAGTTGATGCCTACAAGGATTATACAAAATACATAAAATTCCTTGAACTCGGCCTGAGCGCAGATACGGATTATGCAGATAGGATCTCTGAATTGAAAGATATTGTTTTTTTATCAAACTCGGATGCACACAGCTATCATCCTAACAAACTTGCAAGGGAATTTAACAGGATAAATGTTAATGATGCAACATTCGATGAAATTAAAAGGGCAATTGAAAATAAAAGAATTTACATGAACATTGGTGTTCCTCCGGAGGAGGGAAAATACAATGAAACAGCGTGTACAAGATGTTATACACACTATTCACTTGATGAAGCAAAAAAATTCTCATGGAGATGTCCCAAATGCAAGGGTATAATTAAAAAAGGTGTTAAGGACAGGGTGAATGAACTTGCAAATTACGATAAACCTGTTCATCCAGAGCACAGACCTCCATACCTGAGAATAATTCCCCTCATTGAAATTATAGGAAAAAGCATGAACATAAACCCATTATCAGAAAGAGCTGAAAACATATGGAATAAAATTGTCACAAAGTTCGGTAATGAAATAAATGTACTTGTTGATCTACCAATAAGGGAAATGAAAAATGATATTGATGTAAAAATACTGAATGGTATTGTTGCATTTCGTATGGGAAAAATAAGATTTGATCCCGGTGGAGGGGGAAAATATGGTGAAATACATATACCCGAAATAATAAAAAATGATCTAAAAAATATAATTGATCTGGATTATTTTTGAAAAATGGAAAATATTTATTTGTAAAGAGGTTATTGTGTTTTTGATGATGAGGATAAATGAGAGACAGATACAGAGAATGATGAAACAGATGGGCATGAAAACAGAGGAGATAGAGGCTACAGAGGTAACAATAAAGGGAAAGGGAAAAAATTATGTTGTAAGGAATCCAAAGGTAACAATAATAAACGTGCAGGGAGAGAAAATAATACAGATCATGGGTGAGATAAGTGAAGAGGAGGGTGAAAAATTACCCTTCAGCGAGGATGATATACAGCTTGTAATGCAGCAGACAGGATGCACAAGAGAGGATGCTGAAAATGCACTTAAGGAAACGAACGGTCAGCCTGCTGAAGCAATAATCAAGATACTGAAGGATCATGGACATCCTTGATGATGTTCTGTTGAAGATCAAACCAGCAGATGATGAGAATAAAAGATTAGAGGAAAGTATAAAAAATGTTATTGAAAAAATAAAGAATCTTTTGAATAACATTGATGCCGATCCAATTCTGGTTGGTAGTGTTGCAAAGGGCACACATTTAAAAAATCCTGATGTTGACATTTTCATCAGGTATTCAACACAATATCCAAGGGAATTCATTGAAAAAAATACACTTGAAATTGGATCCATGGTTCTTGAAAATCCGGTAAAAAGGTATGCAGAACATCCCTACGTTCATGGCTATTTCAATGGCTTTGAGTTCGATATTGTTCCATGCTACAGGATAGAGGATTCAAAACAGAAAATTACAGCTGTTGACAGAACACCATTCCATACAGAATATATCAAGAAAAATATGAATGAGGAAATGAAGGATCAGGTAAGAATACTGAAACAGTTTCTAAAAGGAATTGGCATATATGGAGCTGAGGCAAAAATAGAGGGCTTTTCAGGATACCTTTCTGAACTTTTAATATTGAAGTTTGGTACATTCATGGATCTTATAAAAAGTGCATCAAAATGGAAGGCATATAAAATAATAACAATAGAAAAAATAAACCAAAAAAATCTTCATGAAAAATTCAAAAATCCTCTTATTGTTATAGATCCAGTTGATCCCAATAGGAACGTTGCATCCGCACTATCATTAACAAACTATTCAATGTTCATCCATGCATCAAGGGAATTTTTGAAGAATCCTTCAATGAAATTTTTCTTTCCATCTGAGCCAAAACCTGAGGAATTGGATGGTAGGGATACAAAAATTCTGCACATACATTTGAAGAAACCTGATCTTGTGGATGATATACTTTATCCACAGATAAGAAAGTTTGAAAAAACATTGTTGAACAACCTTGATGAATTCAATATTATAAGATCCTATTATTATGTGGATTCTGAAATACACATAATAATTGAATCAACAACACTTGATTTACCGAATGTGGAGATCAGAACAGGTCCACCTGTATGGAGTAAAAATTCGGAAGATTTTTTAAAAAAATGGGAGAAAAAGGCATTATCTGGACCATACATAAAGGATGGAAGGTTCTATGCTCTTGTTCCAAGAGAAAAAAGATCCATGGAGGAAAATATTTTAAGGATTATAAATTCTAACAGTATCGGAAAGGATCTGGATAAAATAAAAAAAGAAATTAAAATTGAAAGGGGAATTGAAAATATAGATAAAAAAGAACTTACAAAATTTTTAAAGAATAAATTCCCCTGGGAATATTAAAAAGTTCAAAATGGGAATGGAGGGTTTATTGCAATTATCCAGAACGTTAACCATCCTAGGATATAAATTATAATATCATATGTGAGTGATTTTCTGTCAATTTCAATTTTCATGTATCTAATTATGTAGGGAATTAGGAAAGCGAATGCTATTCCTGCAATGTATGAAAGTGGTAAAAGTCCAATGTACTGTAAAAATGCTGAAACAAATCCTAAAATTATTCCGAAAACGTATGTAATAACAACTCCTTTACCCTTTGATATTTCCCTTTTAAGGAATGTTTTTTCATCCAGTTCTGGTAATTCAAAATCCTCCTCTTCTTCCTTCTTTTTAGCCATTATTTTTCACCTCATGGCCCATGCAAGTTCCTTAATCGCACTGAGCGGATCCTTTGCCTTTGTTATTCCAGAGGCAACAAGAACACCCTGGGATCCCAGTTCAATTGCCATTTTAACATCCGTACCATTTTTTATGCCAGCACCTGTTAGAACAATTACATTTTTATTAATTTTTTTGATTTTTTCCACACCATTTTTTATAAGCTCAGGCCTGGCTGTTGAAACTGAAATATTTCCACCTATAAGTTCAGGTGGTTCAATCGCTATAAAATCTGGTGAAAGATATGCTATGGATGATGAAATTTCATCATTAATAGCGCATACAAGCGTTTTCATGTTCATTTCCTTTGCTTTTTTTATTACATAATCAATATGTGAAATATTTACCTGATTCTCAGAATGGTTTATTATTACACCATCAATCTCCCAGTCCTTTAGGTTTTCAATTGTAATCTTACCTGTGTAACTGCCGGGTGAAACAGAATCAACATGCTGTGCAAAAACAGGTATTGTTACATTTTCCTTCACCTTCACAAGATCAACAAAACTTGGTGCAACAACAATTTCAACACCAAGTTCAAAGGATACATTCTCGGCATACCTTGCAATTTCAATCGCTCTTTTTCCAGTTGATTCACCGTATGCTTTAAAGTTTATTACAAGGACAGGAAGGTTCATGTTTAAGCTAATTAACATTTATTATTAAAAAATTGTCATGCTTTCATTATTTTCCTTTTTAATGCTTATTGTATGGTCTGCAAAATTCTCCAGTTCCTTTTCATGTGAAACTATTATTATCTGGTCCGTGTTTATTTTTTCAAACACACCGTTCATGTTTGATATTTCAGCCTCACTAAAACCATCCGTTGGTTCATCAAGTAATAGAAAGTTTGTTTCAAGGTTATGGAATTCCTTAAGCATTGAATTCAGAGCAAGCCTGTATGAAAATGCCAATGCTGTGCTTTCACCACCGCTCAGGCTTTCATAACTTACCCTATATCCATCAATGTAAACAACAGGTGAAAAATCATCAAGGAGATCAACATCCCATGACCTTTCAGGTAAAAGAACATCGATCCATTCTCTCAGTTTTTTTGTAAGCTCAATCCTTATTTTCTGTATCCTCAATTCCCTCAAATTTTCAACCAATGGCTTGAATATTTTATCCATCCATATCAGAAAATTCTCAAGGTTCTCCTTTTCTTTTTCAAATTTGAGCAATTCCTGATAATTCCTGGATTCCCTTGAAAGGTTTTCTTTCAATTCTGAAATCTTTCTGTTTTGCTCATCAAATAAAGTTTTCTTTTGCATTAATTTTTTATCAATTTCATGGTATTTTTCTTCAATTTCTTTATGCATATTTTCATCATAACCAACTTTTTTAATTTCATTCTCAATGTTTAAAATCTTTTCATTAATTTCCACTATTTCATTCTCAATTTCCGAGTATTCCTCTTTAATTTTATTTATTTCACTTTCCATCTCAAGCAATCTCTGGTATTCATCATGGTACTTTTCCAGACTTTTTATTTCATCCTTCAATTTTTTTATTTCAGAATCTATGTTTTCATATTTTTTAATCTCATTCCTTTCATTTTCAATCTCATTCATAATCTCCGGAATTTTCTCAACATCTTTCCTTATGTTTTCAATCTCCTTTTCATATCTTACCTTTTCAATTTTTAAATTATTCAATTCCTTTTCATCATTCTTCAAAGATTCAAGAATTCCACTCTTCTCCGATTTTATTTTTTCAAGTTTATCTATTTTTGAAGATAATTCATTCAATTTTTCCATTGATGAATTCAACTTTTTATTTTCTTCATTAACGAGATTTTCAACAAGGTCCTCTGTTATTGGCCTACCGCATACAGGGCATTTTTTCTCATACCTTAAATTAATATATTTTTTTAATTGTTCTTCCTGAGTCTTTTTCTCCCTTTCAGTTGCTTTAAGATCAGATCTCATGGATTCCAGTTCTTTCCTAATTTCCTCAATTTCATTCTCAACTTCACTTTTTATTTTCACTTTATCTTCCATTTCCTTTATTTTTTCCTCAATTTTTATAAGATCATTTCCAAGGTTTTGCATTTTTATCCTTTTTTCATTCAACTCATCCAGAACTTTTTCATTTTCATTTAACTGTTTTTTCAATAAAACATAAACCTCATGATCCCTGTTTAATTTTTCCAGTAATTCTTTTTTAATTTCAAGCTCTTTTTCCTTTTTTTCAAGATCCTCCTTCCTTTTTAGTTCATTCTCATAATTTTTTATTTTTTCCCCAATTTTCATTCTATTATTTTTCTTCTCATCAATCTTTATTTTATTTTCATTCAATTCACTTTTTAAGTTCTCAAATTCCTTTCTTTTCCTTTCCATTTCATCATAACTATTCTTAATAGATGAAAATTCTCTTTCCATTTTTTCAATTTCCTCATTCAATTTTTTTAGATTTTCACTGTAAATTGTAATTTCATTCTTTATTTCCTCCAATCTCTTTTCACTCTCATTTATTAATTCCCTGTTTTCACCTATCCTGAATTTTCTCATCTCAATTTCATTTTTCACTATCCCCTTCAACAATTCAATGTTCTCGGATATATTCTTGAAATCTGTTATACCAAAAAGATCGTATATTATTTTCAGCTTTTCCTCACTTTTCATCTCGAGAATATTCCTCATCTCATCCTGACCTGCATAAAAAAGAAGATCGAAAAACTTTGGATCCTTTGCCCTTTCAAACTTTACCCTGAACAATTTTGAAATATAATTTCTCATTTCACCATCGCTTATTCTCCTTTCAATTCCATTTTCAACAACAACTATTTCGTTTGATGAAAATCCTGTCTTTGTTCTCTTCAATACTCTTTTAAAAATTATATCAGAACCATCACGATCAAGTGTAACGCTTACTTCTCCTTGATTCTCACCTACCCTCAACAATGTTTCAGCATTCTGGAATGATCCAAAAAGTGCGAATTTAAGACCATCAAGGATTGATGTTTTGCCTGAACCCACCTCACCTTTTATAAGAACAACACCCCTTGGAATTGTGATTGATGTATTTTTATGTGACCTTATGTTTTTTAGCTCAATGTTTTTTATTATCATTGTTTATCACCGCCTGCAAGAATTTTTCAGTCTCTTTTTTTAACCTTTCTGTATAATCTGATGATTTCTCATTCTGCTCCCTTTCCATTTTCAGTGTTTCCATAAAAGATTTAACGTCAAAGCCAAATGGATTCTCAACATTAAAGCTTTCACTTTCCTCAAGAGTAATTTCTTTTTTATGACTTTCAACATCCCTTTCCCTTATGAATATTCCAGGGAATTTCCTTCTCAAAGATAATGGAATTGTTGTCAGGTTCATCTGGAAATTACCATTATATTTGCCAAAATAGTTGATTAAAACTATTGATTCACCGTTTAAATTTTCAAGTCCTTCCCTCGTTTCCCTTATTATTTCCTCCATGCTTTTGTTTTCAACATTTATATTCAGCTTTGAAACATTTAATTCACTATCAATGAATCTTATTTTAAAATCTTCAACCAACGCAAATCCCCTTTCGTAAATGTTGAAAATTTCATCCTGTGTTGATGCAAAAAATATTCCTGGATAAACAACAGGCCTTCCATTCTTTTCCATTATCCCTCTTTTATGAACGTGCCCGCCCGCATAATAGGAAAAACCATCAGGTAATTCCCATATCTTTAAACTTTTTACATTTGGCAATATGCCTTCAATTGCAGCATGGAACAAAAAAATTGAATTATTGTCATTAACTTTTTCAATCTTTTTTATTATTTCAATGTCCATGGAATTTTCAAGACCACCCACACCATATAAATTGAAACCTGTTCTTTCATCATATGTTGGTATTAACCTACCATTTTCATACCTTGAAACATCTGTAAAAATACCTGATGCAACCAGTATATCATAGATTGTTCTTTCAGAATATTTTCTATCATGTGATCCAGGTATCGTGTATATCTTTTTATCCTTTTCAATGAATTCCTTGAATTTTTTTACAACATTTTTTAAATCGTTGAACATACTGTAAGGGCTATCAAAAATATCACCGCTGATGATTATGAAATCAACATTTTCCTTTATTGCAAAATCCATCATGTTCATGAAATTTTTTATCATTATTGCATGTATTTTTTCAAAGCTGGAGAACGCACCAAGATGCAGATCCGAAACATGTATGAACTTCATATTGAATAATAATATTTAAAAAAATTTTATTTTTCCTTCTTTCTTTTCTTTATTTCCTCATCCTCCTTGATCAATTCATCCATAAGATCCCTTACCCTCCATTCAAGGGATGTGGGTGTTGTTACCGCAATTATACTCTTCGGTAAATTTTCATTTTTCTTGTAATGGTTTATGAATTCAATTACCTCACTATCCGAAAAGTTGTGCAGGAGTATTACCCTTGTTCCCTGAACGTTTTCATTATCACCAAGTTTTCTGAATGACATATTAAAGAATAATATTTACTCCCTTATTAGAATTTTCAATAAACTGGAAAAATATTTAAATCCATCATTCAATTATGCAAACATGCATTTGAGCAAGAGAAAAAAGGAAAGAGAACTTGTTGAAAATTATATAAGGCATGTTTCAATAGTATCCGATTCATCAAAATTCCTTAATGATGCATACAATGCACTTATGGATCTTAACTATTCAAAACTTGATGAATTAACCAATGAAATAGAAAAGAAAGAGAAGGATGCTGATGATGTTAGAAGGGAGAATGAGAAACTTCTCTATGAGGGTGTTTTATTTCCTTCAGATAGGTTCACATTCATAACGCTATCTGAGAACATCGATCATGTTATGGGTAAAATTCTACAAACACTGAGAACATTTTCTTTAAGGAATATGCCCCTACCAGGGGTGAATTTCCTGAAGGATGTTAATTTCAGGGAATACGTTGATGTTACAATTGAAACATTAAAGTTGCTTCAGGAGGCTGTTACAGTATTCTTTACGGATTCACAGAAGGCAATTGATCTCTGCCATAAGATTGAAGAATATGAACACAGGGCGGATGTAATAAAAATAAAAATACTTAAGGAACTGCACAGAAGGGAAAAGGAACTTGATGTTTACACCATTCTGCAGATTGAGAACCTTGTCCACAGGATAGATGAAATAACGGATGAGGCAGAGGATACAAGTGATACAATCGTTCTTATATTAACAGTAGGAAAACCGTGATGAACATGGATATTATGGGTGTTGTTATCCATGAGAATATTAGCTGATTTACCTTTAAAAGATTTATTTCCCTGTAACCTTTCTTGAGACCTGAACCGACCATGGATCCTATCACACCCTGTGTTATTGAAACAGGGATATGAATTTGTGTGAATGATTCCACAATTATTGCTGAAGATAGCTGGGAAACAAATGATCTATACGCATTTAAATTTACAATTGATTTTGTAACTGTCTTGTAGGTTAAAAAGTTGAAAATAAATGTTCCAAAAAATATACCAGCTATGGATGAAATCAAATCTAAAAATGATGGAGAAATGGAATATATGAGACCAATGGTGTTTGATCCAAGTGTATAGGAAAGAAATGCGCTTGATAAAAGAAATAGAATTGTGAATGAATAACCCCTGAATGGTCTTTTCGTTTTTTCACTGAATGAATAAAAAATAAAACCTAAAAAAATTGATGAGAGAAATGCAACAATCCATGATATGAAAACTATTGTATAGTAAAAATAATCCATTTCTTTGGTAATTAAAGAAAATGCAAGAATTGATCCCGTAAAGACCATACCTGCTGATAGAGGATAAGAAAGAATGCTGAAAATTACAAAGACTATAAGAACAGATAGATAAACAAAGGGAACGTAGGAAGGTGTTACATGTATTGGGGGTAACATTTTCATACCCTCAAGAATCAAACCAAAACCCATAAAGGTTGAAATGAAAAGTGATCCTGAAAATTTACCCATGATCCTTGATGAATTCAATGGACCTAAAATCAAAGCCGAGTTATTTCCCGAAATTATTGTGGACAGAAGAAATAAAAGTATTTCATCAAGCACAAAAAGTATATGATGATTCAATATTTAAAAGAAATCCTCGATCCTGTTCTTTTTCTTCTTTTCCTTTTCCTCGTGTTCAAAAAGTGTTGACTGCCTTTTTCCGGAAATCAATGCATTCTGATCAAGTTCAAAAACTTCCGTTATCCTTGATAAAGTTTCCGCTAAACGCCTTGCATAATAATCGTAATCAGGCTTCTTTGTGAATGGCCTACCATTTATATAGGGTTCAACCTCCTGCGGACTCTTTCTATCATTTATTACAACCCATGATACCTTCATTCCCGGAACAAATTCATAACCCATTTCCTGCAATTTCCTTGCAGCCTGAACGTTTGGCATGGAATCGGGATTTTTGTATTGCTTTATATCCCTGACAGATCTTGAAATCACAAGCTTTTCAACAGGTACCTTCCCCTTCTTAACTTCATCAATAACCTCCTTCGCCCTTCTCTTCGCCTCATCAAGCTTACCATCAAGAATGAGTTCAAATATTTCCATCAGAACTTCACTCTGGAGATCAAAGCTATCTGTTCTCCTTGTTTCATATCCCCTAACAACAATCTGCCCACTTTCCTCCGGTGGATAAACAACCTTACCAACATACCTCTTTTTAGCTCCATGTGAAAAGAATGGTTCAAGGATCTGCTCAAACTCAAATGTTAGGTTCAATTTTTTTGAGAAATCTTCAGCCACCTTGTTACCAAATTCAATCGCACCCTGAAGATCCTGCCTTGGTGATAAAAAGAAAACACTATCGGTATCACCATAAACTACCTTTATTCCTGATTCTTCAAGATCCTTTATAACATTTTTAACAGTTTCCCTTGCAAAGGCTGTTATACTTGATCCAATTTCCTTGTTTGTGAACCTGTAGAAATTGGATGCAAAAACACCATAGAATGAGTTCATCAAAATTTTTACAGCCAGCTGAAGACCGTCAAGATATCTTTTTGTTTCAGGATCTGCATTCTTCATCCTTGCCTTTATTTCATCCCTCTGTTTCATCAAATTGCTCAGTATTCTGGGTACAAGACCTTCCTTAACATCCTTTGAGAGGAATCTTGCACCAGATGGACTTACAATTGTTCCATCCTTGCTAAGTGTTGTGAAACATATGTTGTATTTTATTATGATTGATGGGTACATGGATTTGAAGTCAAGGACGCATACCCAGTGGTATAAACCTGGCTCGATCGTGTGAACATACCCACCTTCAATCTTCTCCTCTTCCTCTTCAAGTGACATCATCAAAGGAACACCAATGTTATTCCTGTCAGCTTCCCTTATCAGTATTGAATCTATTAGAGTTGAAGCTCCGGAATTCATAACATCATCCATGGGTAGTTTTGAAACCGTTGAAAGATCCTGATATTTCCTCAAAACCTCTATTTTCAATAGAATCTTCAAAGCAAGGATTGCATCGTTAACACAGTATTCTATCACCTTTTCCTTTTCACTATTCCATTCATCATCCATCCTCGTTCTGTCAACATCCATCTTCTCTTCTCCAAGAAGAAGTTTTGCTACAGCATTCAATGTTTCCTGCTTTGGCTTTATTTCCCTCTTAACGTTCCACCAGGCATCCGCAACTATCCTCCCATGAACACGCCAGAACTGGCCCATGATTCTTTGTGGTGTTGAACCATCCCTTCCGATGTTGAATTCAATGCCATTCTCCTTTGCAAGATCCATTATGTATGGTAGATCGTAACCATCAATGTTGTACCCTGTTATAACATCCGGATCCTCTTTTTTTATTACATCAAGAAAATTTCTAATGATTGTTGCATTCTCTCCCTCAAAATGGTATGTTCTTATTTCACCTTTATTGTAAACAGCGATCCCAACAGTATAAATTTTCTTTTCCTTCAACGAATTTTCTATATCAAAACTCAGTATTTTAAGATCTGATAAAAATGGTTCAACATTTTTAATTTCATCAGCTTCAACAACAAGATCCGTTGAATATTTTTCATTTTTAATTTCCTTTCCCTCCACCTCAACACAGGATCCAAGATCATAATCGTACATGAACCTGTGATGGAAAGGTATGTCTGCTGCAAGTACCTGGCACCTCTCCTGTGCCATCTTCCTGTAGTTTGGAACCTTCCAAGGTGAATACAATGTTATTTTCTTACATTTTTTAATTGATCCTGAGACCCAAAGATCCTTGTCCTCAATGGATATTATTTCATTATCATTTTTTAATGATTCAATTAGATCCTTTGGCGGTTCAACAAGGTAAAAGTATGGTTTGAAATTCTTTACCCTTACAACAATGGATTTACCATCCTTTGTTTTACCAAAAAGTTCAACAACAACATTCTTTTCATCACTTCTGTCGTAGGATCCTGTGAGGATTCTTAAACTGTATCCCATGGTTAATCAAATTAATTAATAATTAATTAAACTTTTTATGTTTTAAACTTTGAGAAATTATTTATATGGATTATTTTTTATGGTAAAATCAGGGCCCGTGGTCTAGCTGGTTATGACGTTGCCCTTACACGGCGAAGGTCACCGGTTCGAATCCGGTCGGGCCCATT
>JAVRLK010000021.1:0-15546 GCA_031961545.1 Thermoplasmatota archaeon | reverse complement strand
GGGGAGTTGTTTTTCGTTGTTCATAAACTAAAAAATAACTCCCCTCTATATAGGTTTATCTGACATCAGTCAGACATGCGGAGAGTCTGAAAATGAAAGAAATTGTTATATACAATACATAAATATATTAAATCAATGTTGAATCCTTATCTTGTATTAATTTTAATAGCCTTTGTTATACTCTTAGGATACCTTGGGGAAGTATTGTTCAGAATAACTAAAATTCCTGAAATATTGATTCTCCTGTTTGTAGGATTACTGATCGGTCCAATAACAAATATTATCCCATCCAACTATATCACATATTTCAGGGATATTGCACCCATATTCAGCGATATAGCTATTGTTGTTATCATTTTTGAGGGGGGAAGAAAAATAGAAATAAGCGGTTTTCTTAAAAACAGTGCTATTGGCACAATACTTGCAATTCTTGACATTGCCATTCCAGCTGTTATATTTTCATACATCATGTATTTTATGTTTTCCTGGCCATATATTTATGGTGCCATACTTGGATCAATAATAGGTGAAACGACGTTGATTGTTATTGTACCTGTAATTTCAAGAATAAAAATTTCACGGGATCTATACGGAACAATAGTTACGGAAGCAACATTAAATTCAGTCTTTGCAATATTTGCATTTTCACTTTTAATCCAGGTATTTAATGCTGGATCATTCAGTTTATACCAATTTTCAAAATTCGCACTTGATTCAATAAGTATTGCTGTTGTTCTTGGTGTTTTGGTTGGATTTGCTTGGTTAATTTTTCTTGCATTTCTTAAGGGATTAAAGAGCTATGTTGCAACAATAGGCGTTGCCTTCCTTCTTTACGGAATTGTTGACTATTTTGGAGGATCCGCTGTCATTGCCATTTTTGTTTTTGCCCTTGTTGTTGGAAATTATAAAACAATCAACAAACATTTTAATCTTAAAATTGACATAAGGGAAAATGAAATGGATCTTGTTGAAGATTCCCTTACTTTCCTTGTCAGAAGCTTTTTCTTTGTTTTTATGGGGCTTATTGCAATAATCAATTTTGATTATTTCCTTTATGCATTGATGATAACAATAATTCTTATTGCTATGAGATATCTGGAAGTTTTTGCAGTCATAAGGAAAAAGGATTACAGGCCATTTGTAACATCCCTGTTGCCCAGAGGACTCACATCAGCATTATTATCAACAATTCTTTTAACATACAACAATACATATTTCAACGAAATGTTCTACATTATCTTCATGATAATAATTTTAACAAACATCATATCTGCGGGAATCATAAGCAAAACAGCCAGGGCCTTTGAGAATAAACAATCATAATCTTTTTATTATCATATCCTCAAGAACCATGCAAATCAAGTGAATTATTGTTATGTGTGTTTCCTGTATTATTGGTGTTAAATCAGATTCAACTGTTATTGTTTTCTTTGCAACACTTTTTACTTTTCCACCTAATCTACCCGTCAATGCAATTGTGTATGCATTTTTTGAATTCGCCTCTTCAATGCCCTTAATAACATTTTTTGAGTTACCTGATGTTGTTATGCCAAAAACAACATCCCCTTCATTAACGATACCCCTTACCTGTCTTGAAAAAATTTCATCGAATGAATAATCATTACCTATTGCTGTTATCATTGATGTGTTTGTTGTTAACGCTATTGCGGGTAAAGGATCCTTTTCCCTTAGAAATTTTCCTGTTATTTCTGCAGCAAAATGCTGTGCATCAGCGGCCGATCCTCCGTTACCGAATGTAACAAGTTTCTTTCCATTTTTCATTGCATTGTATATTATTTCTGATACCTCCATTATTTCCTCAATTTTAATACTCTGCCTTGCTTTCAATCCCTCATCAATATACCCTTTTAGATTCATCAATCTCCCACACCCCAAGACCTGAATTAACAAATTCAACGGTGGATGTTTCAAAATTCTTTTCCTTTAAAGATTTAACAAGATCGTGCCTGTGGAATTCATCTGTGAAAAGCAAAGCATAACCTCCACCGCCGGCACCGAGCAATTTGTATCCAAGTGCACCATTCTTTTCGCAGAATTCAAAGAAATCATCAATCTCTTTGTTTGTTATTCCTGGTGAAAGGTTCTTCTTGTGGTTCCATTCATTTTTCAACAATTCACCGAAATCACCAAAATCACCATGGTATATTCTGTCCTTAATCTCGCGAGCAATTTCCTTTAAGGCATTGTAATGATCAAGTATCTCCTCATTTGATAGATTCTTTATTTGTTTTTGAATAATATCATGGGATCTCCTTCTAACGTTCAAATTAACAAGTATCAGCCTGAACTGGAGTTCATTAACTATTTCATCCTTTATTCTCATTCTGTTAACAATAACATTATTTTTCTTGAACTCAATGTAATTGAAGCCTCCGAATACGGCAGCATACTGATCCTGCATTCCACCAGCAATTTTAAGATCCTCCCTTTCAATTTTATAAGCCAATTCAGCTGTTTCATACTCACCCATGTTTATGTTCAACCATTTTTTGAATGCACCAACTATTGAAACCATCATGGTCGATGATGATCCAAGACCCGATCCATATTCTGTATCGCTGTGTGAAATTAGCTCAAAACCCTTTTCCGGCTTAAATTCATTTATTATTGCCTTAAAAAATGGTGATTCCTCACCATCCACCTTACCATTCTTTAAATTTATTGAATAATCTATGTTGAACATGGGTTCCCTTATTTTAACAATGTCATCATTTCTCTCTATTATTGTTGTGTAGGCATATTTTCCAATTGTTGCTGAAATAACAGCACCTCCACCATGATTTTCAAAATAATCTTTTATATCAGTTCCTCCGCCTGCAAAACTTATTCTTAATGGAGCCCTTGATCTAATTACCCTTGTCATTGTTGTTTGAATAAAATATCATAATATAAAGGTTTTTCAAAAGTTTATTATTACTGTTATTATAAAAGAGAATGATGGAAAAAAGGAAGGCAATATTCATTGACAGGGATGGTACAATAAATAAAGATTGTCCTTACTGCCACAAAAGGGAGGATCTTTACATTTACGAAGATACTGTTGAATTAATGAAAAAGTATCAGGAAATGGGATACCTGATAATAATTGTAACAAACCAGTCAGGTATAGGGAGGGGATACTTTACTGTTGATGAAATGAACGATTTCAATAATCATCTTTTTGAAGAACTTGAGAAAAGGGGAGTTCATGTGGATGCTTTGTATTATTGTCCACACAAACCTGAGGATAACTGTCCATGCAGGAAACCAAACACAGGTCTTGTTGAAAAAGCGGTCAAAGATTTTAACATAGATCTTGAGAATTCAATTGTAATTGGTGACAGGGACGATATAGATGGTGAACTGGCAAGGAGATTGAAAATTAAGTTCATAAAAGTTCAACATTGAAGAATTCATTCCGAAAAAGTTAAAATAATTTCAATTGATCTTATTCACGATGATTTCAATTATACTTGCAGCAGGTCAGGGTAAAAGGCTCAGACCATTAACATATTACATCCCAAAGGTTCTCATGCCTGTTTATGGAAAGCCAATTTTAAACCATATTATGGAAAAGATTGATTCACTTGGTATAGAGGAAAACTATGTTGTTGTTTCTGAATTCTATGATATTGTGAAAAAATATATTGAAAAAACAGGCATGAAAAATATAAATGTAATAAAAGGTCTTGGCTGGGAGACGGAAGGTGATTTAAGCCTAGCTCTAGAGGAAATCGGTAAGGAAGATGATTACCTTGTTATGAACGGTGATATGGTAACCGATATCAACCTTAACGATCTTTTAAATTTCCATAAAAATAATAACGGTTACCTTACAATTACTGTTATAAAAATTAAGGATGAAAGTACAGAAAGGTATGGTTCAATAGCAATGGATTCCAATGGTAAAATAATAAAATTCAGTGAAAAAAAGGATAGCAGGGCTGAATTTATAAATGCCGGGATTTACATATTCGATAGAAAATTGATAGAAAAAAGGCATGAATATTTAAAGATAAAAAAGGTAAAGCTTGAGGAGGATCTTTTCCCAAGACTTGCGGATGAAGGCCTTGCCTATGGCTTCATTGCAAAATACAGTTACTTTTTTGATATTGGAACGCTGGAATCGTACAAAAAGGCATTGAAATATTTCTGTGGTGAGGAGAATGATCCCTAAAGAATTGATTGAAAAGAATTCTGTATCATACCCGGAAATATTTAAAATTGATCTTAAAAAGGATCCATTTCCATGGTTTCTTTTATCCGTTCTATTCGGTGCAAGGATATCCGAGAACATAGCAAAAAATACATTTTTTATTTTTAAATCCGAGAATCTTTTATCACCGGAAGCATTGATTGATAGAGGATGGGATGGTATTGTTGCTGTTCTTGACACCGGTGGATATGTTAGATACGATTTTAAAACAGCAACAAAGATCCTTGAATTATCTGAAAATGTAATTAAGGAAGGTGGATTGAACAAAATACATGAAAAATCAAAGGATTTTGATGATCTTGTGAGAAGATTGAAAAGTCTGGCAAAGGGCATAGGTGATGTTACAGTTGGTATCTTCATGAGGGAGATGGTTGGAGTTTGGGAAAAGGCAAGGCCCTATCCTTCAAAAAATGTAACTGTTGCAGCAGAAAACCTAGGAATAGATTTATTTTCTTATGGAGATATAAACTATGGCAGGCTTGAATACTTTTTAATGAAGATAGGTAAAAATTGTATTAAGGGAAATTGCGATAAATGCATTGTTAAAGAATACTGTAAAAGATGGAATTTAAATATTGATAAACAATAAAGCTATTTTATGAAAAAGTTAACCATATTCACACCATCTGGAATATCAAGCTTTTTCGAAGCACACACAAGGGACAGGTTAGGGAGGAAGATTGAGGATCCATTAAAAATTGGATCGAGGGGAGGTGGTTTTGCCATATCATCAGGTACGAAAACAACAGTTGAGGTAGATTATGAAAGAAAGGGTATTGATGTTTACATAAATGGTAAGATTGAGGATGCAAAAACATCAAGAATAGCTGTGGAACTAACACTCAAAAAGTTAAAGGTACAGGATATTTACGTGAAGGTTTCCCATGAAATACAGGTACCTACAGGTTCAGGTTTTGGAACAAGTGCATCCGGTGCACTTGGTATTGCCTTATCACTTTCACATTTATTGAATAAACCATTTTCATTGATGGAAGGTATAAGAATAGCACATATGGCTGATGTTCTTGCCCTGACCGGTCTTGGAACTGCGGAGGGCTTTATATCTGGAGGATGTGTTCTCATAACAAAACCCGGTGCACCCGGTTATGGTGAGGTGGATAAAATTCTCTTTGAAAAGGATCTTTATGTTCTTGCCCTGTATTTCGGACCAATTAGCAAGGAGAAAGTGTTGAAATCAGAGGAAATGGTTGAAATTGTGAATAAATATGGCCATTCTGCATTGATGAAAATAAAAAGAAAGCCAACGGTTGAATCCCTGCTTAAGTATTCAAGAGAATTCGCAGAAAGGAGCGGTATAGGAAATCCTGAAATGTTAAAGATATCGGATGAATTAAAAAACAATGGTGCAATCGGTGCAACTCAGAACATGATTGGCATGGCGGTTCATTCTGTTGTTAGAAAAAAGAACATTGAAAAAATCTTAAAAATAGCAAAGGAGTATACGGAAAAAATAATTGTTTCAAAAATTTATGAGGATGGTCCAAAGTTTCTATAATTCTATTTTATCTTCCTCACCCTTCCTGTAAGTTTCCTTTGAGAATATTATTCCCAGAATCATAATTATTTCAGCAATGAAAAGCCATAATACCCAAGAACTGAAAAGTGTAAGCCTAAAAAGGTATATTGTTGCAAGTATTATTGTTATGGCGAAACCACCGAATATGGCACCTCCATTGTAAGCAAATCCAACACCGGTTGTTCTGAACTTTTTACTGAATGTTTCGGAAAGAAATGCTGGAAGAACTGAAAAGATCATTGCCTCGAAGAATGCCTGTATGCTGAACATTATGAATGTTATTAATGGATCATAATTGAATGCAAAGTACGCAACAGGATATGTTATTGCTACAAAGATTGATGAATAAAGGAGAAGAGTTTTCTTCCTTTCAACCAGGAACAAGGCAAATACACCACCAAGCCATACACCAAAGAGAGAAATGAGATTTATTATTCCCACATAAAGATCCATGGTTGTTATACTTATTTCTTTACGTATTTCCAGGAAAAGTGCAGGATAAAATGAGAATGTTGCAGTATTAATGAACAGAAGTCCTGATGTTATTAAAAGTGCAAAAAGTAATCCCCATCCACCCCCCCTAATAAGATTAATAACAGGTATTTTGGCAATTTCGTTTCTTTCCTTCATTTCTTTGAAAACCTTTGTCTCCTCCGCAATGATCCTGATGATCAATGTTATTATTCCTGGAATAAATGTTGTTAGGAAAACAATCCTCCAGCCATAGGCGGAAAAGTTTGAAGGGCCAAGGTAAGAATAAAGGCCAGCATTAACGAAAGCTATAATGAAATATCCGGTACCAAAACCGCTCTGAACAAAGGCTCCAATCGGTCCCCTTTTTTCAGGTGGTATGCTCTCCATTGAAAGGGCCGTGCCACCACCATATTCAGCACCGGCAAACATACCTTCAATAAATAGAACAATGTAAAGGAAAATCGGTGCCGCAATACCAATCTGATCATATGTTGGTAAAAGCCCCTTAAGACCTGCAAAAATGGAGAATCCAAGTATGGTTGTTGTAAGCATTGCTTTTCTGCCCATTCTATCACCAAGAAAATTGCCGAGAACAATGGATCCAATAGGTCTTGCGAGAGCTTCAGCAGCAAAACCACCATATAGAACTATGAGACTTATTAACCTGGCCGTGCTTGGAAAAAATAAGGGTGCTATTGTCACTGCAAGAAATGCATATGCTATTGTTGTGTATCCATCCATAAGCCAGCCTATCCATGCAGCTATCACCTGTAACCATGATTTTTTATTAATACCCCAAAAACCCATGGTTTAGGAAATATTCTTTTTTAATAAAAATTTTGGGAAATAATAAAAAAAATAGAAAAAACAATTAATTTGTATTTTTTATCCTTTTAATATGACAGGAGATCAGTTTATCATTGGTATGGATGAAGTAAGGGAAGCAGAAAAAGTATTGAGCAGTGTTGTAAAAAAGACACCTGTTGAACACTCAAGAACATTTTCTGAGATTTCAGGGAATGAAGTCTTTCTAAAACTGGAGAACCTTCAGACAACAGGATCCTTTAAAATTAGGGGTGCATACAACAAAATTTACCATTTAAGTGAAGAGGAAAGAAGGAGAGGTGTTGTTGCATCAAGTGCAGGAAACCATTCGCAGGGTGTTGCATATGCCGCAAAACTGCTGAGTACAAAGGCAACAATATTTATGCCAATTTTTACACCACCATCAAAGGTTGTTGCAACGGAGGCATATGGTGCCGAGGTAAGGCTTTACGGTGAAACATACGATGATGCGTTCAAAAAGGCAATAGAATTCACAAATTCAAACAAAATGGTTTTTGTACATCCATTCAACGACCCTTACATAATAGCTGGTCAGGCAACAATCGGTCTTGAAATATATGAACAGATAAAGGATATAGATGCTGTTGTTGTTCCAATAGGTGGTGGAGGTCTAATATCAGGAATAGCATTTGCATTGAAATCACTTAAGAGTGATATAAAAATAATAGGTGTGGAAGCTGAAGGTGCCCAGTCAATGAAAAAGTCCATAGAAAAAGGTGAAATTGTTCCTCTTGTTAATTTAAATACAATTGCTGATGGTATTGCTGTAAAAACACCTGGGCCTCTTACCTTTGAGATGGTAAAGGTATATGTGGATGATCTTATCACAGTTACAGATGAAGAGATCGCCAATGCCATGTACATGCTTCTTACAAGGAACAAGATAGTTGCTGAGCCAGCAGGAGCTATTTCACTTGCAGCTATTCTATCAAGAAAAATTGAAATGAAAAATAAGAGGGTATGTGCGGTGATAAGCGGTGGAAATGTTGATTACAATTTACTTACACAGATCATACAGAAGGGATTGATGGATGAAAAACTGATAATCAAGGTTTCTCTTATTATACCGGATAAACCCGGATCCTTGAAACAGATAATGAATTATCTATCGGAGAGACAGGCGAACGTACTTGACATCCATGTTGATAGGGTTGAAAGTGATATACCTGCTGGAATGGCACGTGTAACTATAACTGTCCAGACATTTGGTGAAAGGAACATAAGGGAACTTGAGAATTTCCTTAGAATGCAGAAAATAAACTACGAATTGATTTATTAAATAAAAATTTTATAAATTTTTTAAAATTTTTAAATATTTATTTAGCTAATTAAATTAGTAAAGTTAATGTTTAAAAATTCAAAACATTATCGGGGCTGATAAAATTCAAATAGCTTTAAGCACATTATTTTAGAAAGCGTCAATGCATAATGCTTCATAGAAAATTTTTCTAAAAAATAAAATTTGAAAATAAAAAAATCGTTAATTTTTTATATTGTTTATTATTAATCCTATTCAAGGCAATGGCGTTTGCCTTTAATTCCCTTGTGGTGATAACGCCTACCATAAGAAGGTGAAATGGATGAAAAATTTTTCAGGTGTTCTATGCACCATAAAAAACATACTTGAAAAAGAGGAGAAAGAACTGGATGAAAGAATAAGGTTTATGGAACATAGAAAAGAATATCTTCTTGGTGAAATTGAAGGTTTGAAAAAAAGAATTGAAAAAGCAAAGACGGATTATTCCACCATGGAGAATTACCTCGATAATCTAACGAAAGAAAATTTTGAACTTGAGAAATTATGAAAATTGAAAAAGAAACAATGGAATTGCTCGAAAAATATGGCATATCTATTTATGAATTTGAGAGAAATTATAAGAATGAAGATTGCTCTGTTACTTTTGATTATTTAGATAAACTTTATGAATCAATTTTAAAGAAAAGGGAGGAGTTGAAAAACCTGATGGAGGAACCATTTAAGTTAGAGGGAACTTTTGCAGCATTGAACTTTGAATATTTCACCCTTCTAAAGGAGAATCAGAGGATTGCAATAAATCTCAGCGGTGCTCTCGGCCACAACAAGGCGCTGAGAAGATCAAAGCACATTGAAGAAAAAAATTATGGTGAAATTGAAAAATTGATTGAAAAATACATATTTGGAATAAGAATATGAATAGCATTAAAAATTTGGATTTTGGAACAAAACTGATAATTCTCATAGGTATAATCAGTCTTTTTGGTGATTTTACATATGAAAGCGCCAGAAGTATAATCCCACAATATTTCACCACAATTCTTGGTGGATCAGTTTTTCTTCTTGGTATTGTTGTTGGTGTGGGTGAATTTGTGGGTTACAGTTTTAGAATTGTCAGCGGTGAAATAATTGATAAAACACATTTTTACTGGGGAGTTATGATTATTGGATATATCATAAATATGGTTGCCGTACCCATGCTTGCCATTTCAGGAAATTATATTTTTGCTTCAGCTCTAATAATTCTTGAGAGGTTTGGTAAAGCTTTAAGAACTCCACCCAGGGATTATTTAATTTCCATTTTTGCTGAGAGAGAAAGCATGGGTAAAGGTTTTGCAATTCAGCAGGTACTGGATCAAACGGGTGCAGTTGTTGGTCCTTTAATCGTATCATTCATTCTTCTTTTGGGGTTGGGTTACAGGGATGCTTTTCTTTTTTTAGCTTTTCCTGCAAGTTTATGTCTTCTTTTTGTTTTTATTACATATTTTAAGGGAAGGAATTTCAGTGTTAAGGAAAGAAAAATTGAAAAACCATCCGATTACAGGAAATTTATCTATTTTTATTCGGCAGGTATAGGTATTGCCTCCGCTGGAATATACCATATTTCATTCGTTTTGTACACGGCACAATCATATATGAGTGAAGGATTAATTCCAATAATATTTATGGTTGCCATGATAGGTGAGGGGGCAATAGGTGGCTTATCAGGTTTGCTCTACGATAAGCTAGGGAAAAATTTAGTATATATTGGAATTTTACTATCATTAATTTTACCCATTCTTATGATTCATCCCGATGTTTATAACCTTTTTATCGCAGGTTTTATTTTTGGGGCAATAACTGGCATTTATGATACTGTTGGCAGATCCATTATTGGAAAAAATGTTGAGGAGGGGAAAAGAGGATTTGCATATGGTGTTTATAACACATTTTATGGCATGGGCCTTTTCTTTTCTGGCTTATTTATCGGCTATTTCTTCAATTTTCCCTCAATAATTTTTTCCTATGTGTTCATTCTTCAATTATTATCCATACCGATTTTGTTTTATGCCCTGAAGCATACAGGATAAGGAATTTTTAATTAGGGTACGTAGGCGATGGCATCTATTTCTATATCAACATCACCAGCAGGAGTCGCCTGAACAGTTGTTCTTGCTGGCTGGTAATCCTTGAAATATTCTTTGTAAACATCGTTCATTTTCTGAAAATCCTTTATGTCCTTAAGAAAGACTGTTACCTTAACAACATTGTTTAAACTCAAATTCTCGGATTCAAGTATTGCCTTTATGTTCT
This sequence comes from Thermoplasmatota archaeon, assembly GCA_031961545.1. Classification (GTDB taxonomy): domain Archaea; phylum Thermoplasmatota; class Thermoplasmata; order Thermoplasmatales; family ARK-15; genus JAVRLH01. Next base: position 4,926 of record JAVRLK010000021.1, on the reverse strand, counting down.
CCATTATCTGTTTTGTTTCAAGTGAAACATCATCCTTTATCTTTTTTCCAGTTTTTGGATCTATTGGTATCTGTCCCGATATAAACAAAAAATTTCCAGCCCTTATTGCCTGTGAATATGGTCCGGATGGCAATGGAGCCTTATCAGTTTTGATTATTTTAATCATACTTTTCACCAGCATTACATGTAATTATGTAATAAAAATATTTTCAGAAAAATTATGGTGCAATTTTTTCAGAGTATATTCTGTTCACCAATATAAGACCGAAAAGAACAAGAATTGCAGAAAGAACGAAATCCAATGAATATCCAAACATCGTTGTTATATAACCTGAAAATAGAGAACCTGCAACCTGCCCCAGGCCAAGCATGGAGTTGTAAAGACCCACTGCCCTTCCCCTGTTACCTTCACCTGCACTCCTCGACACATAATTTATCTGGCTTATACCAATCCAGCTCCACAGGAATCCCAGAACACCATATACTATCATGGATACTGCAATACCTGAAAATCCTGAAAAAATTAAAGGAATAATTGCGGAAAATGCAAAAAGGAAAATGCGTATTGTCAATGCTGTTTTTAATGTTCTCTTTCCACCAAGCTTTTCCATAATTCTTCCAGTATAAACATAACCTATTGTTGAGAGACCAACATTTACAGCATACATTATGAAAATTTCAATGTTTGATGCACCGAGATGTTTTATTACCATGACAGGGAATGGAACGAAGAATGTTTGAAATGCAAACATAAGGAAAAATGTTGTTAAAATGAAAAATAATAGATTTTTTGATAGATATTTCCTCAAACCTGAAAATTTGAGTATGTGCAGAATTCCTCTGGGAGAAAATGTTATCCTTTCCAGCGTTCTTGTTGTTGTTACTTTAATTTCTTCCCTCCTTATTTTTTTCTCGGACTCCTTTAATATTAATGTTGATACAATTGCCGCAATAAGGTAAAGCAAGGATGATATTATGTATATGTAAGGTAAATCTGAGGATTTGCTCAGATCGAGGAGGAATATCATACCTACAATGAGACCAAGAAAGGATCCAATGCCTGAAAGAAGACTGAACCTTGATATGATCCTTGGCCATTCCTCAGGGTTGTTCTGTTCAAGTATTATGAGTGTAGATACTGGTACGCTTGCGTTCAAAACAATCTGATAGATTATCAAAACGAGTATAAAGCTGTAAATACTATGAACGAAAATGATAAGCATTAGGCTGAGAAACGATCCATAAAAACCGTAAAGTATGAAAAGTTTCCTTTTTCCAAGAGAATCAGAAAGTTCACCCCAGAATATTAATGCAGGAACCGAAACAAGTGAGCTTAAAGCAGATGCAAGACTGACATAAAAAACGTTTGATCCAAGATATACAACTACGAAAAGAGGTATCATCGGGTTGATGATACCTCCAGCCATGTTTGAGAATATGAATCCAAGGAACCATCTGTTGCTTTTCATTTAGGCAAATGTGAAATTCTATCGAATATTTAAATATAATTTTTTTTGTATGGTATGAAAAATTACAAATTTTCTACCAATTTATTCTTTCATTCACTCTACAAAGACACCAGTATTCTTTTCGCTTTAATCTTTAAAGCTTTTTATTGCTTTTTAAATACAGAAATATTATAAAAATAAGTAAATATTTTTTTGGTGCCAACAATAAATCTTTTAGATTTATTTTTATAATAAATTCAAAAAATTTATTTAAAAGTTTCAGATTTTAAATAAATCTTGATCCATAAAATAGTTTCAACCTTTATGATAATTTCTTAGCTTTTTCTTGATTAGTTATCAGTTCATGATCTTTTTCTAGATGGTCTTCGGGTTAAAAAATGGTAACATGGTTGGTCATTGTAACTTTTCATTCCTTGACTTTAATTTAAGAATAAAAGATAATGTAAGCGAAAAAAAGGAAAATAATTTTTATCCATTTTACTATTTTTTATTAACAATTTATCACTTTTGAGCACAAATAATCTTAAATAGATTTATTGTTTATTAGAAAACTATGGTAGAAATACATGCTCCTAGGGGAAAAACTCTTACATGTAAGAGCTGGAAAACAGAAGCAGCAATGAGGATGTTAATGAACAATCTGGATCCTGAGGTTGCAAAAGATCCTGCGCACCTTATTGTTTATGGTGGAACGGGAAAGGCTGCTAGGGACTGGGAATCCTATGAGAAAATTGTTGAATCGTTAAAAAACCTTGAGGATGATGAAACCCTAATAGTTCAATCAGGAAAGCCTGTAGCAATATTCAAAACGCATACATGGGCACCAAGGGTTTTGATATCCAACGCCATGCTTGTTCCAAAGTGGGCAACATGGGAATACTTCAGGGAACTTGAGGAAAGAGGATTGACCATGTTTGGTCAAATGACTGCCGGATCATGGATATACATAGGATCCCAAGGCATACTACAGGGAACATATGAGGTATTTTATGCCATAGCAAAGAAAGAATACAATACATACAGTTTAAAGGGAAAGTGGGTTCTATCATCAGGTCTTGGGGAAATGGGTGGAGCACAGGGATTGGCAATAACAATGAACGATGCAGTTGGAATAATAGTTGAGGTTGATGAGGATCATATAAAAAGAAGAATTAGGCATGGTTATCTTGATGTTTGGACTGATGATCTTAAGGAAGCATTGAAGATGAAGGATGAAGCGCTTGAAACTGGAAAAGCATTGTCAATAGGTTTGCTTGGAAATGCTGCTGATGTTTATTCACAGTTAAAGGAAATGGAAATTATCCCTGACATTGTTACTGATCAAACAGCAGCACATGATCCACTTAATGGATACATACCAAGCGGTTACAGTGTTGAGGAGGCAAAGATTTTAAGGGAGAATCCAGAGAAATATCTTGAGGAGGTTAAAAAATCTCTCAGGAAACATGTCCCTGCCATGATCTATTTCAAGGAGCATGGATCAAAGGTTTTTGATTATGGAAACAACATAAGGGCAATGGCAGTTGAAGCAGGGGTAAACGATGCTTTCAAAATACCGGGTTATGTTCCAGAATACATAAGACCATTATTCTCCGAAGGAAAGGGACCTTTCAGGTGGGCAGCTCTTTCAGGAAATCCCAACGATATATATGAGACGGATAATGTTATTAGAAAGCTATTCCCGGATGATAAGCATATTATAAACTGGCTCGACATGGCCGAGAAAAAGGTGAAATGGCAGGGTTTACCCGCAAGGATACTCTGGCTTGGCTATGGTGAGAGGCACAAGGCAGGTCTGGAATTCAATAAACTTGTAAGGGAAGGAGTTCTTGAAGCTCCACTGGTTATAGGAAGGGATCATCATGATTCAGGCAGTGTTGCATCACCGTACAGGGAAACTGAAAAAATGCTTGATGGATCGGATGCAATAGCTGACTGGCCAATACTCAATGCTTTATTGAACACTGCATCAGGAGCAACATGGGTTGCTGTTCACCATGGTGGCGGAACAGGTATTGGCTATTCCATCCATGCAGGTTTTGTTATAGTTGTGGATGGAGAAAAGGAAACGGATCTCAGGCTTGAGAGGGTTCTTACCAATGATCCAGGCATCGGTGTTGTCAGGCATGCAGATGCTGGCTATGATATTGCAATAAGAATGGCAAAAGAAAAGGGAATAAAAATGCCCATGCTTAAATAGAGTATACTGAAATCATAAAAAGTGTTTAAATATTTATTTTGATTACAGGAAACAGTGATAAGTAAAAATGGAATTTGAAAATTTAATAAGGGAACTTGAGAGAAAAAAGAACGAGATAGATAGGGCAATAGATGAATACATAAAGAAATATGATGGAGAACTTTATGAAATGGTTGACTATGCCCTGAGGGATGGGAAAAGGCTGAGGGGCATAGTTCTCCTTTTAACAGCACAGGCATTCAATGGGGATTATGAAAAGGCATTAAGGCTTGCTGTTAGTGCAGAATTAGGCCATGCAGCTAGTTTGGTCCATGATGATATCATTGATAAAAGTACGGAAAGGAGAAGGAAACCAACATTATGGAAGAAGTATGGTATTGAAAGGGCTGTTATACTACCCCATTTACTTATATCAGAATCGCTTGAGATTGCGAGAAGAGAAGGGCCTGAATTTTTAAAGGTTGGTCTTGAAACCTGGTCAAAGGCATCCATGGGAGAATACCTTGATATAATGGCCATGGACAGCAAAAACTGGCCGAACATAGATTATTTAAAATTGATTGCCCTGAAAAGCGGATCACTTTTTGAGGGTGCTGCTGAAATAGGTGCTTTATGCTCAGAAGAGGGTAAAAAGGTGTTGGGCGATGCAAAAAGGTATGGGATGGCCCTTGGCATTGCCTACCAGCTCACAGATGATTTGATTGGTTACCTTAATGAAAAGGAGGGCGGTGGATCCCAGGATCTCTTCTCCTATTACATAAAGAGGGAAATAGGTGAAAATATTGATCTGAGCCTTGTCATAGGATTCCTTGTATTCAAGGTAATGAAGGAATTTGACATAATAAGAACATCAGTACTTTTTGAAAAGAGTGAGTATCTAAAACTTTTCCCAATATTTTCAGTGCTTGAAATAATGAAGGAAAATGGTGATCTATATTCACTTGTGAAGGAAGTTTTAGGGAGTTACCTATAATCATTTTTCATTTTTTAAGATAATGCTTATTGAGAGACCAATTATTACGAAAATGAATGAGAAATAAAAATTGAAATTAAAACCGTAGTTCAAAATGACAGGTATTGTGATTAATGGTCCAAGAACCCATCCCATGTTCTGTGCCATGTTCAGTATGCCCTGTGCCCTTGCCTCCTTTTCTTTGGGAGCAACCCTGGCAACGTAGGTTGATGCTGCAACTATAAATGCTGACCATTTGAAACCTGAAATTATTTCCGCAAGAATCATTAACTGTGGCGAATTTA
>JAVRLK010000020.1:0-15657 GCA_031961545.1 Thermoplasmatota archaeon | reverse complement strand
ATGTTTAAAACTTTTTTAACATCAATAAGATCAAAGTAAAGTGCAGTTATTATTTCATCAAGTATAACAACATCCCATTCCCCGGAAAAAATAATCCTTTCACTTTCTTCCATAGCTTTTTTTATTATTTCCATGTACTCCTTTGGTGGATTGCCAGGTTCGAAAACAACAACATCCTTCATTATTTCCTTTATTTTTGGATCCTTTGTTATGAAGTATGGTTTCCCCATATATACTTCCCTTATGTTTTCAATATTCTTTAGTATATTGCTTTCTCCATAACCACTTGCCTTCATAAAATGTATTATGTAAACCTTCAGACCTCTGCCCGCAGCCCTTATCGCTAGACCTATTGCAGCCGTTGTCTTGCCTTTTCCATTACCAGTATAAACTTCAACAAGCCCTTTTTTCAGCATTCTATCACTTCAGAATATTACAGGTTCTATGTATTCTCCCCATACATCCTTCAGGGCCTGGATTATTTCACCCAGGGTTGCTTTATTCCTTATTGCATCTATAATATAGGGCATTAGATTCTTCTCATCAGCGTTCAACCTCAACATCTTTAAAGAATATTCCATTTTACCAATATCCCTGTTTTCCTTATATCTCTTTAACCTTTCAAGATGCCTTGTTTCAAGTTCATCCGGCACCTTTAAAATTGGAATTTCAAGCTTTTCTTCAATTCTGTATTTATTAACACCAACAAGTGTTCTTTTCATCTCCTCTATTTCCTTCTGATATCTGTATGCGGATTCAGCTATTTCCCTCTGGAAGAAACCTGACCTTATACCATTGATAACCCCGCCCATGGCATCAATTTTATCAAAGTATCTGTATACCTCCTCTTCAATTTTATCCGTCAACCATTCAACATAATAACTTCCAGCAAGGGGATCGACTGTATTTGGAACACCGCTCTCCTCTGCTATTATCTGCTGTGTCCTTAGGGCAATCATAACTGCCTTTTCCGTCGGAAGCGCCCAGGCTTCGTCCATACTGTTTGTGTGCAAACTCTGTGTTCCACCAAGTACGGCAGCCAGTGCTTCAAGAGTTGTTCTTATAATATTATTTTCAGGTTGCTGTGCGGTTAAACTTACTCCCGCAGTCTGTGTATGGAACCTTAACCACAGTGATCTTTCCTTTTTGGGATTGAACCTCCTTTTCATTTCCCTTGCCCATATCCTTCTTGCTGCCCTGAACTTGGCAATCTCTTCAAAGAAATCAATGTGGGAATCGAAGAAGAAACTTAACCTGGGTGCAAAATCATCCACATCAAGACCCCTTTTTATTGCCTCCTCAACATATGTTAAACCATTTGCAAGTGTAAATGCAAGTTCCTGAACAGCTGTTGCACCTGCCTCCCTTATATGGTATCCGCTAATACTTATAGGATTCCACAGGGGTAATTCCTTTGATCCGAACTCAAACGTATCTATAACAAGTTTCAATGAAGGTTCGGGTGGAAATATGAAAGATTTCTGGGCCATATATTCCTTGAGAATATCGTTCTGTATTGTTCCCCTCAGATCGCACCATCTTGCACCCTGTGATTCACCTGTAAGAATATAGAATGCCCAGATAACGGCAGCTGGACCATTGATTGTCATTGATGTGGATATATCCTTGAGACTTATACCATCGAACATGAGCTGCATGTCCTCAAGGGTATTTATTGCAACACCTGCCTTTCCAAACTCGCCCTTTGTAAGAGGATTATCCGCATCAAGACCCAGAAGTGTTGGATAATCGAATGCAATGCTTAAACCTGTTTCACCATGCTGTATTAGATATTTTAATCTTTTATTTGTTTCAATTGCGTCACCAAAACCTGAAAATTCCCTGAATGTCCATAACCTTGCCCTGTACATGGTTGGATGGATACCCCTTGTGTATGGATATTCTCCAGGGAAACCAAGTTTTTCAAAATAATCAAAGTCCTTCAGATCCATTGGTGAATAAAATGTCTTTACCTCTATACCGGACAATGTTTCAAATTTTCCCCTCTCGGGCATCGATTCAATAGATTTTTTGTAAACCTTCTCTTCCCATTCTTTTAACTTTTCTTTAAACTTCTCCTCCTTTTCCATATTCCTCACCCATTTTGATCATGATTCTTTTAACAACATCATCTATTTTCTCACCTGAAAGTATTGATTCAACATATTCGTCCATATTGCCACGGTTCAACATGTTCTCCATCATACCCATTATATGTTGTTTTATTGTATATTTTAATCTTTCTTTATTTTTAAATTCAATCTCATTCCTTTCATTCAAAAATTTCCAGTGTTCAACTATTGCATCATGTATCTCCATAATACCCAGATTTTTTACTGCCACAGCCTTCAATACCTTTGGAACCCATCCATCAGCCCTTTCCTTCATTATTAAAAGCATTTCCTTCATTTTTTCATCCGCCGGACCCGTATCAGCCTTGTTTATAACAAATATATCACCTATTTCAAGCTGCCCTGCCTTTATAACCTGTACCTCATCACCAAGAGCCGGGACGAGAAGGACAAGAATTGTATGCGCAAGGCTGTATATGTCAACTTCATCCTGCCCAGATCCCACTGTTTCAACAAAAATTACATCATAGCCAGCTGCATCAAGGAGATTTACCATTTCAGGTGTAAAATAGCTTACACCACCTATCTTTCCCCTTGATGAAACACTCCTTATGTAAATGTTTTCATATCTATTCAATTCATGCATCCTTATCCTGTCACCAAGAATTGATCCTCCAGAAAATGGGCTGCTTGGATCCACAGCGATTATTCCAACATATTTTCCCTCCTCCGCAAAGATTTTTGCAAGCTTTGATATCAATGTTGACTTTCCGCTCCCTGGAACACCTGTTACACCAATAACCATTGCATTCCCTGTCTTCATCAGAATTTCAGATGGTAACATTTCATTATTTTCAATTTCACTTAAAGCACGTGCAATTTCCCTTTTATCCTTCTTTACTATTGCATCTATGTTCATAGAGGTCTCCTTATATTTTTCCTTATGAATTCAGATATTTCAGAAATACTTGTGCCAGGATTGAAGATTGCATCAACACCCCATTCAATCAGCTTCTGTTTATCCTCCTCAGGTATAATCCCACCGCCAATTAAAAGAACATCCTTTAAATTGTTTTCCTTCATCAATTCAAGTACCCTCCTGAAATGGTACATATGGGCACCTGAAAGAATGCTTAAACCAATAACATCCACATCCTCTTCAATCGCTGTTCTTACTATATCCTCAGCTGTTTGATGTATGCCTGTATAGATCACTTCAAAACCCTCATCCATCAGGGATCTTGCCAGTACCTTCGCACCCCTGTCATGACCATCAAGTCCGGGTTTTGCAATAAGTACCCTTATTTTTCTCAACCCCATCACCTCAATACTTCCCTTGATATAACAATCTTCTGTATTTCAGATGTACCTTCATAAATTTCCGTTATCTTTGCATCCCTGTAGAACCTTTCAACATCAAAATCCTCAATGAATCCGTAACCACCATGAACCTGTACCGCAAACCTTGATGCCTCCATGGCAACCTTGCTTGCAAAATATTTCGCCATACTTGCCTCCTTAATTATGGGAAGCTTTTTATCAGCCCTCTCTGCAGCATCATAAACAAGCAACCTTGCAGCCTCAACCTTTGTTGCAATATCAGCAAGATCAAACTGCAGGCCCTGGAATTCAGCGAGTTTCTTACCGAATGCCTCCCTCTGTTTCATGTATTCAATACTTTTGTCAAGGGAAGCCTGGGCAATACCCAGAGCCTGTGCTCCTATACCTATCCTTCCCATGTTCAAAGTGTTCATGGCTATGTAGAATCCCTTTCCTATTTCACCAAGTATCTGCCCTTCATTAACATGAACATTTTCAAAAACAAGTTCCGCAGTGCTGGATCCTCTCACACCCAACTTTTTGTAATCCTCTCCCACTTTGAATCCATCATAATTTCTTTCAACAATAAAGGCGGTTATACCTTCATGTCTCCTTTTTTCGTAGGACGTTCTTGCAAAAACAATAAAAACATTTGCATGGTTTGCATTGGTAATGAAAAATTTACTTCCATTGAGTATATATTCATCACCAACCTTTTCAGCCTTGAGCTGGACGTTTGCGGCATCCGATCCTGCCTGCGGTTCAGTTAATGCGTATGCACCGATCCATTCGCCAGAACATAACTTTGGTAGATATTTTTTCTTCAGTTCTTCGGTGCCATACGTGAATATGGGGTATTCAACAAGTCCATTCTGAACATCCATGGCAACGGAAACGGATGGTGATACCCTTGCAAGTTCCTCAAGTATTATAACGTAGCTTAATGTGTCAAAGCCACTACCACCATATTCAGGTGGAATAATAACACCGGTAAAACCCGCTTTGCCCATTTCAAGGTAAAGTTCCCTGGGTATTGTTTCCTTCTCTATAATTTTGTTTATTGGTTCTATGTGCTTCTTTGCAAACTCCCTTGCAACGTTCCTGATTAAATTATAATCCTCTTTCAGAATCAATGAAAATCACCCTTTTTACTTTTTTATTATTAAGAAAAATAGGAATATTAAACTTTCTTTTTATCCTTATGTGAAACATTGGAAAATTTTTAAATAGAAAGATTTAAATAACAATTAAATAATATATGACATTTGTATGACAGATTTAAATTCCATTATAAAAAAATTCGAGAATTATTTGCTTGCACAGAAAAAGAGCAAAAACACTGTCAGGGAATATAAATCGCTTGTTAAAAATTTTCTTGAGTTTGAAAAAAAGGATCCAATTCATATTTCCATTGAAGATGTTGAAAAATACAGGGAATACCTTGTTATAGAAAAACATGCAAGCAAACAGACCATTTATTTAACAATGAAGGCATTACAGTCATTCTTTAAATTTTTAAACAGAAGTGATCTTTCAAAAATACCCGCACCAAAGAGATCCAAAAAATTACCCGTATATCTGAATTCACTTGAAATGAACAGGTTGATTGATGCATCATCAAAAAATAAAAGGGATCATGCAATAATAGTTCTTCTTGCCTATTCGGGAATGCGTGTGAGCGAACTATGCTCTCTGGACATTGAGGATATAGATTTTATTGAAGGTATAGTGAGGATAAGGTCTGGAAAGGGGGATAAGGACAGGATTGTTGTTATAGATAAAAAAGCAATTGAAACATTGAAGGACTATCTACATGATGAAAAAAGGTACAGCGGTCCACTGTTCTTAAGCCAGAAAAATTCCAGGATAACATCGGTACAGGTTGAAAGGTTGATAAGAAAATATTCAAAAATTGCAGGAATAAGTAAGCATGTAACACCTCATGTTATCAGGCACACATTTGCAACAACCCTCCTGAAGAATGGTGCTGATATCAGGTTCATTCAACAGCTTCTTGGACATTCAAGTATTTCAACAACTGAAATATATACACATGTGGATGAAAATACGCTGAGAGAAATTTATGAAAAAACAAAACCAAACTATTGAAAAGAAATATATACAATAACATTATTCAAGTTTTGCGATGGAACCTGATAATGAAGAGGAAAAGGTCGGGCGAGTTCCTGTTCCTAACAGGAATAATGGTGAAATGTACGGTATAGTGGATAAAATGTTAGGTGCAGCCAGAATGGTTGTTATGTGCGAGGATGGTAAATCCAGACAGGCAAGGGTTCCTGGTAGAATTAAAAAGAGAGTGTGGATAAAGGAGGGAGATCTTGTTATCGTAAAACCCTGGAGCTTCCAGGACGAAAAGGCAGATATTGTTTACAGGTATTCACCAACACAGGCAGCCTATTTAAGCAGGAACAAAATGCTCCCGGAAATAATTGATATTTTTGGTAAAGTATGAAGGAAGATTATTTTGATGATGTTTTTGATTTCGTTTCGGAAAGGATAAAGTTTGAAAGAATTGAAAAAGATTACGAACTTAAAAAGGTAGAAAGTGATGTTTTTGACAGAAGAACAATGCTTGTACTTTATGATTTAATGAAACATGGTGTTTTTGATATAATTGAATTCCCCCTGAAGATTGGTAAGGAGGCAAACGTTTTCAGGGCAAAAAAGGGTAAAAGGTTCAGGGCTGTAAAAATATATAGAACATCAACAATGAATTTCAATGCAATAATTGAGTACATTTCTGGTGATCCAAGGTTTGAACATTTCAAAAGATCAAAAAGGGCATTGATATCCATATGGGCACAGAAGGAGTACAGGAACCTTTCCGATTGTTATGAAAATGGTGTTCTTGTCCCTAAACCCTATGCTTTTCAGGAGAACGTTATAGTTATGGAATACCTTGGAAACAGGTTCGGTCCTTCACCCATGTTAAAGGATGCAAAAATTGAAAACATGGAAAAAATTTTTAATGATGTTAAAAATAACATCGAGAGAATGGTAAACATGGCAAAACTTGTTCATGGCGATCTCAGCGAATACAACATTGTTTATCATAAAGAGAGAGCGTACTTTATCGATGTATCCCAGGCCCTACCGGTGAAACATCCCAAGGCGAGAGAATTGCTGGAAAGGGATATAAGGAACATGGTGAAATTTTTTACAAGAAAGGGTTTGAATGTGAATTTTAATGATTTTAAAGTTGATTGGGGGTTATTGAAATGAAGGTGGAGGTAATACCTAAAAGCAGGATAGGTGTTTTGATCGGCAGGGATGGGGAAACAAAGGAGTCCATAGAAAAAACATTTAACGTAAAAATAACTATAGATTCAAAAAGCGGAGAGGTATACATAGATGATGAAAATTCAGACAAGTTTCTTTCAATGAAGGCAGGGGATGTTGTTAAGGCGATCGGCAGGGGCTTCTCACCTAAAAGGGCAATGAGGTTATCTGAAGAGGATGTAATGATGGAAATAATAGACCTAAAGGAATACTATGGTAAAAGGGAGAACAGAATAAGGATAGCAAGGGGAAGGGTTATAGGAACTGGAGGAAAGGCAAGGAAAACAATAGAGGATTTCACAGGCGCATACATATCAGTTTTCGGTAACACCGTTACAATAATTGGAAAGTATGAGGAACTTGAGGTTGCGAGAAAATCCATTGAAATGCTTTTACAGGGAAGTAAACATTCCACAGTATACAGATTTCTGGCCGAGAAAAGAAGGGAAATGAGATATTCCAGCCTGGATTCCTACTAGATCTTCCTTTTTGAATAACCGAAATGTATTGCGCTACCTATCATATGCGCAAGCCTCAATGGCTCAGGCATGTTTCCCCTAATTGTTGTATTCTGGAATAAATTCAGAACATCCCTGTATGAAATACCTATGAACTGAACGAAAATTTTCGATCTTCCTTTTTTTATTATACCGGATGGAATATTTTTTAAAAGATCCAGCCTTATTTCCCAGTCATTGAAATGTTTCTTAAGTGCATTCTCTATTGCAATAAAATCCGGTTCTTTCCTGGAGAATGTAACAACAGGTATTTTTGTTTCATCATAAATTTTTCTAATATCAGGTACATTGAAACCTGCAAATGTCAATCCATGGAGAAAAATTACCCTTACCTGTTGAGAAAATTTTCCTTCAAGCATTTTTATTATTACCTCAGTTGAATCCATACCATCAACCGTGATTTTTTTAATAATTATACCCTCAGGGTATGTTGCCCTGAAAACAGTCCCTATAAGGTATGTTTCCCTATCCTTTCTTGAAAATGGAGAATCATCAACACCAAGAATTCTTACAAATTTTTTCATAATTTTAAAATAATTTGTAATAAAAAAAATTTTTCAAAAATTTAAAGGAACTCCGGTAGATCCTCTTCCCTTTTCCTCTTCTTTTCAATCTTTCTTTCCCTCTCAATCTTTTTTATCAATGATGGTTTGGCCTTTGGTATTTCCACAAATTCCTCCTTCAGCTTTGGTTCAAAGATCCTGAATTTTTTCCTGAAGGTATTTTCCTCATTCTTTGGCATGAGACCACCTATGTAACCAAAGGCGATCATAAGTGCAAAGGAGGGGAGGGAATATTTCATGAAATAGAAAATATTGGTGAAGAGATGCGATAAAACGTTCATTGTGTTAAATACATAAATAACGAGACCTGTTAAATCCCAAAATGCGCTCAAATTTGTTGGAGGTATGTTGATATAACCGAATGTGAAAAGATAGGAAAGAATGTAAAGGGAGATTGCAGGTATTGAACTCAATATTGCACCTATTTTTGGATTTTCACTCCTTCTCCCTACAACATAACCTGCAACAATCGGTCCAAATGCGGGGATCCACCAGAGAAGTGATAGTAAAACATACCCGATGATAACATTAATAAACATTTTCCTCGCATCCATTTTCCTTCACCTTGTATGACAAATATCATACAAATATTTAAATTTTGTCTGCTATTTAACCAGGTAAAAATATTTTAATGAATAATCATTAATCCTTTCAATGGATCTTATATTGTTTTCCCTTGATGATGAGGCATCACAGAACATATTCAAAAATTTATTAGAAATGGTAAACCTTGAGAAGGCAGGTTATTTCAGAAATATACCCTATTACGTTTCAGAAAAATTTTATCTTGTTACAATAGAAAAGGATAAGGTTCATGCTGAAAGAATTGATTCTGTAATTGAGAATGAATTGAATATAAAATTTGATAACATAATTGTTGCATCAAAGCACAGGAGCGAGAGCGGAATGAAAAGTCTTACCGTTCATCCTATTGGAAATTTCGGCAGCGCTGATCTTGGCGGTGAGGAAAGAAAGGTTGTTGATGTGGACGCAAATTACATGACAGGTGCTCTTATTACACTTATGCAATTGAACAATTTAAACGATTATTCCGTTTCCTTTGAGGTAACGCACCATGGTCCATACCTTGAGAAAAAAACATTTTTTATTGAAATTGGCAGTAACAGGGAAGAATGGGAGGATACTAATGCAGGAAAGATAATAGCCCAAACAATTTTAAAAACAAAAAAATTAAACGATCCCGTTGCAGTTGGAATAGGTGGAGGACATTATGCCCCAAGGTTTACAAAAATAGCAAAGGAGAAAAGGGTTGCTTTCGGGCATATGATACCAAAGTATAAGGCAAATCTTATTGATCTTGATCTAATGATTCAAATAGAGAAAAAATCAAATGCAAAAATGGTAATCATGGAAAAGAAGGATCTTAATTCAAAGGATAGAAAAAGAATTGAAGAAATTTTACCATCAACTCATCTCGAGCTTGTGGATCCCGATTCATTTTCAGAAAGATGATTCCTCACAATTTCTGCAATGTCCATGACTTTAACATTCTCCTCCATTCCAAGCGTTCTTGAAGCATCCTCAAGCATGCCTAGGCAGAACGGACAGGCAACGGCAACATTATTACTCTTTCCAGCAGCTTCCTTCAACCTTATCTGGTTTATTGGCTCCTTCTCCTGCACCTTGTACCAGTAGTTTGCTCCGCCACCTCCGCAGCAGAAGCTCTTTGATTTACTTCTTTCCATTTCAACAAGATCCACAGCTTTGTTAAGTATAAGCCTTGGCCTATCGAATTCACCGTTTATCCTTCCAAGATAGCAGGGATCATGGTATGTGAATTTAATATCATCCTTCTTTATATTCAATCTATTTTTCTCAATCAAATCCCAGATTATCTGTGTGTGATGGTATACCTCAAGGCCATCGTAAAACTTCTTGTATTCATTTTTGAATGTGTTGTAACCGTGAGGACATATTGTTATTATCTTTTTTACATTGTACTTTTTAAATGTTTCAATGTTCTGGAGAACAAGTTCCTGAAACCTGCTCTCCTCACCAAGCCTTCTGGCCGATTCACCGCAGCATGCCTCCTCTTCACCCAGAACACCAAAACTCACATTCGCTTTCTTAAGTATATAGATTAGATCCTCCATAACCTTCTTTGTCCTTGGATCAAAACTTGCCATGCAACCTACCCAGAGAAGATATTCCTGATCAGCATATTTACCGGCTTTATCAATCCACTCATTTCTTTCGGATGGAGAATTTCCAAGCGGATTCCTTGTGTATGTAAGGTTGTTCAGGAACTGCACCTTCTGTTTGTCAAGCCTGCTTTCAAGAACAACCGTTCTCCTCATTTCAAGTATCAAAGACTGGGGATCTATTAAAACAGGGCATTCCTCAACGCAAGCCTGACAGGTAGTGCATGACCATAAAAATTCATCGGAAAATACCTCCGGAGTTAAGACTGCCTTTGTTCCTACCCTTGATTTTATATTCTGCATGAGCACCCTTGGGCTGAGTTCTCTTCCAGCAGCAAATGCAGGACAGGCCCTTTCACACCTTCCACAATCCGTACATGCAAGGGACATGAGTTTATTTATTGAGTTGAGATCCCCTTCACTTTTAACGCCGAATTTGAATTCAAAGTTTCCTGTTTGCATTGCCTCCTCAAGTGAAAAGGGTGTTGTCATCTCTCCTCTTACCTTATCCTTTCTTACTGCAACGTATGTTGGTGAAAGTATAACATGTGAAAGTTTTGAATTCAGTGCATAAATGAGAACAGTGAAAACGGTCATGAAATGAACAAACCATAATATCTGGTATATTTCAATACCCAGAGATATTGAAATACCTGAATATACATAAGAAAAGAGTGTTCCAAGGAATCTATAACTGTTAACATAACCATAGTTGAGCATAACATTTTCAAGATGTACATTCAATCCCTCAAGGAAGAATCCCTCCAGGGCAATAATGTATAATGATGCTATAACAATATAGTCATCCCATATTGTGTGCAGTTTAACCTTTTTCCTCAATCTTCTGTATAGGGCCATTGTCAAACCTGATAAAAGCATGAGACCTCCAAGATCGGAAAAAGTTTCAAAAAGTAGATAAAAATCTCCAACAAGTATTCTATAACCGAAGGGTTTAAGGATATCATTGTCAAGGGCAACAAGGGCTGTTGAAACTGTCAGGATCAAAATACCATAAAGTATTAGAACATGCATTATACCTGCATATCTATCCCTTACCACCTTTTTCAGGAGAACACCGTATAAAATTAGATTCTTTAATGCCTTCCACCAGTGATTTTTCATGTAATCAAAAACCTTTTTCCAGTTCAGGTCAAGTTTCCTGTATATTTTATAAAACCACAATATATAAATTATTGCTGTTAATACTGTCATTCCATAATGTATATACAATTCCCAGTCTGGAATGAATATGAGATTCTGTCTGATTATTTCAGTCAATACCTGAAACTCCATGCTTGCTTTAACGAAACCTGAATAGTTAAATTTTTCTTTGTATCAATAAAATTTATTATGAGAAAAATATTTCAAAACTGTGAAAGCTTTGGCTTTAAAGGTTAATTTAAATGAAATGGAAAAGATGCTAAGGATTTTAAAAGAGTCGGGTCTATTAATAAATAATTTAAGGATCATAAAAAATGATGGAAAGGCATTTATTCCTGTTAGTGAATGCCCCGAAGGGTATGAATGTGAATACATGGAATTCCAGGAAATAAAGAAAATAAAAAGTTACCAGGATCTTTTATCACTACCTGAGAATCTTAAAAGAATTTTACCAAGATCATACGATAGGATTGGGGATATAATTGTTTTAAAATTAAGGGATGAACTTTATCCATACAAAAGGGAGATAGGTGAGGCTCTTTTAAAATTCCATAAAGGATGTAAGATGGTTGCAATAGATAAGGGTGTTATGGGTGAATTCAGAATAAGGGATCTTGAAGTGATTGCAGGGGATGGTCTTGAAACCATACATGTGGAAAATGGTGTGAAAATATATGTTGATCTATCAAAGGCTTACTTTTCACCAAGACTTGGTGGTGAAAGGTTAAGGGTTTTAAGAAAAGTTGGTGATAATGAAAAAATTCTTGACATGTTTGCTGGTGTTGGCCCATTCTCACTTCTCCTGGCAAAGTTCAGGAAGGTAACTGTTTATTCAATAGATAAAAATATTTATGCTATTGAATTGTTAAAAAAATCCATGGAGCTAAATCATTTAAAGAATATAGTTCCGATTGCCGGTGATGTTATTGATGTTGTTCCAAAGCTTGGAAACTTTGATAGAATAATAATGAACTTCCCAACAAAATCCCTTGAATACCTGGATCTTGCCCTTTCAAGCATTAAGAAAAATGGTTTTATACATCTTTACACATTGCAGGAGAATATTGAAGATACAATAAATGGAATAATTTTAAAAAATAGATCAATAAGGATACAAGAGTATGGAATTGTTCACGGATATTCGCCTAAAGAAAATATATACTACATAGATATTCAGGTTGTGTGAATTGAGATGAATATTCCTGTCCTGAGGGATATTTTCCACATAAAGGAATTTCCAGGTGATGCAAAACTCATGCTCCTTTCATCCATAATTATGAGCCTATCCCAGGGTTACATGTTTGTTGATTTTCCAATATACCTTGCCCAGATGGGTTATAATTCCTATACAATTGGTATTTTACTTTCCGTACCCACCTTTGTTGGTGCTCTACTAATGATACCTATTGGATCCCTATCTGACAGGTACGGAAGGAAAAAGTTTATTTTAATATCAAGACTCTTTCTCCTATTTTCATTCGTCATTCTATTCTTTACCTATGATTTTTATCTTTTGATTCTGAGCGGTATTCTTCAGGGCATTGCATTTTCAAACGCCTCATCAAGTTTCAGTGCCCTGCTTGCGGAAAAAACGGATAGCAAAAACAGGAATGTAATATTTGCAAGTAACAGTTTCCTTTCAGGTACCTTCATGGGTATAGGTATGATTGTGGGATCAATTCCCCCATATTTGAGGGCAATAATGAACATATCAATCTTTGATGCATACAGGATCCTTTTCGCCATATCCATTCTTCTTATTTTTATCTCAGCCTTCATAATATATCTTGTGAAGGAGGAGTACAAAGGGAACGAAACATACAAAATTTTTCCAAAAAAATCGAAGGGTGTGGTTATTAAATTATCAGTTCTTGGTTTGATAGGCCTCGGGGCAGGTGTTATTGTTAGGTTGTTTTCCTACTGGTTCTATCTGAAATTCCATGTGGATGTTAATGTTCTTGGACCCATATTTGCAATATCACAGTTTGTCACAGCCTTTGCTTCCATGACAACGCCTGAGATAGCATCAAGACTGGGTGAAATTAAAACAATAGTTTTAACGGAATCACTATCGGTAATAATACTCATTACCATGCCGCTTTTACCCAATTACTACCTCGCAGGTGTTTTACTTGTTGTAAGAAATTTTCTAATGAACATGTCAGGACCGATAATGACAAGTTTTACAATGAGCCTTATACCACCCGAGGAAAGGGCCCTGGGTTCCGCAATCATTCAATTCTTTGATGCTGTTCCAAGATCCTTTGGACCGTATATAGGTGGATATTTCTTTTCGCTTGGGTATATCGATCTTCCATTCTATTTCACAGGAACACTTTACACAGTTTCAATAATTCTTTTCTACACTCTTTTCAAAAATGTAAAAAAAATTTATTGAATTTTATTTTTCGTACAATTCCTTATCCTCTCTCTCATAATCATCATAACCAATTATTTCATAGAATTTTTTTCTTGTCATAATTTTATCCATAATGTTTCTCTGTGTTCCT
This sequence comes from Thermoplasmatota archaeon, assembly GCA_031961545.1. GTDB lineage: Archaea > Thermoplasmatota > Thermoplasmata > Thermoplasmatales > ARK-15 > JAVRLH01. The sequence continues at coordinate 2,051 of JAVRLK010000020.1, read as the reverse complement.
TCATTTTTCAAAACACCGTATATTTCATCCATTGAAAGTAAAGATGCCCTGAATGCGGTCAGGGGAAAAATGATTATACTGTAACCCATCTTGCCGAGCTCTTCAGCACTCAGTAAGGGACTCTTTCCAAACTCTGTCATGTTTGCAAGCAACGGACCATGAACAAGTTTTGCATATTCCTGGAATTCTTCTTTTGATTCCAGAGCCTCAGGGAATATCATATCAGCACCCGCTTCAAGATACATATTTCCCCTTCTAACCGCCTCATCAAAACCCTCAACGGATCTTGCATCCGTTCTTGCTATTATTAAAAAATCGGGGTTCTTTCTTGCATCCACTGCTGCCTGTATTTTCTTCACCATATCCCTTTCTGTTATTACCTTCTTTCCGGAAAGATGACCGCACTTTTTTGGCATTACCTGATCCTCAATGTGTATTGCGGATGCCCCTGAAGATTCCATGATCCTTACTGTTCTAATAACATTCAAGGTTTCACCGAAACCAGTATCAACATCCACGATCAAGGGTAAAGATGATACTGCAACAATCTTTCTTACCTCATCAGCCACCTCCGTAAGAGTTGTAAGGGAAAGGTCCGGCAGACCCATTGCTCCAGCTATGCCTGAACCCGAAAGATAAAGAGCCCTGAATCCTTTTTTCTCTGCAATTATTGCTGAAATACCGTTAAAAACACCAGGGGCAATAACATATCCATTTTTAATTTCATCCCTGAGCGCTTTCGGACCAAGATTAACGTTATCACGGAGAATTGACATTCCTCACTACCTCCAATATATCACCCATATCCCTTGTTTCAAATCCTTTCCCTATTTCAATCAATGAATTCAGTTCATCCTCAGGAAATCCGTTCCTGAGTCCCTTTTCTTTAAGATCATCCCATGTATATGGATTTTTATAATGACCTTTAGGTACGAAAAGTTCCTCCTCAAAAATACCGGATGTTGTCTTAACTGAAATCCTTACGGGGAGATTCTCTGGATACATTTTATCGTAATCCTCTCTTACCTTAAACATCATGTTCTGCATGAGGTAAAGTATTCTTGGATCCTTCAAATACCTCGATGTGTAGGATTCCGTTGTTGGTTCGCCATAGAGAAGTGTATAACCAATCAGATAAGGCATGCTGTGATCCGCTGTTTCTTTAGTTTTTGGTGAGAACTTTTCAGGATCCTTTACAATTATTTTGTAGGCAACATTGAATGTGTCAACATCAATGCTCTTTATTTCACCGCTCATCTTCTTTCTTATTTTATCAGCTGCCTCAACAGCGCTCATTGCATGGTATTCAACAGGATAATTCTTTATCATTGTTTTCAAAACCCTATTGGAATTAAAATCGAGATCAAACTCACCTGATACCTGTTTGAAGAAGCCCATTTCACCCTCAAAGATTGGACCGGGACCGGTGAATCCTTCCTTTGCAAGTAAAACTGCAAATACGCTATTTCTTGAAGCATTTGCTGCTGTGCATCCCTTCCACATGCTGAGTTCCCCTGCCCTTGTCTGCCTCATACTGATGTTGTTGTTTAGACCAAGGCTGATTGTATGTGTAAATTCTTCCTTTTCCAGATCAAGAAGACTTGCTATGGCTGCGGCGGATGAAATTGAAATATAGGTAACATGATCCCATCCTCTTTCCCTTATTGATACAGCATCGGCAAGCGCACCAACAACCTGATATGCTACATTGATGGCACCAAGTATTCTTTCACCTTCAAATTCCATTGCCTCCGCAAGAGAAAGAATTGGTGGAATATTGTCCGATGGGTGTAAAGCCTCCTTTGAAAGGTATGTATCATTGTAATCCTGGTACCTCACCATGCAGCCATTAATGAACGTTGCAACATCCACCGCTGCCTTTCTCTTTGTGAAATATATTGTTGAATTGTATCTACCCCTGCTTGATGAAAAGGCCCTCTTTGATATTTTAACGGGTTCAGCATCCCTTGCGGTGTATGCAACAATTATCGAATCAACAATTCTTTTCTTAATTTCATCCCTTGTTTCCTTGTCCATTTCTTTCTGAAACT
>JAVRLK010000019.1:0-16204 GCA_031961545.1 Thermoplasmatota archaeon | reverse complement strand
GGTATCAAATTTACCACAGGAACAGAGATTGCAGGAGAGAGGCTGGTAGGGGGCCCGTGGCCTAGTTTGGACAAGGCACTGGCCTTCTAAGCCAGTGATCGCGGGTTCAAATCCCGCCGGGCCCGTTCAGAAAATTAAGTTAATAAAGAATAAAAATTTAAAACTTTGTTGATTTTTTATTTAATATTACCTTTTCTGTAACCAAGATACCTGATAACCTGGGCAATAATTATCATCAAAAGAGCAATAAATGCACTGTAAATTCCAAGGTTTGGTATGAGAATAAGGAATATTATTGCACCGAAATAGAAGACATAATGGGCAATTCTGTAGGGTAATGGTAAATTATAAACACTTCTCCTTCCAGCGTATCCAGGTGTAACCCTGAAAAAGCTTGAGAAAATTGCAAGGTAAATGAACATTACAGTTCTGTCAAGACCCCTGTCTGATGAAATAAAAAGCCTATTACCATCCCTTTTTATATTGGCAATTTCAGTTCCAAGTGATGTTATTTTTATTGAATCTGTGGCACCATTCATAAAAGAAATTATATTTTTTCTATCAACCCTGTACGTTGATCCAAGATAGTTTATTTCAAAATCCCTTCCTATGTAACCTGAAAGTATATCACCATCATAGATCTCATATTTACCCTTTGATCTTTTTATCTTTATGTTAACCTGCCCTGAAAGATCAATGGAATCTATACCCAGACCTTTTCTGTTCACATTTATAGTTACAATGGGTGTTGAATTCTCATATATTTTACCATTTTCAATGTAATATTCCATAGATTACAAAAATATTTACGATTATTTAATTTTTGATTATTTAAATTAAATCAAGTTCCTTTAACTTTTTCTCAGTTGGTATTCCAGATTTCCTGTCCCATCCCCTTACCTCATAGTATTCTTCAAGGAAAGAAGAATCAATGGCAACAGTTCCACCAGCCCTTTTGTTTGGTGATTTATAAAGCCTTTCAGGTAATCTATCATCATCCCTTGTTGCACCATGTTTTACATTGAACATTTTCTTTAAGTTGAAAATCCTTTCTCCAGCTTTCATGCCATCCTCAAGCGTTAATGGTATACCTGTAACATATTTGAAAATATCAAAGTAAACATGCTCATTTGGATATGCAGGAACATCCTCGGTGAATATGCACATACCCATTGCGTTGAGCAAAGCCCAGAAATCCTCCTGCCTTTTTACAATCAACGCCTTCTTTTCAAGGCTCTGTGGTCCGATTTTCTTTATTTCATCGGGTGAAACAAGATGAACATCCGGTCTAACAACGCCCATGATTTCAGGACCGACGGTATAACCTTCCATATGCCTTCCGCCTGTGGGTGTTGCGGCATAATGTACCGATCCACCCTGAAATGCCCTTGGATCATGTGCTGCTATCTCCACACCCTTTACACTCATTGAAAGCTTTTCAGCTCCGTTTCCAATTATCAACCCTGCCCTTCTTGATCCTTCAGCTAGAATGTTACCAAAGCCTTTTCTGAATGCAATTTTTTCAATCATTTCAAGGAATGCCTCGGCATTACCGAATCTAAGATCTATGCCATCGGTGATATTTTTATCAATAATACCCTTCTCATAGGCCTCCATGGCAAATGCAATTGTTGCACCCAGTGATATTGTATCAATTCCGTAAATATTGGCGAGTTCGTTTGCAACGCCTATTGCCTTTATATCATCAATGCCAGTCATTGGTCCAAACATATCAAGGGTTTCGTATTCAACACCCTCGGCACCATCCTCAACAGTATATTTCCCATAATTATAACCAGGCATGATCCTTCTGCAAGAAACAGTACAGAAATAACAGGCTCTGTGACCCTTCAGAATCTTTTCATATTCTCCGGGCCATGCTACCTTGTTCACATCATATTCACCATACTCCTCATCGTTCCAGTTGTATGAAGGTGTATCACCCGTCTGCCATCCAAAGCTCATGAAGGATGGAGTTCCACCATCCCTTGTTGTTTTTACACCAGGATCCTCCATCTGGAACTTTATTATTTCATTACTAACCTTTTTAAGGTTATCTGGATCTGCCACAGGAATCTTCATGTCTCCTTTAACAACAACGGCCTTCAATTTTTTCGATCCCATGACAGCTCCAACACCAAGCCTTGCAGCAGCCCTCCCAGCCTCATCGTTCATGATTGCAGCATATCTGACAAGATTTTCACCCGCCTGACCAATTGCAGCAACCTTAATTTCATTATCACCCAGATCCTTCTTCAATGCTCTTTCAGTTTCCCTTGCGTTCATACCCCAGTAATCCTTTGCACTTCTTATTTCCACATTACCATTGTTCACATAAAGGTAAACGGGATCCTTTGAAATTCCTTTAAAAACAATAAAATCAAAGCCGCTCCATTTCATCATCGGACCGAAATATCCTCCTGCATTAGCATCACCGAAATAACCGGACAATGGTGATTTTGTTACAACAACATACCTTGAAGCAGTTGGTGTTTGCGTTCCTGTAATGGGTCCAGTTCCGAAAATAAGAAGATTCTCTGGATCGTATGGAGAGGACCAGGAGGGTACCTCATCATAGAGAATTTTTCCAGCAATACCATAACCACCTATGTATTTTTTTATAATATTTTCATCAAGTTTTTGTATATTGAATCTTTTCAGGCTCAAATCAACCCTTAGAATCCTGTTCATGTATCCATAAACCATCCAAAACACCATTTTTAATATTTTTTAAGGATCATTTAAAATTTTCGAAAAAAGTGACAAAATTATGGAAATTAAAAAAATTTTTTTGAATTTTTGTTTATGAACATGGAGAAAAAAATCTAACCTGAAAAAATATTGTTTTTGTAAAACTCTCCATATCTTTTCCATGATTTCAAAGATCTTTTTAGCTTGCTAAATGGAAATAATCAAATAACATGAGGTTTTATTTATTTTTAATTCATATGATATGATTCCCCAAAATCCCAGAAATGAATAAACATAATATTTAAAATGGAATTTGCATACTGAATATGTTAATATTATTGCCCTCAATTCGTATATTGGAATGATTTTTGGGAATTTTTTAGCAAGATATTTTTTCCTTTCATCTATTTTGGAGATCAAAATAGAAAAATATATAATTAATTTTAAATTTTCTGGCCAAATATGAATAATGAATTAATTTCAAAAAGAAAAGAGGAAATCAATAAATTGAAGGATGGTGTCGATGTTCTTATCATAGGTGGTGGTATTACCGGTGCCGGTATATTTAACATACTTTCATCACTAAATGTAAATGTTGCACTTGTTGATGCAAACGATTTTGCATTTGGAACAAGCAGCAGATCTTCCAAACTCATACATGGTGGATTGAGGTACCTTGCCAATGGTCAATTTTCTGTTGTGAGGGATTCTGTAAGGGAAAGGGACTTTTTGCTCGAATATTCAAATCTTGTAAAAAAGGAGAATTTTTTGATACCCATTGATGAATATTCCTGGTCAAAAAATACACTTAAACTTGGTCTCTGGCTATATTCATTTTTTTCAAAAAAAATAAAAGCAAATTGGTATTCCAAAGATGAAATATCAAAAACTTATCCATTTCTTGAAAATACACTGCAGAAGGGTGGATTTATTTACGCAGAAGGAATAGTGGATGATGCAAGGCTTGTTATTGAAAACATTCTTTCAGGAAAGGTTAATTCTTCACCTGCGCTGAACTATGCTGAAATTATTTCAATTGAATTTGATGATAAATATGCAGTATCTGCAAAAGTGAGGGACAAAATAACTGGAGAGGAGTTTCAGGTTAAATTTAAAATGTTAATAAATACAGCAGGTCCTTGGGTAGGAAATATTCTAAGAATGATGGAAAATAGGTATAAGGAAATTGATGAATTGATCAAAATGGTTAAGTTGAGCAAGGGTACACATATTATAGTGAAAAGGGATCTATATCCGGAGGATGTTGCCCTTGCAATTAGATCACCTATAGATAAAAGGCAGGTCTTTGTCATCCCAAGAGGTGATGTTGTTATAATAGGAACAACGGAGATCTACTATGATGGTGATGTTTCGAATCCAAAACCTACAGAGGATGAAATTAATTATCTTATAGAATCCGTAAAAAGGTATGTTCCAAATTTAAAAAGGGATGATGTGATTAATGCCTATGCGGGTATAAGACCACTTTTTGGAAAGGGAAATGACCTTGGAAAGATAAGCAGGGAATATAAAATAATTAGGAATGAAAATGTAATAAATGTTGTTGGTGGTAAGATCACAACATACAGAACAGTTGCGAAGAAAATAGCCCATATTGTTATGAAAGAAATGAACCTTAAAGGGGATGGGAATATCAAGTTCACATACAAAAGGGATGTTTCATCGAAAAAGGAAAAGCTTGCAGAAATGTATGATCTTAAGAATGATTATCAGGTATCTTTTGCATACGATATAATTTATGAAAATGCTTTCCACGCGGATGATATTCTGTGGAGAAGGGAAGGTCTCACGATGTTTTCCATTGATGCTGGCGTTTCAAAATTGAACGATGCTTTGTATGTTCTCGAAAGGGTTCTGAATTACTCAAGGGATGAACTGGAAAGGGAAAGGAAAAACTATATGGAAGTACTGTACAGATGATATTTTAAATAAGTATACCATGCATAAGAGATTATAAGAAAATAGTAAATCTTTACGTTTTTTATTTTGCCCAGATTATTCAGAACCAATTTTACAATTTTGTATTTTTTAAGCAAAATTTGCATTACCGCTAAAATACTGTAACTTAAGATTTAATTATTTGAAAATTTTATCTATAAAATTTATAAAGATATTTGCTTTAAATGTGATAAGATCTGGATGGTATCTGTGATAAAAAGAAACCTGTTTTTAATATTCGCCATATCATTCACAGCCCAGTTACCATTAACAGCATTGAGGTTTGTCGTCCCTCTTTATGCCCAGAACTATGGTGCCAACATATTCATAATTGGTTTGCTTGGCACAATTTATGGACTAGTATATTTCCTTTCCGCAATATTTTTTGGAAGAATTTCTGATAAAATTGGGCATAGAAAACTTGCAATAATCGGTGTTCTATCCTATGCTTTTATTGCTCTTTCCTATAATTTTTTTAACAACCTATACGAATTCCTTTTGGGCAGGGCCCTTGAAGGTATATCAAACGCAATGATTTGGCCGAGCCTTGAAGCTTTAACATCCGAAACAGGTGGCCCGAATAAAGAGAACGCTCTTTTTCTTTACACAATTTCATGGAGTGTTGCATCATCCATTTCCCCTTATGTTGCATCAATTTTAATTAAATATGGTGTTATTTATCCTTTGATATTTTCCTCATTCTCAAGTATTCTCACCTTTATTTTTCTCCTCTTTCCCAAAAAAATTGAATCTGTTGAATTTCAGAAAAAGGACAATGGCTTTTCTTTAATTTTTGACATAGTGATTCCCATGCTACTCTACGGATTTAGTTCATCAATATTTTATAGTTTTTTCAGTGTTTATGGTAAAAACTCAGGTTTTGGTGAAACGGGTGCTGGTCTTATCGGTGCATTTTATGGTATATTTCTTTCCCTTGCTTTCATTTCCGGCTGGCTTTTATCAAACAGAATAAATTCAAGATATTTGATGATCTCAGGTTACTTCATGGAAATAACATCATTAATTTTGCTATTAAACCATTCCTTCATAATAAGTTTGATTATTTCATCTATCCTTGGTTTTGGTGCGGGATTTGTTTATTTTTCAGTTCTTATGAATATTTTCAGATCTTTTCATGCAAATATTGGATCAAAAACAGGAATATTTGAATCGTCCATAGGTTTTGGATACGTTATAGGACCATTGGTCTCCGGTATTCCCTCATCACTTGGATACCTTTTGCCCTGGCTTGTTATAGGTTTATTTTCAATATTTGTTTTTACCATTTCCATCTTCTATGCAAAAAAGTTAAAAATTCTATAATTAAATATCATCCAATCATTAAAAATTTGAAAACATTTATATATATGTTTTCACATTTCATTTACATTAGGGTGTGCAATTATGAAGTATGAGTATTCAAAGATGCTGGTTACAATAATTGTTCTCACGATAATTTTCTCAGGATTTTATTCAAATTTTTATTCAAACAATAAGGATGATAAAAGGGTAATGAATTTCACAACAACAACAATCACCATAAGTTCAACATTTGTTATAAATGAAAGTACAATCGATCCTTTAACTGGACAGCATGGATTGTATGGTTTCAATGCAATAGTTAATGTTGTTAATGGAGGATCACTTATAGTTAAGAATGCCACACTCTATTTTGTTCAGGATTCGATCTCACCAATTTCACTTAACATTTACAGTGGTGGCTCTTTAATTTTAATCAATTCCACTCTTACAGTTTCACCCAACAGATATTTCCCTGATGTTTTCTTTACCATTAATGACAATGGTGGTTCACTTAGGTTTTTAAACTCAAAGGTTGAGTATCCTGGATGGTTTAATGTTTCCGATTCCAATTCAATATACTTTAAAAATACAATATTTACATCCCTTCCATCATCAACCTTAAGCATTTTGCATAGCTATGATCCAAGCATAGATATTTCAAACTATTCCTTTGGTCCAACACCATATTTCCTTTCAGACACTATTTATATGGTAAATGTTTCATTTCCAAGCCTTTTCCAGAGTGAATCATCAGGTCCAGGTGTTCCAAAATACGATTCATATGCTGGAACTGTAAGTCCACCAAGGTTTGTGGGTACAGTACCAGAGGGGCAAACCACAACCATTGTAAATCAATTTTATGTTTCAAATCTAAACATCAATCCATACACAACATTTTACAATGGAACTTTAATTATAAATTATTCAACATCTAACACTTATCAAAACAATTCTTATGTTTATGTTTATGCAAAGAATGATTTAATATCCCAGCCAATCTCAATTCCATATTCGATCAAAAGGATGAATTTAACAGTTCCCGTTTCTTTCTATATGACAAACTATGTTGTAAACAGTACATTTCTTGGAAATCAAAACAATATTTTTGTAAATATAACAGGACCAAAGGGTGGAAGCATAACCATAAATTATGTGAAGTTGAATCTTTACACAGATTCTTCAATTTTGAACAATTTCTATTACCATAATTTCAATCTTATTTCCTCAACAATTTATGGTAAAGATGTTTATTTATCAATTAACTCCAACAATTCAAATGGAAATCCGGATAAGAATTTTATATTTCTGAAAAACAGTGTTGCTTACTTTATAAATTTAACAATACCGAAGAACACGTTTTACCTTGATCCACCATATTATATAGGGGACCAATCATCAACAATTTACATATACAGGTACATAGATCTTAACGTATCAAATTACAACGGTGCACCCCTGCCAAATATAAACGTAACATATAATTCAAACATCCTGCCCATATATGTAAACGGTAATGTTTATACAACTGCACAGCAGGTTAACAGCCTGAACACATTCATAGTTAATCAGATCCCTGGAGTTTATAATGTAACAAATGCAAAAGGCATAGCTTCCATACCTGTTCTCTCGGATATAGTTCAGAACATTTTCTGGCCAAATGCACTTTATGTTGGTAATTATAATTTAACATTAACGCAGGGTGGAAGGATCCTTAAAAATATATCTGTCTCGGTTGATTATTTCCCCAACCTTAACGTATCCGGAAACAATGCATGGAGGAAGATTATAATTGTTGTTCCAGATATACAGGTAAAGGATCTTATTGTTCCAGAATTCCTGGTTCATGGAAAAACATATTCAATTTCAGCAGTTTTAACTGTCCTTGGTAAAAATGTCACGAATGTTCCAGTTATTTTTTATTTGAATGGAAAACAGATAGGATCAACATATGTTAACATTCTAGTTAATAAAAACACAACGGCAACAATAAATTATTTTGACAATGTTTCCATACCTGGTAATTACACATTGAGTGTAGATGCAAACCCATACAGGACAATTTATGAAAGTAACTATTCAAACAATTTCATGGAAAAGGTTGTAAAAATGTATCCGGATGTGAATCTTTATGTGAGTAATCTTTCATTCTCATACTTCATGTTATACTCAAATTCATTTTTGAATTTCTCCGTTATAAACAATGGAATGGATAGTGCAAATAATGTTATTGTTAACCTTGTTTTGAATGAACCCAATGGAACATTGTACAAAACTTGGTCATCAAACTTCTTTCCATATCAGTCAATTTCATATTCCTTCGAGTTTTATCCAACATACCAGGGTAATTATTATGCAAATGTTTCAGTAATATATTACTGGAATATTAATAAAACAACCTATTATTCTGCTTCATATCCTGGTGAAATTGACTTTTATCCTATTTCAGCGTGGTACAACATAACTGGAAATGTTTCATACAATTCACCAATGCCATTGAAAATAACTATTGAAATAGGTGTTAAAAACATTGTTCCATCATACGCTCCAACAATACAGGTTGAATTTTTTGATTTAACTGATAACCTTGTTCTGGGATATTCCAACTCATACTATTTGAATGGAAACATTTATGCAAATCTATCAACAAACTTTCTCATATACGGAAAAAGTTATACTATTCAGATAATTTTGAATTCAAACATGGCTGTAAGCGAACTGAACTACAGTAACAATATCATTAATTTGAACATAAACTATCCATACATAAGTGATGATGATTATAACACGTTAGGTCCTTACATGAATGGAACTGTTGTTCCAATTTATACTAATTTGACAGTTTCAAACGGTAACATAAGGAATTTAACAGTCATTTATATTTTCCCGACAATAAACCTTGAAAAGACATATTTCTATCCAAATCCTGGGAATAAACTTTCAATTCTTTATGATCTAAACACAAGTACACTAAACTTTAACGGTTTAAATCAACTGAACATAACATATGAGGTTGTAGCAACATATCCTGGAATTTATCCATACTTTGTTATTATCCAGCAGGGATTGATAGTAGTAAAACAAAAGCCAAACATAATGTTATCATGCACCTTTATACCAAGTCAATACGTGCAATCTTTATCGAATGTACCACAGAACACATACATAACTTTGCTTTTAAACATTGAGAACACCGGGGGATGGACAGCATACGGAAACACAACAGTATATGTTTACAACAACAATAATCTTCTTGAAATTTTCAATGTTTCAAACCTTTCACCGGGAGTTAAATTCCAAAAATATGTTAATATTACAGCCTTGAATGTTGGAAACAACAATATAACAATTGTTGCAAATTACAATTCCATACCCCAGGTAGTTCAGGGACCTAGGATTGTGCAATTAACATATACAACTGTTCCACCCGCCATTAAAATAATCATGTATTCAACATACTATTCATTCTATTCAGGAGATAGTACAACACTAACATTCTTTGTTATTAATGTTAATGCAACAGAACAGCAGGGAAGGAATGTTTACATAAACAACATAACTTTATCCGTAACGGTTGCTGGTTCAACTTACATTGTTCCAATTGGAGAAAATAACATGGGTAGTGTTAGTGTTAAAATAACAAATCCTGGCATATACCAGGTTTATGTTTCATACCAGCTTTTTGGTAAGATGTATGAGGTAACAGAGCCATCAGAACTTATAGTTAATGCAAGGCCATTCTCTTTACCAGTATGGTTGATAGCCATAATTGTTGTTGTTGCTTTAATAGCAGGATTCTTCGGTTATTCTTTACTTAAATATAAAAAGCAATCCAAACATCTCATGGTCTGTGGAAACTGCGGAAGTTTAATACCTGAGGATGCTGAAAAATGCCCTGTATGCGGTGTTGTTTTTGAAAAGGAGAACGTCAAATGCGGAAACTGCGGATCCTGGATAAAGAAGGATGCCAAGTACTGCCCTGTATGCGGTACGGTTTACCTTGATAAGGATGATCCAGAATATTCAAAATATCTTTCTTTAAGGAATGAATATTTGCTTGATATACAGAAATACAAGGATGAGGCTGAAAGGGATCTCGGTCATAAGTTCACTGACCAGGAATTTTATTCATGGTGGGCAAATAAACCTGAGTTCCTGACATTCGAAAAATGGTTAGAAAAGAAAGAGGAGGAGAAAAAGCCAACTGTTGAATGCCCCGTATGCCACACACTCAATCCAAAGGGTGCAAAGTTCTGCAAGGTATGCGGGTCACCATTACCACAGGAAGAGGATAAAAAATAATTTTATTATTTTTTCAGAACATCCTGTATTTTTTCTATGAACCTCTCCGAATCCTTGATATATTCTGCAATTATCCTTGATACTTCCCTGTAATTTGTCACACCTATTTTTTCCATGTATTCAAGTACCATTTCCCTCCTTTTCACCTCAATCTCCATTCTCCTTGGGGACCAGTTCTTTATTGTGCTTATTTTTTCATAAACGTAACTGTGGCCTGAAAAATTGAATGTATCATCACTGGGATTCCATGTGTAAGCATTGTTTGTTACAAGTTCTCCGCTTTCAGGATCTATTGCAACAATTTCTGTTAAACTCTTCACCCTCCTTGTCATTTTTGTACCTACCTTTACCTGTCCCTGTAAAAGAATAAGATCAAGCGATGTGAGCAATGCCCTGGGAAGATTTATTGGTTCGTTTTCAAGCCTGTGAACAAGTGATTTCACATCATCAGCATGGAATGTTGTGTAGCATGTTTTTCCAGTTGCCATTGCCTGGAAAACAGTGTATGCTTCTTTACCTCTCACCTCTCCCACAATAATATACTGGGGTCTCTGTCTTAGAGCAGCTGTAAGAAGATCAAACATGTCAATTTCACCTGCCCTTTTTCCCGTTACTGGATTGTATTCACCATAACCTTCCCTGACAAGGCCTGGTATCCAGTTTTCATGCGGGAGGTTCAATTCCCTTGTATCCTCAATGCTCACAATTTTTGCGTTTGGAGGTATAAAGAGCAGTGTGGCGTTCAATGTGGTTGTTTTTCCCGATGCAGTTCCACCAGCAATTATCATGCTTAATCCATTCTCAACGGCAAGCCATAAATATGCTGCCATTTCCCTTGACATGGTTTTAAATTTTATCAGATCAATTGGAGTGAACGGGTTTGGCTTGAATCTCCTTACTGTGAAGGATGATCCTCTTTTTGTTACGTATTTTCCAAGTGTTGCCTGCAATCTGGATCCATCAGGCATTGTTGCATCTACCATTGGTGTTGCAATCGAGATATGTTTTCCGGATTTCTGGACGATCCATATGACAAATTTATCTAGCTCATCCTCACTTTCAAATTTAAGGTTTGACCTGACGCTCTCATATTTTCTATGATATATGTAAAGAGGTATGTTTACACCATCGCAAGATATATCTTCAACATCAGGATCAAGCATTGGTACCTGTATTGGCCCGTATCCTTCAAAATCCCTTTTAATATAATATATAAACTTTGCATATGTTTCATCAGAAATTGAAACATTCTCCTTCTCTATGGCATCGTTGAGCAATTTTATCAAATATTCTTCCCTTTCCTTCTTTGTTTGAAGATTCTGAAATTCAACAAGATCAATCATATCATCCTTCAACTTTTTGTATAGCTTTTCCTCTGTTATATTCAATGGTGGTTCTATGACTTCGTAATAATACTCATTCCTTGAATTGCTGAAGAGTATCCTTACATAGGAATATGGACTTTCTATACTCTGCAAATCAATCTGTTTAAGATCCTCATCTGTTATTTGGGGTATTGGTGTTTCATAATTTATGTTTTCACTTTTCCCACCTGGAACTTTTACCTTGAAACTTTTTCCCTCAAGATCCTCTTTAACGAAAGGTTTTACAATTTTAAGATATAAAGGTTCTCTGAGCTTTTCCACCATATTTCTCTCACCTATATTATACCAAGTACCCTTAAAAATATGTAACCCGAAAGCATCAATACAGCAGCCATCATGTATCCTGCTTCATATTTTCCCTGCGATAGAACGCCAGCGAGTATTCCATCACCAAAACCGTTGATGAGCGTTGCAACAACAAACAGAAATTTTACCTGGGGTATAAGCTGATAATTGATCATTATTGCACCTGTTGTACCCGTGCTTATGTGTGAAACGGCCTGTCCGGCCTGGTACATTTCGGGGAAGAAGGATGCGCTCAGGATTAAAATTGTTGCAAGGAAAACACCGAAGGCTATGAGCATGACAAACACATATGTTTGCATTTCAATGTTCCTTTCCTTTTCAACCATCTGGGATTCAAGTGCCGCATGTGAAACCATGTTAAGTACATCTGCAACATTTCCTCCAGCTTCATTTGCCTTTATGATTATTGTTACCATTCTTTCAACAAGTGGTGATTTTACCCTTTCCTTGAAGCTTTCTAAAGCATCGTTCACAGGTACATTCATTTTTATCTGTGCGGCCATCTTCTTAATTTCATCTGTCAGGGCACCGTACTTTCCTGTTGATGTAACAATTATACTTTCAGAAAGTGTCATACCGAATCTTCCAGCCTCGGCAACATCTCTAAGAAAGTCAGGCAACCTTTCCTCTATCTTCTTTATTCTCCTTCTCTCATTGTTATAATAAATGCCATAGGGTAAAAACAGGGATGTTGTTGCTGCAACAAAATAGTCCATGGGTTCCAGGAATGGTATTATTGATTTACCTTCTATTGATAAAATACCAAGGAAAAGGAATATTAAGGTGAGTAAAATTGATATGATTATAACGTAAATTTTTTTCATGTAACCACCTCACTTGTTGATTTTATTATCCATGCAAAAACACCTATTAAAACTGGTAGCATCATAAAAACAACAAAGTAAAGTAAAAGAATGGAAAGTGATGCATTGGGTGTAATAATTGCCATGATACCAACTATTATTATAAGGAATAGAGGAAATGCAACACCAACGGTGACAAAGCTTTCGGCAAAAATAGATAATGTTTCAAGCATTCTTTTCATCTGGAGTTTTAGTTCATTTTCAAATTCTTCACCCTTTGCAATGAAGTATGGTTTAAGCCTGCCACCTGATGTTGATGTTGTAACAACACCCTGAAGGAAATCGCTCCATTTCGAACTTGGAGATCTTTTTGCCGCATCCTTCAGTGCTGTTAGAATATCCTTACCCAGCAATTCTGTATCCCTTGTTATCCATTCTGCCTCCTTTGCCACCTCTCCGTACTCAGGTCTTTTTGCAAGTTCCTTGAATATCACATCCACGTTCACATCCGCAGATGCAAGGGCAGCTATAAAATTCATTGTCTGGGGTAATTTACCATCAATCTTTCTTCCCCTTGTTTTTGCTATGGATGAAGGATTGTTGATCAAAAGCATGTATATCATTGATGGTGCAAGTATCAATCCTATTATTGAGAAGAATATAAATAAAAAGTTTCCAAGGAAAAGTGAAAGGATCAAAAGTAAAATGAAAGGTATGGATGAAAGAACTGTTGTTAAATAAACATATGAAACATATTCCACAGGCCTTATAAGTATGTGCGCTTTTAGAAGATCATCCTCCAGTTTCGCGAGATTTCTATTTTTTTCAGCATATTTTTTAAATAACCTGTAGGCAAGCCTTTTGTAAGGTGAAAGTGATATGTATGATGGAAGAAAACCCTTCGGTAGTTTTATTTTGTATATTTCCCCCTCTTTTGGAACCTGAACCTGTCTTTTAAAGATGTTAATGTTCATTTTCATCACCCATTTCCTTCATTATTTTTTCAGCTGTGCCCTTTGGATCTTTATAATAATCCGTTATTACCTTCCATATTTCCCTGAAATCAGTTATATCCTTTTTAACAAGATATTTGATAACTGTGATCCTTCTTTCAAACTCCTCATCCATTTCCTCATGTGTCCAGTTCTTTATGTTCATAAGTTTATCGAAAAGATAGCTATGGCCCCTGAAAACATGTACATCCCTTTTAGGATCCCATTCAAAAACTGTATTTGTTATTAATTCATTTGTTTCAGGTTCATATCCAACTATTTCAACAACCTCTTTTATTCTTCTAACATAATCGT
Organism: Thermoplasmatota archaeon; assembly: GCA_031961545.1. Taxonomy (GTDB): domain Archaea; phylum Thermoplasmatota; class Thermoplasmata; order Thermoplasmatales; family ARK-15; genus JAVRLH01. Next base: position 2,152 of record JAVRLK010000019.1, on the reverse strand, counting down.
TCCTTACCTTTACCTGTGTTTGTACTATAACATTATTTAATGCTGTCATAAGAATCCTTGATACGCTTATTGGAGGATTTTCAAGCCTGTTAACCATTGCCTTGACTGATTCGGAGTGCATGGTTGAATAGGTTGTATGACCTGTTGCCATGGCCTGGAACATGGTGTACGTTTCCCTTCCCCTCACCTCTCCGACAATTATATACCTGGGTCTCTGCCTCAATGCGGCCCTGACAAGATCGTACATGTCAATTTCACCCGCTGCCTTACCTGTTGCGGATTTTTCTCCAACACCGCTTCTTGTTGTACCAGGTATCCAGTTCTGGTGTGGTAGATTTATTTCCCTTGTATCCTCTATTGAAATGATCTTTGCTGCGGGCGGTATGAATATTGCAATGCTGTTAAGTGTGGATGTTTTACCGCTTGCCGGTCCCCCAACAACTATCATTGATTCACCCATCTCAACACCGAGCCAGAAATATGCCACCATTTCCGGACTTGCCGTCTTAAATTTTATTAAATCCACTGGTGTGAATGGTCTCTCCTTGAACCTTCTTATTGTGAATGTTCCTCCACGTGTTGTTACCTCATTACTGTATGTCGCCTGTACCCTGTGCCCCTCTGGTGTTGTACCATCAAGAATTGGGTCAAAGACAGATATTTGCTTTAAACATTTCTGGCCAAGGTAAACTATAAAGCTGTTCAGTTCATCCTCATCATGGAAAATTACATTTGTTTTTATGGATCCATATTCCCTGTGGTAAATGTATATTGGAACATTAACACCATCGCATGAAATATCCTCTATGTTTTCATCGTTTATCAATGGATCTATCTTCTGATATTTTATAAAATCTCTCTTTATATAATATGATATTCTATCAAAATCAAGCGGTGAAACCTCAATTTCCCTCGATAGAAGAAAGTTTCTGACACTTTCTATAAGGTAAGCCTCCTTCTCCCTTTCACTCTTAAGGTACCATTCAAACTTGAGTGTGTGGTAGAATGATGTATAAATTTCCTTCAAGAGTTTTGATAGATATTCACTGAGGGGAGGTTCAATAACCTCATAATAATAATCGTATTCCTTCGTGTTGAATAAAATTCTTGCAAATGTATAAGGGTAATTAATTTTGTATATTTTTTCAATTTTAAAATCTGGATTTTCAACCTTTGGGATGGGTGTTAATGCACTAAATTCTGTTGTACCCTGAACTGGTTTAACCTTATATGGTCCGTTTTGCTTCAGAATTTTTGCATAGAATTTGTTAAGTTTTACATTTATTCCATTGAGTATCTCCATTTTCTACCACCTCACGTTGAAACCTGCGCATAAACATAGGCATCCGTAAGGGTAATCTGTGCAACATTTGAGAACATCAATGAATTGTTTATTAGTGAAACATTGGGATCGTTGAAGAAGGAGTAAGCCTGATTGTAATACCAGTTTAGTATAACATTTCCAAATTCACCTGTTGCATTAAAATAAACATTTTTGCTTGTTAAATATGTATTCTTGACAACCGCGAGTACAGAAACACCAACATTTTTTGAATCTGTTCCAACATAATAATAATTTGAACCAATTATATTATAAACAGTCAATGTAATATAATAATTTCCATTAACATTAGCTATTGTAAATTCCGTTCCAACATATATTGATGAACTGTTCTGGTTAACATTTTCCCTTATCACAAAGCCGTCAAAGTATGCTATTCTTTCCTGAACATAATAGGCATTATAGGCATAGGAATCTATCATTCCTCCTGACAAAATTGATACGGGAATTCCCTGGCTTGTGAAATTTATGTAAAGCAATGGTGATCCCGAGCTAACGGAAATAATTCTTAAGGAACTTGGGGATGATGGGCCGAAGAATGGTATACCGCTTGCACCCAGCGTTAGGACAGAATAAATTGTGTAATTAAGCTGTCCGGTTGAGATTAAAAGATCTATATTTGCTTTAATCTGTGAATACTGTGAAAGTAAATTCATATCTCTTTGGGCCTCGGATGAATGCATGTATGTTGGAACGTATTGAGTCATGAAGAGTGATAGTAAAGTAACGGCGAGGAGAAGAGCGAAAAGGGTACCTACAACAGAAGCAACTCCCCTTTCTTTGTAAAGAACCTTCATATCAATTATTTAT
>JAVRLK010000018.1:10085-17029 GCA_031961545.1 Thermoplasmatota archaeon | reverse complement strand
ATAGATATTCTTGAGGAATTTTCCACAGTATACATAATAGAGGGTGAAGAAAAAAGTATAATCACTGAAATACCAAATAAGGTGAAAATGCTAAACGAGAAAATTGGATTGGATATATTCCCTACAAATCGGAGTTAAGGTTTGTAAATTTCTCAGAATTCTTGTTCTTCTCGACTTTCATTTATTTCATATAGCTTATCAGGGTCTGTTTCAAAATAGTGGATGTTTCCTTTTGCATCTTTGAAAGGCTTATTGAATAGTAAAAGAACATTGACATTTCCAGTTCTTGAAAATTCATTTACAGCTGATTGATATATTCCAATTTCCGATGCAATCCTAGAATCATTTATTTCTACATCAACTTCTTTTCCATTATCATTGATTCTCATAACTCTGGATATTTTGTCATAGGGTTTGAGTATCCATATCCCTTTTACTTTTTTGAAAGCATTGGTGTGTTTTATAACTGTTTTTGGTGTTGTATGTAATTGTTTACAAGCTTTTATGAGTGATATTCCTTTTCCTTACTTCACTAAGTACAGCTAATGCCTTTTTTCTTTGATTCTGATCTTTTTTGGACAAAAAATTCCATGGTTGTTTGTAAATTGGTTTTCTTTTAACTCAGATACTTTCTTTTCCTTTTTCCTAGCATGACCTTGGAGTTATGATAGTGTAGCATTTGGATATTTTGTATGGGCTCTGATTATTCTATTACGATAACTCTCAGATCCTTTAAAATTAGCCAGCCATTCCTCAAATGTTTTAATTTTTTTAGAAAAAGGTCTCTTTGGCATAGTTTACACATCCATTTGCAAAACAAAAGAGAAAGTTTCCAAATTTCCTAATTTAGATCCCTGTTTCAGAGTTCTTTGATGTGTATGTTTTATCTAGACATTTTCGAATAACTCTAAGTTTTATGTTTGACTTTTGGTCTTCTCTATTCGTAAATCTAAACCACATTTTTAACACCTCCAATTTTAAATGGTATAATGTTGTAAAAAATTTTTATACAGTAAGGTCATATTATTTAACATGCCTGCAAAAAAGAAAAGAAGGGAAAGAGGTCAAAAAGAGCCAGTTGAGAAAACTAAATATCAAATTTTGTTGTTCATAGCTGATAATCCATATTGTGAAATTGATGATATTAGAAGATATTTGAGAACCAAACTTAATATTAGAAATAAAAAAGGAATTAGAGAATATGTAAACTATCTACTCTCTGATAATTTAATTAAGAAAGAAAGTGGTAGAAAAGGTAAACCAGATAAATATTACATAGAGGAAACATTTACAGCATTTAAAAATACATTTAACTATATTTATGATCATGATCAGAGTCTATCTCTTGATTTTATGAAAACAAAGTACACTCAAAGTATTTTTTCAAAAGATGATTTCTTATTATATGGTTTAATTAACTTAGGGTTACAATTTATAATTGAACTTATAAATATATATATAGACGATAATAAATTTAATGCTTTTATTTCTGAAATGTCAGATGAGGAGGCTAAAATAGTAATGGAGTTATCAAAAGAAGAGTTTACAGAAGAAAAAGATGTATTGGAGGAGGAGTTTTTACCTTTACTTAATAATTCTCCAGAAGAATTAATAGAATTAACTGAATATTCCCTTTCCCAAAGTCCTATTGTAAATGATTCCATTTCAGTAATGAAGATTTTAAATGATTTTGTAAATTCAATATTTTTACCTCCTCAAAAGAAAGAACTCATAAATATATTGTCTACTTCTCCTTCAAGTTTGAAATTTTTCTTAAATTTTGAGGCTGAAAATAAAATAAAATTTTTTGCCAACTTTACACTATTTCTTTTAAGAATTTTTAATATGGATGATTTAATAAAAATAGAAAAAGATCTTCAAACCCTTAATTTAAAAATTGAAAATAAAGAGAATATAGGAAATATTCAACCATTTATTGAAGATTTTAAACAAATAATTTCAACAAAAAATATTGGAAATGAAAATCCCTTATTAATAACACTCAAAGCATATTTTATTATTGATGCTTTAAGTGGAAAAATAATTGAGAATGAATATTCCAAGAAGGTTTTATATGATATTTTAATCCCGAAGATGAAAAAATGAACCCATTAGTATTATCAGGATATGGAATTATTATAGAAGTTGAAAGGATATGAATATCATACTAATTAAGATCAAGGGAATTTATAGCCAATTCATACAAAATCAGAAAGATTGCTTTTCAAGCAAATTCCAAAAAATTGATTTAAATACAAATGAAATGAGAAAGATAAATTGGAAAATTAAAGATTTGATTCTACTTTTCTATGAATTCAATCAATGTGAGGGTTCTGTTCAAAAGCAGGAAAAAAGACATAGCGACAAGGTTTTCAATGATCCCAATGAAGTTTTAAACAATATTAAAAATCATAACTTTGACCATGTTAAATGGCATAATTCCGAAACTGATAATAATTTTATTCTGAATGGGTTAAGGGCATTCTTTGATAAATTGAAGAAGGAGACAAAGAAATATCCGGAAAACAATTTTTATACATTCCATATGAGCATCTATACCCCTGTAATAAAGATCATTTCCTATTTTTATCATATAAACGAGGTGACATGAGCATGGATCCTTCAGAACTTTTGAAAGAATTAAATGAAGAAATAGACAGGGAATTTCTAAAGGAACCTTATAAAGCGGTTTTTATTGGGTCCTTGGACAATCTACTGAGGATTCCGGAGGATCTCAAAAAGAATAATGAATCAAAATTAATATCGGTAGATAAAAAGACAGGAGAGACTACTATCTTTAATATTATTATATTGAAGGAGAAAATTGATAATCCAAAGGTTACCATAAAAAGAGATCTTATTTTTTTTAATGTTGAAAATTTATTGGTTACGGTTCCTTCCGATCAATTCTTTGATTTTATTTCAGAGGTTAAGGAAAAATTGGAAAATAAAGATCCACATCTCTTCCGTTTCAGTCTTGGTCTGAAAAATAATTTTGTTACTATTGTTGCAGAGATCCCCTATTCCCATATGGAAAATGGAAAGCTTATCAATGAAACTAAGGAAATTAACGCTGTTTTAAGGGATTACTTCTATGTCCTTAAAAAATTGAGTGATTACTCCATGAAAGGAATGAAGTCAGGAAAATATAAAAATGGAAAACCCAAACAAAAATCTAAAATGGAAAAGTTTTAAGCGTAAGATCAACACTTAGGATATTTTTGAATGAATTTTAAAGATAGGTTTGACATGGATTTTCAAAAAAGGGCCAAAAATTTTCAAATGTTGAAAAACAAGTAGAGGTAATGATGGAGATTTAAAAATTTCACACCATTTAAAGAGCTTTAAAATAATGTAGATTTTCCTTTATTCTCATTATTTTTCACAAAAAATTTGATAAAGTGCCGTTTTTAAAAAGGAGAGAAATCACTAATATCTATGGTAGTTTTGTAAAAATTATATCAGATCATAAAGCTCTTCCTTCAAGTTAGGGGATAAATAGAGTTAAAATGTTATGGTAGTCAAAACAACCTATAAAATGAATTTACAGAAATATGGCGCGTATGTCAGTTTAAATATTTATTATATCACTTTGGTGGAGATTTCAAAAAATATTGAGAAATTTATTTATTCTTGTTTTCTTTTTTGTTCATGTGCAAAATTAAATTCCTTTAAAGGAGGTGAAATATAAATGGAAAATGAAAACTTAAACAAAAATGAAGAATCGAAAGAAAAAAAGAAAGAAACAAAATACAGTGTAACAGGACTGATAACAAATGATGATATAAACAAAGATGTAATGATTACTACCATCCTAAACAGCCAGATTCTCGGGAAATTGACAAAGGTGGGACAGTATGAGATAGAAATTTTAACAAAAGACGATAATAGAATTATAATATTCAAACATGCGATCGTATCATTAAGGTTCTGGAATGCCCCTCAAACCGATAAAAAAAGGTGATTCCTCTTCAATTTAAAGATTTTACATAAATAATTTGAAAGACTTGCTGTAATCCAGAAATCTTAACAAGAAAGATTTTATGCAACTGTGCCAAGATTAAAATCTGGCGTGCAAATGGTAAATCAAAAACACTATGCTCAATTTTTAAAAAATCCAAGAATTTTTTAAGTCCTGAAATAATAATTTTTCATTTTTTCATTTATTCCAATATATTGAATTCTCTTTCAATAATGTTATGTTGAATTTCTCCTCTGCATCTATATTATTATCCTATTTCCAATCCCTCACCAAGCATGATCAATTGAATTTACAACGAAAGTTCTTATAATTTTACATTCTATATGCATGGGTATTTGTTTAAATTGCACGATCAGTTCTAATAAAAATAAGGGTAACATATTACCTATTAATTTTATATTTTAAATCAACATTAAGGGCTTGTGGATAAGTGATACATTATGAGCAGGACAGAATTATATCTGCCGTTGTCTGGATTTGTAATGGCTGCGGTATTATTGTCTTCTCTTTCATCATTTGTAATTTTTATCGATTATTTTTCCAAGATCACAAATACTAACCCGAATTTATTGCTCTATCTTGGCACATTACTTTATTTTGCAGGTATGCCCACTGGCAAGCTCATAGCCAGAGTTTTAAAGTACCATAAAAACATGACACTTGCCACACTTATTGTTCTGGCTGTAATATCTGCAACAGTAATATCTATGCCCTATGTTAATAATTTTGTATTGCTTCTGGCATTCAGGTTTATACAAGGCGAAGCAACAATTTTGATGGAAATATTTTCCCTGAGCTATTCTTATATTTACAACGAACGCAGTAGAATACTTGCAAGCACGTTTTCCATATCTGGAATACCTGCAGGTGTGTCTATAGGAAGCGCTTTGCCTTTCCTGGCAAACATGAACCCTGACTTGGTTTATGCAATACTGGGATTACTATCATTCATTCTTATTATTCCATTTGTTATTCTTTTAAGTAAAAATAAAAATGCTTTAAATGTACTAAAAGAAGAAAAGAAAGGAACCACTGTAAAAATGTCTATAACATGGATAATGGGATTTTTATGGATGTCTATTGCTGGATTCAATCTTGTTTTGGGCAGCATATTACCAGACTATCTAGTTACATACGATCCAAAAGATATAGTGATGGCAATGAACATATTTGGGTTCTGGGGGGCTGGAGCAACCATAGTTGGAGGATTAATCGGATATTTTCTATACACTAAAAATTTAGGATACAGAGCTCTTATTTATGCTAGCATTTTTGGTTATTTGGTTGCGGTTCCTGGTTTTATATTGCTTGCATTACAAGTTACAAATTTAATATTGTACCTTGCTGTATTTTTCGTACAATTTGAAGCATTTGTAATTGCTGCAATATATACACTTCCAAGAAAACTGTATCCTCCAGGTCTGGTCGCAAAAGGCACATGGGAATTTTCTTTCATTGGATCTTCGGGGCATATTATTGCACCTTTAGTTCTATTTCCCCTAGCATACTCCATGGGATTTAGCTTTATGTTTATAACCATCCTTATATTCCCAATTTACGGAATATTTGCAATGTTTTACATTCTTACAAAGATTAAATAATAAGATCTGGGAATCTCAAAAATATTCTTAGATTGCAATTTTTATTTAATAATCATGGTAAATTTCAGACTATAAAAAATAAATCAATGAAAAATCATTAAATATTCATGGATCATTGAAATTTTGAGGAAAAATGCGTTTATGGTCCATACATCCAAAATATCTTGATCCTAAAGGTCTTGTGGCCCTTTGGAGAGAAGCTCTACTGGCAAAAGAGGTAATCTATGGAAAAACTGAAGGGTACAGAAACCATCCCCAGTTAATCAGATTTTATAATACAAAAAATCCAAGGGCATCCATAAATGTTTATCTTATTTATATTTTTGAAGAGGCTAAAAACAGGGGTTACAATTTCAATGTGAATAAAATAGATAAAATTGAAAAAAATCTGGAAGAAAAAATACCTGTTACAAGGGGTCAGGTTGAATATGAAATGGAATTGTTAAAGATAAAATTGGGAGAAAGGAACAGAGAATGGTTGAGAAAATTGAATAATGTGAAAAAAATTGAAACGAATCCCATTTTTATTGTTGTTCCCGGTGGAATAGAAAAATGGGAAAAGGTTAAAAATGAAATTAAAATGAAAAATTCATTATAATGCTGTAATATTTAAAAAGAGGTGTTTTTATGGAAGTGAAATGTACAAAATGTGGTAGGAAAAGGGAGGGCTTTGAACAAAGATGCAAATATTGCGGTGCACCCTTTGATATGGATATAGATTTTCCCTACAGGGAAAATAACTTCCCATACATAGATAAATGGATCTCTCTGGGAGAAATAAAGACACCAATTTTGAAGAAAGGAAATATTTTCTTTAAACTTGATTATTTTTCACCAACTTTTTCTTACAAGGATAGAGGGGCAAAAACATTGATTTCATTCCTTTTTTCAAAAAAGGATGAGTACAGAATTGAAGAAATAAATGAAGATTCTTCTGGAAATGCAGGTGCTGCAATTGCAGCCTATGGAATCACTGCTGGTTTTAAGGTTAACATATTCGTTCCTGAAAAAACCATGCCTGGAAAAATAAGGCAGATTGATGCTTATGGTGCGAATATTTTCAAAGTAAAGGGATCAAGGGAGGACGTTCAGAGGGCTGCGGAAAACCATCATGGAATATATGCAAGCCATGTCTTTATGCCTGAGTTCAGAGATGGGATAAGAACACTTTCCTATGAAATATTTGAGGATCTAGGAAAAATAGATAGAATTTTTGTCCCTGTTTCAGCAGGTACATTATTGATAGGCATGTTCAAGGGTTTCAAACATTTGTTCGATTCGGGTGAAATTGATAAAATACCTGAAATAGTTGCCGTTCAGACCGAACAGGTCTCGCCTTTATGTGCAAGGATAAATGGATA
>JAVRLK010000018.1:8576-9985 GCA_031961545.1 Thermoplasmatota archaeon | reverse complement strand
CCTCCCCTCACCATCACCTCATGGTTACCCCTTCTTGATCCATAGGTGTTGAAATCCTCGGGTTTAACACCATTCTGGAGGAGATAAATTGCAGCAGGCGGTATGTTCTTCAATTTTTCCTTATCGTTGAAATCAAGATTCTTTAAAATTCCTGGATCCGAAACAATAGCTCCTGCAGGGGAAATATGGTCTGTTGTTATGTTATCACCGAATATTGCAAGTATCCTTGCATTTATTATATCTTTCAGAGGTTTTTCTTCAAAGGAAAAGTCACTGAACCATGGCGGCTCCCTTATATATGTGGATTTTGGATCAAACTCATAGTATTCTCCCTGAGGTATCTTCAATGCCTTCCAGTTCTCATCACCCTCAAATACGTTTTTATATTTTTCTTTATAAAGATCAGAGCTAACATATTTTTCAATGTATGTTCTTATTTCTTCATCCGATGGCCAAATATCTTTAAGATAAACTGGCTTTCCATTAGGATCTAGACCAACAGGATCCTTTTCAAAATCTATATCCATTCTTCCCGAAAGTGCATAAACAACAACAAGCATGGGTGATGCAAGGAATGCACCTTTTATGTATGGGTTTATCCTTCCCTCAAAGTTTCTGTTTCCGCTTAGAACTCCTGTTATATAAAGATCGGAATTTTTCATTACCTCTTCCACTTCTTTAACAAGGGGTCCGCTGTTCCCTATGCATGTTGTACATCCATAGCCAACAACATGGAATCCTAAAGCCTCCAGGTACGGTAAAAGACCAGAATTTTTTAGATATTCTGTAACAACAACCGATCCAGGTGCAAGGCTTGTCTTCACAAATGGTTTTACCTTAAGTCCCCTTTCAACAGCATTCTTTGCGATTAAGCCTGCACCCATCAAAACAAATGGATTTGATGTGTTTGTGCAGCTTGTTATTGCAGCCAAAGATACGGAAAAATCACCAAATTTGTATTTTGTTCCTGAAATTTCAAGTTCAATCTCCTTTCTTTCCCTTCCTGCAAGTTTCTTCAGCTCATCAGGAAGATTCTTTAACGGTATCCTTTCATCTGGATTTTTAGGTCCTGCAACGCATGGTTCAACCGATGAAAGATCAAATTCATAAAATTCATCGTATGAATATTCCTGACCCGTGTAGAAAAGACCCTGTTCCTTCATATACTTTTCAATTATTGGAACAAGTTTTTCCCTTCCTGTCAACTTCATGTACCTTAATGTTATTTCATCCACAGGGAACAAACCTGCTGTTGCACCATATTCAGGAGCCATGTTAGATATTGTTGTCCTGTCCTGTAATGAAAGGTATTTTATACCTTCACCAATAAACTCAACGAATTTTCCAACAACCTTTTTTGATCTTAAGAATTGAGTAATGGATAAAACAATATCCGTTGCAGTAACACC